>DASQPA010000296.1:0-43941 GCA_035644215.1 Thermoanaerobaculia bacterium
TTCGACTGGGCGGTCGGCCTCGCCCAAGGGCAGCACGTCTGGCGCGCCGCCCCGCCGGTCTCCTGGACCGTGGAGGTCGACCGCTTCTTCACCGCCCTGGCGCGCTTCGACACCCTCCTCGCCACCGAGCAGCCGCTGGGCCTCCCCCTGGAGCGCCTCTTCCAGGGCCCCATCGCCGACGCCCTCACCCACGTCGGCCAGCTCAACCAGCTCCGCCGCCTGGCCGGCTCGCCGGTCCGGGGGGAGAACTTCGTCGTGGCGGACGTCGAGGTGGGGCGGGTGGGGGTGGAGCAGGCGGCGGCGAAGAAGGAATTCGAGTGACCTTGCCCCGTGGCACCGTCGGGGGTAGTATCCAAGAATGCCCTTAGAGAAGCCGCCGGTGGTGCCTGCCAGGCCAGGGGTGCGGGTTGCTTCGCACGTCCAGGCCGCCCTCCTCCGGGCGGCGCAAGCCAAGCTCCCGGAGCCACCGCGGCCGGCGCAGCGCGTGGCCCCGCCGCCGCTCCACACGCCCCACCGGCCGGCGCAGCGGATGGTGACCCCGCTGCACGTCCTGCAGCTCGCCGCGCCAGCGGCAGCCCCCGCCGCGGCACCTGCCGCCGCGCCGGCGGTCACCACCTTGAGCAGCGCCGAGGTCGTCGCCTCGTTCGAAGCCGAGGTCAAAGGCTGGCCGAGCTACAAGATTGCCTACAATACCGGGCACGGCGGGCCAACCGATGGAGGCAAGACGCGGCTCGACGTCGAGACCGCCAAGGCGAACTTCGACGCCGCGGTCGTGACCCTCAGCACGAAGACCTACGCGACCCCCAAAGGCAAAACTCTCCAGTACTACCACTCGGCGCTCTCCTCCCAGGGCAACAAGATCTACGACATCATCTTCAGCGAAGACGCCAAGGCTCCGGCGTTCGGGGTTGAGTCGATTAATTACCACATCAAGACTACGTGAGGGGCTTGGCGCCGAGAGCTTCGATACTGTACGGATACGGGCGAGATCGTCCCGGCGGAGATCGTCGCCCACATGGACTGGGCGGTCGCCTGGCCGAGGGGCAGCGCGTCTGGCGCGCCGCCCCGAGATCGAGGTGGGGCGGGTGGGGAGGGAGCAGGCGGCGGCGGTGGTGGAGTTTGGGTGAGGATTCCCCTCGAACTTGTATCTTCCAGGAGATCGCAGTAGACTAAGGAAGTCCCCTTGAGAGTCTGTAACTTGCAGCTTGCGCGGGAGGGACCAAGGTGGTAAAAGCTGCAATTGGGGTGCCCGGGAACAATGCGGGCTGTCCCCCTGCGGCTGTCTTGGGCGTCATGTATCCTCTCGGCTACGGGTGCTGACGCAGGGACAGCCGGCGGTAGATTTGGACACTCAAACGGGGTGAAACGTATCAATGAAGGAGGGGTATGAGTCGCCCGAAAGATGACCCGCCGCAGCGCAACAGCACACGCGAGCAACTGCATCCCCTCAAAAAGATCGCTCGCGACCTGCGCTCAGGCATCTCCGAGGACGAGGCGCAGAGTAAAGGTCAGAGGCGCCCTATGGAGCCTTTGGCCCTCTTGCCAACCAGCGCCAAACTGGGCAACTCCGTCGTGCACCAGATCTTGGATCAGCCCGTGATGAGACTAGCTCCCTCATTCCGCTTGGTGGTCTGTGAGCTTCACTTCGCCGCGCCTCCTGCGTTTCTCAGGAAGGAGCTAAACGAGTTGCTACGCCAAGAATACCCGCTGGAAGGTCCCATTGGAACTCCGCACGTCGCTTTTTTGTCGCCTGGCGGCGAGTGGGCAGCCCGGATCGCCTCTCGGGGCACCGTCGGGGTCATCGGCCTCGAAACCCGCCATTTCGAAGGATTCCCAGAGTTTCACGACCGCCTTTTCGCCATCCGCGGCTCTCTCGGTCGCAAGGTCATCATCGAAAGTTTTACCCGGGTGGGGTTGCGCACCGTTCTCGCTCCCGCGGAGCAGATAGAGTCCTGGGAAGGAAGTTCGCTCGACCGAGTCGTTCGTCGCACGATAGAGGGTGTCCGGTCTTCATTACGGTATAAGCTGCATGAGGATCTCGACCCGGTCGGCAAGGAGCTGCCTTACCGCGATGTCGACGTCTTCGCCGAAGACATCACGGCCACGACTCTCGCTGTGCGCCTCGCATCGATCTACCAGGTGAACTGTCAACTCGCGACGGGCGAAGGCTCAGAACCAGCCACTACCTTGCGGACAGAGAGGTGGCGCAGCGCTAAGGCCCGATCGAGGTCAGCGCCGTCTACGGAGGTGGTCGTCTATCCGGACTTGCTTCCGCCCTCTGAGATCGACCTACTGACCGATGACCTCCTCCAAGAACGCACGGAGCTCCTGGTTCGGAAATATACGAGTGGGAAGGTATCCACCAACGATCGAGAACGGCTGGCTGCCTTGACTGAGCGGCTAGATCGACTTCTACCCTCCGTTTCTGTCGATCAACTCGAACAACTTGAAAACATTTCGGAGCAGAGCCAGAGCATCCGGGCGCGCGCGCTGAAGCGCAAGAAGAGGTTCGGTCTTACCTGATGGGTGTCTCGCCCGTTCTCTCCACTCCATGATACGTAACCCGTTTCGATTCCCAGCTAATCGCCATGACCGTGGTCCTGATCCAGGTCCATTCAAAGACTACAAAAAATACAGACCAAAGCTCAGGCTTGCTTTTCACGGGAAGTGTGTTTACTGCCGAATGCCCGATACCCTGGGCAGCGCTGTGTATGAGATAGACCATTATCTCCCCCGGAAAGAATTTCCCGAGTATACTGCTGCTTGGCAGAATCTCTTCTACGCCTGCAGAAAGTGCAATCGGCGAAAATACAAATTCTCCCCGCTCTCAAATCTTTTCATCCCAAATCCTTGCGATCATCAGATGGCAGATCATCTACAATTCCGGGGTGCCAGGATCAAGACCCATACTGACTGCGGGGCCTTCATGGTAGACCTCCTTCGCCTCGATGATAAAAAGCGACAGACGCAACGCGACCTTGTCATCAGCATGATCCAAGAGAAGCGAACGCAGCGAAGAGATCTCCTCTCCCAACTCAAGCAGCTCAAGAGTAGGCTACGGGGTTACCTATCCGCGAAAGAGAGAACAAAGCTGGAGAAAGAGATCCCAAGGATCCTTAGTGACCTTCGGCGTATCGCAGGTCACTTCGAGGTTCTGACGGGTGATCCCCAATAGCGGCTCCCACATTTTTCGCCATGAACAATCTAATTTACGACGGCGTCCTCATCAATCTGCTACAAAAGGGTCCTACGGCCGGCTCTTTTCTGACCATCGCGCGCCAATTCATGGGGGTCGAAAGCGTATCAGCGCGTTACAAGCAATCTGTCCGAGATTTTTCGGTTGAGGAATTTTCTCCCGATAGCACGTCTTACCCGGAAGACGACGAGTACCGCCGCCTTTTTCGCTGGCACTACCAGCCGCGCATATACCAGGTATTCGGGTTCTTCGACTTGGCGATCCTCCAGCTTTGCGACAGCGTCGAAATTATTTCCGAACTTTCAACGCAACGCGACATTAGTGCGACCCAGAACATCTTTGGGCTTCGTACCTGTACAGGATCGACCGACCGGAAGCTCTGTGGTAGCCTTGAGCTCTGCTCCCCCCTACTTCCCTACATTTTCATCTGCAACGCAAAGATTCATCCTATGATTCAGATGCTATTCGGGAAGGATCTCCAAGGGCTTTTAAACATCCACTTTTCCCATTATCTCGATGAGATCAATGTGCTTCGCCGCACATCCGATCCGACCTCTGACGAAGACCTCATTACTCTCGCGATCCTCGATACCTACGGATGGAATGAACTGACTTTCCTCGTCCATGGCTCGAGCTTCGAGCGGATGCTGGCTTTCGTGTGGAACAGAATCCGAGCGCTGCGCCTCGTCGACCTCCAGGACTCTGATGGTTTCGGAGCAACTCTCTCTGCCAGAATCGCAAATCTGGCTCAAGGCCTCCACGCCTACGGTTTGGATCGCAGCGACCTGGCCGAGGTCATCGATAAGATTCCACTCTTCTCACACACGGAGACGGTGCCTGGCATCGATTACGGGATCTGCAGAAGACTTCGGGGCGCGCTGCCGCTTCAGGATGCTATGTCCGACGCCAACTTTTTTTCTGCAGTCAAGAGAGATTTCCAGGAACGCCTAGGGAAGCATTCCATCGGGTCCAAATATCTTGGGCGCACCGCGTCGGTGGAAATCGAACCCGCCATCGACCGAATTGTCGACGATATGCGGGAGGACACCGCGGGATGCCTGTCGGGCTTTTCACTTCGGCCAGGATTGGATTATGCTTTCCACCAGAAGTTCTCTGAAGTCTTTGAGCAGGAGAAAGGGCAGGCTGGCGAGGTGGTCCTCGGGCAGCACGACTTCTTCTTCAAGCAGTTCCGAGACGCGGCTTCAAGCGGGCGGCTTTTGGCCCGCCTGCAGAAGATCATACATGCCCGCGCTCCTCGCCAAGCAGATGCGGCGGGCCCAGATACCCAACAGCTGGAGGATGTCTTTTCGCCTTTCCGCGATCTTGTCGTTTCATCCAAGACGGCCATCTGCAGCCAGATCGTTCTCCGCCCAGTACCGACTTTCACCGATCCCTTCGAGACCCTCCGTCGCAATCTCCCGCGGATTTTTAAATTCAAGCGAGCAGCTCCGGGGGAGGCGCCTGCGGTCCTCGTCGAGAGCTGCCGCCGCATCCAGATGCCGAAACCCCTCCAGATCTCACTCGAACACACTCTCGAACCATTTTATTCGTTCCTGCAGAACCCTAGTTTGTTTTCACAATATATCGATCTCTATCTTCCGCTCCTACTGATTACACGGCAGATCGAGAGGGCCGCAGCTGGCCGTGGCGACGACCATCGGCCGGTCGCGGAACATATCTCCAGAGAGTTGCGGCAGTTCAATCATGCGTTCCAAGCGCGTTTTCAAGCCTCGCATGTGCACTCTGAAAATACTGAAGCAACGCTGGAGTTCAAGGCCCACACAGTGACACCTCTCGACACAATCCAGTGCATCATAGATTGTTTTACTCAGACGTTCGTCGGTTTCGATAAGATCGCTGGCTTTCCTTTGATTTCCGTCTCCAGCCGTCCTCAGGTACATCCCAGTCGTGTTTTTTCGGTAGAGCTCAATTCGTTTCATCTTCTCTACCCGGAGTCGTTAGTCGTCCTCTTCCACGAAATGGGACATCTCTACCTGCAATACGGTGAACGACCCAAGGGAGACCGAGCCGGCCGGTCGCGGACTGTACCTCCGTCCTGTTTACGCTGGATGTTCCAGACGGACGATGAACAGGCTGTTCGGCGATGGCAGGCCTTCACTTCCCTGATTCCAGCAGAGAAGAATGCTCAGCCCATCGATTCCTATCAGGTCGCCATGCAAGCCGAGGAGGTCCTAGCGGACCTTCTGCTCTTGACAAGCATCTTCCGCAATGACTGGGAAGTCTTTCTCTGGTACATGCTTACCCAGATCGAGTCGCTATCAGAGTACTTTCCTGAAGACGCGCCTGTAGGAGATCCTCGTCAAGTTGGTCTATATCGCGAAATTACAATGCGCTTGTTCCTAGTCTATATATTTCGCTTTTTTGCTGCCTCGGCAAAGCCAGCGATCTGGCACAAGGAGATAGACTTCCCTCAGTTCCAAGAATTTACATCGGGACTTCGCGGGAAATCGAAAAAAATTCGCGACTTCTGCTCGAGACAGGATACATCGAAACTTGATTCTACTGCTTGGCGATTGGTGTGTGAGTTCGTCAGGCCCACCCAGTCTCTGGCTCCCCGAGCAGCGGAAGATGGCATCGTCTGGTTCCAGGCTAACGAGGACTTTTGGACTTTGAGTGACACCGCAGACATTCCCCAGCACCCTGGTCTACCGGCAATGTTCATGTCCTTGATCTTCATCCATTATCGTTGGATGCTCGAGGATATCGTGCTCAACTGGATTCGTTCCTATCGAGATCAGGATCTGTGGGCGATCGACTACTTACTTAATCCCGAGAGCTCCTCGCGTTTGGCGGCAGGAGAATGTGCGATAGCTGAACTGAACGCGTTGCTCGATAGGCTCATGGAGAATGATTCAATTGCCCCTGTGGCGTATCTCGACATACTGCGTGCAGCCCCTTCGAGTGACAAGGAGGGTCTACCTGGAAGGGCCGACGACGACGTCTGGGAAGCAGCATACAGGCGCATCACCCGGGCGCTCTATGCCATCATCAAATTTTTTCACGACGAGAATAGCGGAGTGGGAGTTGAGGACGATTTTCGCTACCTGTATAGGCACGCCGCTACAGGCAAGCCAGAGCGGTTTGAGGAAGGGAGAAGTGACGTCGAAGAATCTCCTTTCTCCTCGGGGGCGCAGCGGCCGCTTCCCATCGTCATTGACAGGAGAGGCGTCTTCTTCTGCCGTTCCACGGCGACTCGCCAACGGGCATTTCAGTACAGGAACGCTGTAATCCGGGAGTTGGCTGACATCCACTATAAGCTACGGCCTGCCAAAATGGCCGAGATAATGAAGATCACCAATGCCTATCTCGCCGAGTTGCGCCCAGAGACTCATTGAACCTGTGGCCGGCCACTAGCTGTGGCACGAGTTCGGCGACTTGTGGTTCAGGAGACAGGCTGCGTCGAAGCGCTTTGCCGCCTAAGTTGAAAATCCTTCAAAGTCCGACGGAGGCCTTCAGCCCGGCCAATCTCCGGTTCCCAGCCGATCAGGGTCCGGGCGCGGTCGATATTTGGTCGGCGTTGTCGCGGCTCGTCTGGCTTGGGAGGATCGTTAACGATCTTGCTGCGTGAGCCGGTGAGAGCGATGATCTCCCGAGCGAGGTCGAGCATGGTGATTTCGTCGGGGTTACCGAGGTTCACCGGGTCTGCAAAATCGCTCGCCATAACTGCGAGTATGCCGGCGATCAGATCGTCGACGTAGCAAAAGCTCCGTGTCTGGGAGCCGTCGCCAAATATCGTAAGTGGCAGCTCGTCGAGCGCCTGGGAGAGGAACATAGGAATAACACGGCCATCGGCTGATCGCATCCTCGATCCGTATGTGTTGAAAATGCGTATGATCCGCGTCTGGATACGGTGCTTGGTCCGATAGGCTGTAGTGAGGGCCTCGGCGAAGCGCTTGGCCTCATCGTAGCAGCTCCGTGGGCCGACCGGGTTGACATTGCCGGCGTAGTCTTCGGATTGAGGATGGTGCTCTGCGTCGGGATCACCGTAGACCTCGCTAGTCGAGGCTAGCAGGAAGCGCGCTCCCGTTTCGCATGCGACTTCCAACCAGCGGTGAGTCCCCTCACTGCCGGCGAGGAGCGTCTCGATCGGATACCGATCGTAGTCGATGGGACTCGCAGGCGAGGCAAGATGGAAGATAAAGTCTATCGACCCGGGGAGTTCGGCCAGATCACGTACGTCCTGGTCCAAGAGTTTGAAGCGACGCTCACCTTCGAGGTGCTTTAGATTTCTTCGGTCACCAGTGATGAAGTTATCGATCCCGATGACCTCATGGCCCTTCTTCAGCAACGAATCGACAAGGTGAGAGCCCAGAAAACCGCCAGCTCCAGTGACCACACTCCGCATCGCGTCAATCCCTCCTGTTTGTTTAAGCGAAACAAGAACTGCGGACCTCGCGGTCCTATTTGCCTAGGCATACGGGCCCAACACCCTTCCTGCAATCGAGATGCGGGAAGACATAAGTGGTCTGGCCCAAGACCTGCCTAGTATACAGCGATGCTGGTCGAGGCTTGGAATCGATCCGGGAGTCAGTGGCTCTCCATTGGTCGGAAGCGACTCTGGAGGATGAAACTTCTGCCTCTCTTGCACCCTGCCCAAGTAGGAATCGGCTGACACTAGGGCACCGGAGCATGAGGGCCGATCGAACCTCTACCATAGGCTGGATAAGCTCCCTCCTCAAGTCTGGCTCCCCTCCCCGTCGCCGCCTCCCACCCTCTCCGTCCCGCCAAGATCCAGGAAATCCGGTTCGAAGAGGAGCAGGCTCTATTGAAAAACCCAACTCGCGGGGACGAAGGCAAGGAGATACGCCAGAGCAACCTGAGCTATCTGCGGCAGACCCTGGCAGAGGTGGGCTGGATCGATTCGGACCGCTTTGGGCAGCGCACCTCGGTGTATACCGTTCTTCTCGCCAAGCACACCGAAGATCTTCGGCTGATGCTGACCATCCTTCCGTACGCCAGCACAGAGCTCAAGAAGTCGAAGAAGGGCCAGACCTACGCCATCCTCTATGACGCGGTCCAGTTGGAACTCGGTCGCAAGCAACTCTACGGTACGCAGGTGACGGCAGACGAGAAGGGTCCCTTCGTCCTACCGCTCGAGGATCCGAAGAACGTCGACAGCACTTGGCCGACCTGGGGCTTCCGCCGCTCAAGAACTACATGGCCCAAGTCGGGATGCACCTCTACAACGGACAGCCGGTTCGGATCGCCCTCGGCGAGCTTCACCGTCAACTGCTCCGGCCGGATCTGCGTGTTCGACGGCAGCGGCTCCAGCGACGACGTTGGGATCGTCGACTGGGAATGGAACTTGGGCGATGGCGTGACCGCCGGTGGCGGGTCGAGCGTCGCCCACCTCTATGCCGCAGCCGGGACCTATGTCGTGACCCTGGCCGTGACCGACACCAGCGGCCAGATCACCAGCCTCGCGACGCTCGTCCACGTGAGTGGATAACGAGCGAGTCACGCCGGCAGGTTGTCCAACCCCCAGTTCCGCAATACGAACGTGGCGCCATGCACCGTGCCGGCGCCGGTGGCCACGGTGAGCTTGCGGGCGCGGACGTCTTCCCGGAACTTCGCGCTCGCCTGGTCCGCCACGGCGTTGGCGATGATCACTCGCAGGTCCTGCTCGCTGCCGATCGGGTGCTGGGCCAACTGTTGCTGGATCTGGGTCCGGGCTTCGGGTTTGATCCCGCCGTTCTGGACGTGGATGTCGAAGGCGAGCGCCAGGCCGAGCTCCGTTTTCAGGTTGAAATCCTGGGCCGTCTGCAAGGCCTTCTGGAAGTAGCCGCTGTCCGCCAGAGCGAGTTGTGCGGACTGGACGTCCGGAAACTCCCCGAAGGCGCGGAAAGCCGAGCGCCAGGGCTCGGCCAGCTGCACCTTGTTGCTACCCAGGCTGACCGTGTCCGCGAAGGCGATCTGCTGGGCTTTCGTCCCCTGGAGCACCTGGAGGAGCTGCTGGGCCTGGGCGCCGAACGCCTGCTGGACGAGGTTGGGGTGGCTGGTCTGGATCTGAAGGACGATCTGGTTGAGCGAGCCGCTCCCCAGGTTGAACCCGATGATCCCCCAGGTGATTCCGGCGCCGTCGAAGTTTCCCTGGGCGAGCGTGAAGTCGTGCCCCTCGAAGGTACAGGTCAATCCCAGGGAGCGATCGCGCACGACCGGCACCGGCACCCCCATCAGCGCCTGCCAGGTATCCCCGTCCACCTCCCCGGTCGCGCCGAGATGCTTGGCGGTCTGAAACGCTTTCAGCGCTTGGAACGTGGCATCGCCGAACACCCCGTCGACGTTCGCGGCGGCGAACCCGAGCTGGCGCTGCATCCGTCGGACGATCTCGCCCCGGACACCGCGGGCAAAGAAAACTCTGGACATCGGACCTCCCTTCGGTAGCGGAACCGGCCCCCCTCTTCCTTTGGACGACGGCCAAGGCTCTTTTTCTCCAGCGAAGCCCCAAGGGAGACCGGTAGGCGCGGGGAGTACCCTCATGCGCGCCAGGAGATTTCCCTCAACGATACTCCGCTTCCTATTCCTCGGGAGTAAAGTTCCGCCGAGCATCGATGGCGAGGAATTTAGCGAGCGCATCTCAACGATTCGATGCTCGTAATGGACTTCGTAATGAAGTCCAACTACGATGCCCATCCATCCATTCCACATGGATTTCTCCCGCCTGCGGGAGCGCTGGTTCAATTTTTTGGAGACTAGGGAGGAATCCGTATGTCCAGGTGGGGCACCCGCCTCTGCAGGGTTGTCGTCTGCGCCCTTTTCCTTGCCGCCGTTCTCGCCATTCCCGCCGCGGCCCAGCCGCTGCTCAAGTCCGCCGTCTCGGTCGATCCGGGGAACAAGAAGACCACCGGGCAGACCTTCGGCTACCGGCTGACCTACAACTGCAGCAACACCTCGGGCCCCTGTCTGAACGCCGAGGTGGACGACCTGCTGCCGGCCGAGGTGCAGTTCGTCTCGACCGTGCCGGCCTCCCCCACCGGGGACGTGGCGGCGATCAACGTGACGAACAACTTCATGGGCTCCGGCCGCACCCGGGTGCAGTTCGTGATGATCAACCCGCTGCCCGCCGGCAACAGCGGCGACCTCCTGGTCAACGTCCGCTTCCCCAACGGCTCGACGCCGGACGGCACGGTCGCCACCAATACGGCGGACGGCATCAACCTCGGCGCCTCCCCCGGCACCTTCACCACCCCGCCGGTCAGCGTCACCGCCGTAGCCACGGTCCAGGTGAATCTCCAGAAGACCCTGCTGACCAACCCGGCGAACCTCGACCTGCCGGTGAGCTACAACCTCCATATCGCGGTGCCCAACAACAGCGGCGCCCTGAACCTTTCGAGCGTCGGCCCGGTCGTCGACACCCTGCCGACCGGAACGGTGTTCAACAGCGCCAGCCCGGCGGCCGACTGCGAACCGGGCTGCGATGGCACGACGCCCGCGACCCTCACCTGGACCAGCCCCTGCGGCGCGACGATCACTCCGGGTGGCAGCTGCGACGTCCAGGTGAACGTCACCTTCCCGAGCGCCACTTTCACCAGCGGCACCAGCGTCACCAACAGCTTCACCGCCACCGGCACCCCGCTCGGCCAGCCGGCGCAGAACCTGGGCGTCGGCACGGTCACCCACCCGGTCACCACCTTCGTGGCGGCCCCGGGGGCCGGCTTGGGGAAGAACATCGCAGGCGGCAGCCCCAACCCGCCGACGCTCAACCAGACCTTCAGCTACGACCTCTCGCCCTCGAACGGCGGCAACGTCCCGCTCGACACGATGGTGGTGATCGACACCCTGCCGGTCCAGCTCCAGTTGGTGAGCGTGACGACCGGCTCCTATAACGGCGCCGCGGATTTCGCCGCCGGAGTGGGGGTGCGGGTGAGCTATGAGAAGAGCTCCGCCCCCGGCGTCTTCACCCTCTGGGGAAGCTCGCCCAACGCGACGACGAACACCACCCTCACCAGCCCGCCGCCGGGCCTCGGGGTCGGCGAGTACGTCACCAAGGTGCGCTGGGAGTATGGCCAGGCTCAGGTCGGCATGAACGCCAGCGCCCGCCCCCTGATCACCGGGAAGATCATCAACCCGGACAACGCGGGCGCCCCCGTGGCTTTCAACGACACCATCCAGAACTGCGCCGCCCTGACCGCCGTCTACACCGCCGGTCCGAGCAACGTCAGCGCGAGCAGCTGCCACCCCTTCCCCCTCTCCGGCCCGTTCGTCCAGCTGGCCCCGGCGAAGACCAACCTCTCGGGCGGCGGCCCCTTCAACCCGGGGCAGACGGTCTCCTGGCGCCTCCAGGTGCGCAGCGCTCCGCAGTCCTCCGACCCGGCGCCGCTCCAGGGCCTCTCCGCCGCCGACCTCCTGCCGGTCGACCTTCTCTTCGTCAGCTGGACCTTCGACGACCAGGGCACCGGGCTCCCGGCACCCCAGAATTTCACCCAGATCCCGAACTTCGCCGGCACCGGCCGCACCCTCCTGCGCTGGAGCTGGAATGCCGGCAGCGGCAACCTCGGGATCAACCAGCAGGTGTTCCTGAACATCATGACGACGATCCGCAACGGCACCACGTTCGGGTCGCTCTCCAACACCTTCGACCTCGGTTCGAACAGCCCGGGCCTGGCGCAGCGCTGCTCCGGCGGCTCGACGACCGACACCCAGGACCTGGACGGCGACGGCAACACGGCGGAGATGCTGTGCACGTCGACCGGCACGATCAACGTCGCCCCCATCGCCCAGCTGATCTCCAACAAGCAGGTCCAGGCGACCTGCGACGGTGGCTTCACCTCCACCTCCGCCGGCACCCTGGTGGGCGGCGACCTCACCTACCGCCTGCACGTGCAGAACGTCGGCACGGTGCCGATGCAGAACCTGGTGATGATCGACATCCTGCCCTTCGTGGGGGATACAGGGGTGCGCGACACCAGCCCGCGCGGCTCGCAGTGGACGCCGCTTCTGGCCGCGCCCATCCTGCCGCCGCCGGGGACGACGCTCTCCTACTCGACCTCCGGCAACCCCTGCCGCGGCGAGGTCGGCGGTCCCACCACGGCCTGTGATCCGCCCAACTGGTCGACTGTGCCGCCCGATCCGATCACCTCGGTCCGCTCGTTCAAGATCGAGTTCGGCAGCCGGGTGGTAGGAGCGTTCGACAGCCTGGATCTCATCTTCCACCTGACCGCGCCGGGCAACGTGCCGGCCGCGGCCTTCGCCTACAACTCCTTCGCCTACCAGGGCGACCGGGCGGACGGCCTGGGCTCGCTCGCCGCCGAGCCGCAGAAGGTGGGCGTGACGACCGGCACCTGCAACGCCGCGAGCCTTGGCGACTTCGTCTGGGTCGACGCCAATAAAGACGGCATCCAGAATGACGGGACGACCGGCTTGAACGGGATCTACGTCCGCCTCTTCGGCCCCGGGCCGGACGGCGTGCCCGGCACCGCCGACGACCTGCAGCTCGCCTCGGCGGTCACCGGCGACAGCCCGGGCGGCGCGCCGGGCTGGTACACCTTCCCGGGCCTGGCGCCGGGGAGCTACTACGTCTGCGTCACGGCGCCGCCGACCTTCATTTTCACCACGCCGTTCGTGGGGTCGGGGAGCTCGGATTCGGACGCCAATCCGGCGACCGGCTGCTCGGGGGTGGTGACGCTCGCCGCCAACCAGAACGACCCGGACGTCGACTTCGGCCTCGTCGCCACCCAGCTCGCAGCGTTGGGCGACTACGTCTGGTTCGATCGCAACAGCGACGGCCTGCAGACCGAATCGATCTGGGACGGCGCCAACGGGGTGACGGTCAAGCTGTTCGTCGACAACGGCAACGGCACCGCCGAGCCCGGGGTCGACGCCCTCGTCGCCACGACGGTGACCGCCGACGACGTCTACGGGCGTCCCGGCTTCTACCGCTTCGACGGGCTGATTCCCGGTCTCCCGTACTTCGTGCAGTTCATGCGGCCGGCCGCGGCGACCGCCTTCACCACCAAGGACGCCGGCGACGACACCCAGGACTCCGACGCCGACACGGCGACCGGCGTCACCCCCCTCGTCACCCTCGCCCCGGGCGAGTACAACCACACGATCGACGCCGGCCTGGTCACCGCCCCGGGCACTTTGGCCCTCGGTAACCAGGTCTGGTTCGACACCAACAACAACGGGATCTTCGAGCCGCAGGGCGGCGAGGTGGGGATCGACGGCGTTCGCCTGGATCTTTATAAGGACGCCAACAACGACGGCGTACCGACCTTGGACGAGTACCAGGGCGCGACCTTCTCCGCCACCGTGGGCGGCTTCCCCGGGCGCTACCGGTTCGACAACCTGGCGGCGGGCAACTACATCGTGGTCGTCGATCCGTCGAGCTTCACCGGCAACGGAGCGCTCGCCGGCCTCACCTCCGCGACCGGCAACGATCCGGCGCCCGATCCGGACGACGACGTGGACGGCGACGACAACGGCACCCCGGTAGGGGCGTTGACCGCCAGCCATCCGGTCACCCTCACCGCCGGCGGCGAGCCGACGAGCGAGGATGGCAACGCCAACACCAACCTGACCGTGGACTTCGGCTTCATCACCGCGGCCGCGGCGCCGCCGGCGCCGGTCTACGACTACGGCGATGCGCCGGACGTGGCGGTCGGCACCGGCAGGGGCGACTACAACACGACGGTGCTCGACAACGGCCCCTTCCATCTCCTGGGGGTCCCCAACGCCCCCTTCCTCGGCGCCTGCGTGGATGCCGACAGCGGCTTCAACCAGAACCCCGCGGCGACGGGGGACGACCTCGCCGCCTCGGCGCTGACGGTCGGCACCTGTGCCAATACCGGGGGGGTGGGCCACGACGAGGACGGCGTCACCTTCACCGGTCCCTTCGTGCCGGGGGGGACGGCCACCTTCAACGTCACCGCCGGAGGACCGGTCGCCTGCATCCTGAACGCCTGGGTCGACTGGAACCAGGACGGCATTTTCGGCAACTCGGCCGGCGAGCAGATCGCGACCGACCTCACCGTGCCGACCGGCCCGGCGACGACGCTGACGCCGGCGGTGCCGGCGGGCGCCATCCCGGGCCTGACCTACGCCCGCTTCCGCTGCTCGACGGCGACCGGCCTCGGACCCACCGGCCCGGCGCCGGACGGCGAGGTCGAGGATTACCAGGTGGGGGTCGTGGGCTTCGACTTCGGCGACGCCCCCGCCACCTACGGCACCTCGGGGGCGGGAGCGGCCAGCCATCGGGTCGACCCCGTGAACCCGCTGATGCTCGGCCGCTGTGTCGACACCGAGGCCGACGGCCAGCCCAACGCCACCGCCTCCGGCGATGACGGAGCGATCGGCAGCAGCCACATCGGCACCTGCTTCAGCGACGAGGACGGCGTCACCTTCACGACGCCGGTCACCGCCTGCACCACCGCCTCGGTCTCCGTCTTCGTCACCGGGGTTGCCGGCGGCGCGGGCGGCAAGCTCGACGCCTGGCTCGACTTCGATCGCAACGGAACCTTCGACGCGACCGATCAGATTTTCACCCACCAGACGGTGGTGGCGGGGACCAACACCCTGACCTTCCCCGTCCCCTGCACGGCGTCGGCGGGGATCTCCTACGCCCGCTTCCGGCTCTCCTCGGCCGGCGGCCTCGGACCCACGGGTCCGGCGGCGGACGGCGAGGTCGAGGACTACGCCCTGGTCTCCGGGAGCGTCGACTTCGGCGACGCGCCGGACAGCTACGGCACCAGCCTGGCGCAGAACGGTCCGTTCCATCGGGTGGTGCCCGGCTTCTCGCTCGGCGCCACGGAGGACAGCGAGCCCGAGGGCCAGCCGTCGACCGGCGCCACCGGCGACGGTGCCGACGAGGACGGCGTAACCCTCCCGGCCACTCCGCTGATCGCCTGCGGCACGGCCGGCTTCACCATCAACCTCACCAATACGGCCGGAATCGCGGCCCCCAAGCTCGACGCCTGGATCGACTGGGACGGCGACGGCGTCTTCAACGACCCGCGCGACCGGATCGCGACCGGCCTGGCCCTGGTGTCCGGCAACAATCCGCTGACCGTGAACGTCCCCTGCGACGCCAAGTCGGCCCTCTCCTACGCCCGCTTCCGGCTCTCCTCGACCGGTGTTTCCGGCCCGGGTGGCGCGGCGGTGGACGGCGAGGTCGAGGACTACGCGGTAACGGTCGCCGGTCTCGACTTCGGCGACGCCCCCGATCCTGGCTATCCGAGCTTCCTCGCCTCGAACGGCGCCCGCCATGCCGTCCTCCCGGTGGGCAACCCGACCCTGGGCACCCTCGTCGACACCGAGCCGGACTGCATCCCGAGCCCGGTGGCGGCCGGCGACGACACCAACGGCGCCGACGACGAGGACGGGGTGACCTTCCCCGCACCTCTCATCCCGGGGGCACCGGGGACGATCCAGCTGCGGGCCGGCGCCACCGGTGGCATCGTCAGCTGCTGGATCGACTTCAACCGGAACGGCAGCTGGGCCGATGCCGGCGACCAAGTGGTGACCGATCTCCCGATCGCCGCCGGGACGACGGTCAGCCGGACCTTCCCGGTGCCGGTGGGCTCGCCGCAGGGCGGAAACGCGATATCGCGCTGCCGGATCAGCTCGCAGTCTGGGCTCGGGGTGACCGGCCTGGCGCCCGACGGCGAGGTCGAGGACCACCTGGCGCCGATCGGGGTCGAAGCGCCCATGATCGGCGTCGCCAAGCGGCTGGTGTCGATCGACAAGGACCCCGCCGACGCCCTGGCCTTCGTCGTGACCTTCGCCGTCCGACTGACCAACTACGGCAACGTGCCGCTGTCGAACGTCAACGCGAGCGCTCATTTCGCGGCCGTCTTCACCACCCCCGCCGGCTACACGGTGACCTCGGTCACCAGCGGCGACTTCACGGTCAACCCGACCTTCGACGGCGCCGGCAACACCGATCTCCTGGCGGCGGGCAACTCGCTCGCCATCGGGCAGACCGGGGTGATCCAGGTCGTCCTCCACGTCACCTCGGGCGGCAAGGAGGGACCCTACACCTGCTCCGGCACGGCCCGCGGCACCAGCCCGGCCGGCGCGCCGGTCAACGACGTCACCCAGGACGGCGACGACCCCGACCCGGATCACGACGGCGATCCGACCGGCAACAGCGATCCCACGATCATCATCCTGCCGGTGAGCGTGGTGCTCATCCCGACCCTGGGCACCTGGGGGCTCCTGGCCTTGGCGGCGCTCCTCGGCTTCGCGGCGGTCTATCGGCTGGGGCAGCTGCGGCGGCGGGAGGGCCGGGGGAAGGCGTAAGAGCGCCCGTTTTCAAGCTCGACATTGGCGAAGAAGGAGGCCGGGGACGACATTCGTCCCTGGCTTCTTTTTGTCGGTAGAGCGGAGAGCCATTCCCGTGTACCATGCCCGGCCATGGTCAAGGGATGGGCTCTCCTCGTGCTGGGCGCGGTCCTGGCAATCCAGATCGGCAGCGTGGCCTGCGGCGCGGACGGCGCCGCCGGCCCTCCCGCGGCGACCGCCGCGACGGCCGGGACCGCCGCCCAGTTCCGTGGCGGGCCGGAGCACACCGGGATGTATCCCGGCACCCCGCCGCGCGACTCGGCGGCCCTCCGCTGGTCGTTCCCAACCGCCGGGCCGGTGCGCTCGACGCCGCTGGTGGCGGGGGGGACCGTCTACCTCGGGAGCGGCGACGGCTCCCTCTACGCGCTCGACGCGGCGACCGGGCAGGAGAAGTGGCGCTTCGCGACCGGCGGCGCGATCCACTCTTCGCCCGCGTTGGCCGGCGGGGCCGGCGACCTCGTGCTCTTCGCCAGCCGCGACCGCCGCTTCTACGCCCTGGACGCCCAGACCGGCCGGCAGCGCTGGTCGGTGGTGTTCGGTCCGGACCTCCCCTTCGCCTGGGCCTGGGACTACTTCCTCTCTTCGCCCGCGGTGGTCGACGGCCGGGTGTTCGTGGGGAGCGGCGACGGCAACCTCTACGCCCTCGAGGCGGCGACCGGCAAGGTGCTCTGGAAGCTGCCCACCCACGGCCGGGTGCGCTCCTCGCCCGCGGTGGCGGGAGGCGTCGTCTACGTCGGCAGCCTGGACGGCCGGCTCTATGCCGCGGACGCCGCGGACGGCCATCTGCGCTGGACCTTCGAGCCCGAGGGGGTCGGGCTCGACTCGGCGCGGATCGGCTTCGACCGCACCTCGCTCCAGTCCTCCCCCGCGGTGGCCGGTAACACCGTGGTCTTCGGCAGCCGCGACGGCTTCCTCTACGCCGTGGACACCGCCACCGGCCACCGCAAGTGGCGCTTCGACCATCAGGCGTCCTGGGTGATCTCCTCCCCCGCGGTCGAAAACGGCATGGTCTACGTCGGCACCTCGGACGGCCACTTCGTCCAGGCCGTGGACCTGGCGAGCGGCCGCGAGAAGTGGCACTTCGCGACCGGCGACCGGGTCTTCGCCTCTCCCGCCCTGGCGGCCGGCACCGTCTACTTCACCTCCCGCGACCGCAATCTCTACGCCCTGGACGCCGCGACCGGCGCCGAGCGCTTCCGCTACCGGACCGGTGACCAGGCCCACTCGTCGCCGGTGGTCGCAGGCGGAGTCCTCTACTTCGGGAGCGACGACGGCAAGCTCTACGCCCTGGCCGCCCCCGTCTCCCGCTCCGGCAAGCCGCTCCACCGCGCCGTCTTCTGGAACGAGCGGGCGCGCTGGAAGTACTTCAAGGGCGACGCAGAGGTCCGGGACTTCTTCCGCGCCCAGGGCTACCAGCCGCTGAGCGCCGAGACCTTCGCGCCGTTCCTGGATGCCCGCATCGCCGACCATGAGCCTTCCGTCGTGGTCCTGGCGAGCGACACCGTACCCGAGGCGGGGGGAGCGGATTCCGCCCGCTTCCGGCGCTATCTCGACTCCGGCGGAAAGGTCGTCTGCCTCGCCATCCCGCCTTTCCTGGCCCTGCTCGACCCCGCGACCGGCAAGCCGATCCGCCGCGCCGACCCCAAGCGCGCCCAGGAGATCCTGGGCCTCGACCTGACCGGTATCCAGGGCGACGAGCAGGGGGTGCGCGCCACCCCCGAAGGCGTGCGCTGGGGCCTCCCCGCCTCCTGGGTGGGCGGCATCGCGCTCCCCCCGGCCCCCGGGCTCACCGTCCTCGGCCGCGACGAAAACGGCCGTGCCGCGGCCTGGGTCAAGAGCTACGGCGGCCCCGAGGGGACCGGCCTCGTCGGGGTTTGGGGACGGGAGTACGCTCCCGAGAACCTGGAGGTCCTGCTGCGGGTGGCGGAGTATGGGCTGGGGACGGCGGGAGAGGTCGCGAAGACGCCGTTCTAGTCAGGCACAACAAAGGTTCGTTTCTCGATCGACAAAGATCCACTCGCACTGTTACACTAAGTTCGAATGCGGACAACCGAGGCGCTCCTGGAGTTCGTCCTGATCGGGGCGCTAGCTCTCTTTCTCGTCCTCTGCGCGGTCCTCCTCGAAGTGGTCCAACCGCCTCCGGAGCTGGCGAACTTGCTCGCCGACAAGGCCTTTCTCGGTGGCGGCATCTATCTCGTCCTCTTCCTTTCGGCGTCATACCTGCTGGGTTTGGTCGTCAACACGCTCTGCAAGAAGCTCTTTCGTCCACAGGACCGCTGGATCCGCTCGATCGAGCTTCAGCGCTATGCCGGGTCGCTGAAGTTCAGGAAATTGATCCGCTCGCTGGGATTGGGAATTGAAGACTACGAATGCGTCGATCCTCTCGTCGAGGTCGGCTGGCTGCAGAAGTGGCTGCTCCTCGCGGTGGGCCTGGCTCTCGGTCCGGCGGCGCGGGCGAATGCGCGCACCCTGGAACGCTGCTACAGGGTCGTCGGCCAGCTTCCCTTTGCCGCGATGGCGACCTCCAATGCAGCGCACGCCGACATCAGCATTCAGCGGGCGACTGTGCGTATATCGCGGAACTCCGCCTTGGTCTGTGGCATCGCGGCGGTCTGGCTGCTGATGCGGGCTGCGTTGCTCGGTCGGTCCAGCCTCTGGGCGGCGTTCATCATCTGTGCTGCGCTCGCCGCCGGGTGCTTTTTTTCTTTTCTCCAGCGCGCTCGGTGGTACGCCCTGGACTCGATCAAGTATGCCTTGGCTGGTGTCGGTGATGGCGAGGAGAGGAAGATCGTCGGCGTCGTGATCGATCTCGGAGGCGTGCTGACGCGAGATATTCGTGAGCCCCTGTTCGCCGATCTGATCCGCGCATACCCTGCACTGAGCGAGATCGCTGTCCGGGTGAGCGGCGCACTCTGCGGGGTTTTGGTCTTCCGCTCGCATGGGACGACCGAGCCGATGAATGGGTCGTGAACAGCTACCACGGTATCGCTTGAAGTGCCGCCGGAAGCACCGCTCGCTCAGAGCCTGTGAAAAAATCCCCCTCACGAACGGGGGTCTTCGTAGAGACGCCCCTGCCGCCGTCCGGGCATCCCCCGGAACCACCGCCGGCGGGGCGTCTCCGCAGGCCTCAGACGCTGCGATCACGGAGGCGTTGAGACGCCCCGCCGGAGTGGTTACGGCAAGGTTTTCGTTAGCGCCTGGGGCGTCTCTACCCCGTGTACGCCCCGCGAGCGACGCCGGTCCGAGATCGCCCGAAGAGCTTCGGCGGAGTTTTGGCGACGTTCGTACCGCCGTTGGCGGCGCCTACCCCGCCACCGGTGCCGCCAGCACCCGCTGCAGCACGGCATCCAGCTCCTGGAGGCTCACCGGCTTGGTCAGGTGGGCGAGGAAGCCGGCCTCGCGGCTTTGCCGCATGTCCTCTTCCATGCCGAAACCGGTTAGGCAGATGCCCTTGATCTCGCCGTGGCAGCGGGTGCGGATCTGGCGCATGAGGTCGAGCCCGCTGCCGTCGGGGAGACCGAGATCGCTGATCAAGAGGTCGAAGTGGCAGCCGTCGAGGCAGGCCAGGGCGGCGGCGACGGAGGCGGCGGACTCGACCTCGTAGCCGTAGAGCCGCAGGAGCTCGGAGAGGGCCTCCCGGGTGTCGTCGTGGTCCTCGACGAGGAGGATGCGCAGGCCCGTCCCGCCGTGGGTGCCGGCGTGCGCCGGCGGGTGGGACGGGAGCGCCCGCTCGGGCACCTCGGCGGCGAGGGAGATGGTGAAGGTCGCCCCCTGCCCGCGGCCGTCGCTGGCGGCGGTGATCGTGCCGCGGTGGAGGTCGACCAGCGCCTTGCTGATCGCGAGGCCCAATCCCAGCCCGCCGAAGAGGCGGGTCACGTCCTTGCCCCCCTGCTCGAAGGCGTCGAAGATCCGCGGCAGGAGGTCGGGCTCGATGCCCACGCCGCTGTCTCGGACCTCGACCGCGATCGTGCCGCCCGGGCCGTCTTTGGTGCGGATCGCGATCCGTCCCCCCTCGGGGGTGAACTTCACGGCGTTCTTCACCACGTTCCAGAACACCTGCTGCAGCCGCGCCGGATCGGCCTCCACCCAGTGGCGGCGGGCGCCGAGCGCGGTCGCCACCGCGATCCCCTTGGCCTCCAGATCCCGGCCGCAGATCTCCAGGGCCTGCGCCAGCACCTCGTGGACGTCGACCGGCTCGAAGTGAAGATCCAACTTGCCGCGCGAGATCCGCGTCAGATCGAGAAGGTCGTCGATCAGGTGCGCCTCCAGCTCGACGTTCCGGCGGATCATCGCCAGCGGCTCGCGGAATTCGTCGGGCAGCCCCGAACGGTGCTCCAGGAGCTGCACGGTGGTCAAAACCGGGGTGAGCGGCGTGCGCAGCTCGTGCGAGAGGACGGCCAGGAAGTGGTCCTTGGCCCGGTTGGCTGATTCGGCCAGCTCCTTGGTCCGCTGCAGCTCGGCGGTCCGCTCCGCCACCCGCCGCTCCAGGTCCTCGTTGGCCCGCCGCAGCGCCTCCTCGGAGGCGGCGAGCTGCCGCTCGGCCTCGACGACCTTCAACACCCGCTCGGCGGCGTGCGGCAGGTAGCTCAGGTAGTCGCCGACCTTGGGCACCACGTCGCGCACCCCGGCGCGCAGAGCCTCGATCACCTTCCCCTCGTCGCTGAAGCCGGTGACCAGGATGGCGGGGAGCTCGGGCCAGTCGGCCTGCAGCCGGCGGTAGAAGTCGAGGCCGGTCGCCGGGGCGGCGAGCCGGTAGTCGAGGACGGCGAGGTCGAAACGGCCGGCGGCGAGCCGGGCGAGCGCCTCCTCGACGGTGGAGGCGGACTCCGCCGCGTAGCCGGCCCGCTCCAGCGCCCGGCATTCGAGGCGCGCGATGCCAAGGTCGTCCTCGACGATGAGGATGCGCGCCTGCCGCGGGTCCTCCATACCCTCAACCCTCCGCGGACGGGGACACCGATGGGCGCTGGGGGAGCTTGACCACCTTCAGGAAAAACCCCAGCCGCTTCACCGCCTCGATGAACTGTTCGTACTCGACCGGCTTGGTGACGTAGACGTTGCAGCCCAGCTGGTAGCAACGCTCGACCTCGCGCGGATCGTCGGTCGTCGTCAGCATGACGACGGGCAGGGTCGCCGTCCGCGGGTCGCCCTTCAGCCGGCGCAGCACCTCGATCCCATCCACCCGCGGCATCTTGATGTCCAGCAGGAGGATGCACGACTCGCAGGGCCGCGTCTCGGTCCCCAGGAAATAGTCGAGCGCCTCCTGGCCGTCCTTCAGGCGAATGAACCCGTTGTCGAGACCGGACCGCTTCAGGTTGCGCTCGACCAGCGTGGCGTGCCCGTCGTCGTCTTCGGCCAGGATGATCGTCACCTCGTCCATGGGGCCTCCTCAGCCGGTCGTCGCGGTCCGGGCGTCCATTCTATCCTCTCCGCCGCTTCCGGGCAGAGTGAGGAAAAAGGTCGTGCCCTCCCCCTCCCGCGACTCGGCCCAGATCCTGCCGCCGTGCCGTTCGACCACCCGGCGGACCAGCGCCAGGCCGATCCCCTCGCCCGGGGCGACGTTGCCGTGCAGGCGCTGGAAGGCGACGAACAGCTTTCCCTGGTACGACTCGGGGATGCCCAGGCCGTTGTCCCGCACCCAGTAGGTGGGGGAAAAGTCCGGCTGGCCGTTGGTGGCGCCGATCTCGATCCGGCCGGGGCGATCGGGGTCGAGGTAGTTGACCGCGTTGCTCAATAGATTGCCGAAGATCTGTTCCACCGCCGTGGGGTCGCCCCAGGCCGGGGGGAGAGGGCCGATCGTGACCTCGACCCGCTTCTGCTCGATCGAGCCGCGCATGGCGTCGACGACGCGGCGGACGATCCAGTCGACCGGCACGCTCTGCCACTGGTACTCCACCCGGCCGGCGCGCGACAGGCGCAGGAGCGCATCGATGATGTTCGCCGAACGGGAGACCGCCGTCTGGATGAAGCGGACCGACTCCGCCATGTCCCGGTCGACGGCGTCGAGCTGGCGGCGGACGCCCGGCGGCAGCGCGGTCTGGGCGAGCGCGCGCTGCAGGTCGCCGCACGAGCGCTCGAGCTCCCGGCTGAACCCCTGGAGGTTGACGAGCGGCGAGCGCAGGTCGTGCGAGACGCTGTAGACGAAGGTCTCGATCTCCTGGGTCTTGTAGCGCAAGTCCTCGTTCGCCGCCGCCAGCTCCGCGGCCCGCCGCTCCAGCTCGGCCTGGAAGAGCCGCTCGGCGGCGGCGGCCTCGGCCAGGCGGAAGGCGGTCTGGTGGAAGGTCGAGTCGAGCTCGGCGATCTCGTCCTCCCCACCCAGGAGCGGGGACAGCGGGGCGTTCTCCGCCAGCCGGCGGGCGTTGGCGGCCACCACCTCCAGCCGCGAGCTGACGTTCTTGCTGAACAGCCAGGCCATGAGGAGGGCGGTCGCCGCCGCCGCGATCGAGGCGGCGAGCAACAGCCAGCGCTGGCGGCGGCGGGTCTGGGCGAGGAGGTCCTGGCGTTCGCGGTCGAGCCGCTGCTCCTCGGTCAGGAACGCCGTGAGCTCCGCCTGGGCCGCCTTGAGCAGCCGATCGCCCTGCAACGTCCGGATGCGCCGGGCCGCCTCCTCCGCCCGGTCGGCCTCCACCAGCCGCTCCTGGCTCGCGAACCAGGCCAGCAGGCGTTCGGCGGTGGCGCCGAGCGCCGCGGCCCGCTTCTCCTGGGCCGGGTTGTCGCCGACCAGCCGGTGGAGCTCCTCGACCTGGTCGATCACCGCGCGGGTCGGCGGAGTCGCGAAGGCCGGATTGCCGGTGATGACCAGGCCGCGCATCCGGTTGCTCTCCTCGACCAGGGTGCGCATCGCCGTCTCCGCCTGACTGATCACCTGCTTGCCGTGGAGGGCCCAGCGCTCGGCCGCGGCGCTGTCGCGCTCGTTCTTGATCAGGACCCCCAGGAAGATCGCCTGGAAGAGGAGGGGGGCCGCGATCAGCAGCAGGCCCTTTCTGAAGATGCTGTTCAACCGGTGGCTCTCGCGTCGTCGGGAGCGCTCTCGGGGGTCTCCGGGATCTTGGCCGCCGCCCCGAACCGCAGCGCCATCTCCTCCCCCGCCGCGTCGACCGTCACCGTGCCGCCGTTCTCCAGCGCTCCGAAGAGGATCTCCTCGGTGAGCGGCCGCTTGACCGTGTCCTCGATCACCCGCGCCAGCGGGCGGGCGCCGAAGGCGGGGTCGTAGCCCTTCTTCGCCAGAAGGTCGCGGCCGCCGTCGGTGAGCTCGATCGTGATCCCCTTGCCGGCGAGCTGGGTGCCCAGCTCGCGGACCATCTTGTCGACGATCCGCACCATGACGACCGGGGAGAGGGAGCGGAATTGGAGCCGGGCGTCCAGCCGATTCCGGAACTCGGGAGAGAACAGGCGCTCGACGGCCTTGTCCCCCTCGGCCTTCTTCTCGTCGAAGGGGACCCGGTCGCCCATGCCGCCAATGCCGCCGATACCGCCGACATCGCCGGGCTCGTGGAGATCGCCGCGGCCGAACCCCAGGGAGCGCTGGGCCATCTCCCGGGCGCCGACGTTCGAGGTCATGAGCAAAATGACGTGCCGAAAGTCGGTCGGCTTGCCGTTGGCGTCGGTCAGCGTCCCATGGTCCATGATCTGGAGGAGGATGTTGAAGACGTCCTCGTGCGCCTTCTCGATCTCGTCCAGGAGGAGCACGGCGTGCGGGTTCTTCGCCACCGCCTCGGTCAGCAGGCCGCCCCGGTCGTAGCCGACGTAGCCCGGCGGCGCGCCGACCAGGCGGGAGACGGTGTGGCGCTCCATGTACTCGCTCATGTCGAAGCGCAGGAAGGAGACCCCCAGAACCGCGGCGAGCTGCTTCGCCACCTCGGTCTTCCCCACCCCGGTGGGGCCGGTGAGCAGGAAGGAGCCCATCGGCTTCTGTGGATCGCGCAGCCCCGCCCGCGCCACCTTGATCGCCGAGGTCAGCCGCTCGATCGCCTCGTCCTGGCCGTAGACCTGGGCCTTGAGCTCCGCCTCCAGCCGCTTCAGCTGCTCCTTCTCGCCCCCCTTCACCCGCCGGGCCGGGATCTGCGCCATGGTGGCGAGCACCTGCTCCAGGTGGGGGACGTCGACCACCCGCTCGGTGTCAGCTGGGGAGGCGGCGGGGTCCGCGCTCGCCAGGGCGACGGCGGCGCCGGCCTCGTCGAGGAGGTCGATCGCCTTGTCCGGCAGGCGGCGGTCGCGCAGGTAGCGGTCGGCGAGCTCGACCGCGGCCTCGATCCCCGCGTCGCTGTAGGTCACCCCGTGGTGCTTCTCGTAGCGTTCCTGAAGACCCTTGAAGATCTTCACCGTCTCCGCCGCCGAGGGCTCGGTGATCTCGACCTTCTGAAAGCGGCGGGCGAGCGCCTGATCGCTCTGGAAGGTCTGGCGGAACTCCTCCCAGGTGGTGGCGCCGATGCAGCGCAGGGTCCCCGACTGGAGGGCGGGCTTCAGGAGGTTCGAGGCGTCCATGGTGCCGCGGCCGGCGGCGCCGGCCCCCACCACGGTGTGGATCTCGTCGATGAAGAGAATGGGATTCTTCTCGGCGGCGAGCGCGCCGAGGACCGCCTTCAGCCGGTTCTCGAAGTCGCCCCGGTAGCGGGTGCCGGCCAAGAGCGACCCTAAGTCGAGGCGGAAGACCTTGGTCGCCTTGAACGCCTCGGGCACCTCGCCCTTGGCGATGCGCAGGGCGAGCCCCTCGACCAGGGCGGTCTTCCCCACTCCCGGATCGCCGACGTAGATGGGATTGTTCTTCCGCCGCCGCTGGAGGATGTGGAGGGTGCGCAGGACCTCCTTGTCGCGGCCGATCAGCGGGTCGATGCCGCCGCGGCGGGCGAGGAGGGTCAGGTCCTGGGTGAATGCCTTCAGGGCATCGGCGGGGGCGCCGGGGCGGCCCCCGGGCTCCTCGTCGTCGTCCATTTCGCCGGCCGGGGTATCGCCGGCATCGCCGGCGGGGAGCGTGTCCGGGAGGCCCGAGGGATTCAGGTGCGAGACGCCATGAGCGAGATAGCTCACCACGTCGAGCCGCGACACCCCCTGGGCTTCTAAGATCTCGACGGCGTAGCAGTCCGGCTCGTCGAAGAGGGCGACGAGGACGTCCGAGCCCAGGATCTCCTCCTTGCCCGTCGATTCGACCTTGGCGGCGGCGAGCCCCAGGGCGCGCTGGACGCCCAGGGCCAGGCGCGGCTCGCGGTTCCGCTTGCGCCGGCTCGCCGGTTCGAGCTCCTCTTCGAGATAGTGGGCGAGCTCGTCGCGCAGCTTCTTGACGTCGGCCCCGGCATGCGCCAGCACCCGGGCCGTCTCCTCGTCGAAGGTCAGGGCGTAGAGCAGGTGCTCCAGGCCGGTATATTCATGGCCCAGCCGGCCGGCCTCGGAGACCGCGACGGTCAGGGTGATCTGAAGGTCCTGGGAAATCTTCATCCTGCCTCGTCTCTTTCTTCCTCTTCGGGCTCCAGGGTGAGCTTCAAGGGCATCCCGTTCTCCCGCGCCTCCTCGGAAACCTCGGCGATTTTGGTCTCCGCCACCTCGCGCGGGAAGATCCCGGCCACTCCCACCCCTCTCTGGTGTACCTGGAGCATGATCGCGGTCGCCTCGGCCGGGGCCTTGCTGAAATGCTCCATGAGGACGTGGACGACGAATTCCATCGTGGTGTAGTCGTCGTTGTGGAGCAGTACCTTGAAACGCCGGGGGCGGCGGGTTTTCTTCCGCTCCTCCAAGGCGAAGCCTTCTTCGCGGTCGGCGTCGAGGTCGAAGCGGGCCATTCCGTATGCAAGGTAAGCCGAAAGAAGGGGGCGAGGCAAGGGGGGACGATCGGTCTTCGGAGGCCGGAGACGCCCTGGCGTTCGTGGTCAAGGCAAGGCCTTGTGGTATGCGCTGGGCGTCTCTACGCCTCGGATCGAGTCTCGTATCCCCCACGGATCGGGTCTTCGTAGAGACGCCCAGCCGCCGTCCGGAACCTCTCCTACACCACCGCCGCCAGGGCGTCTCCGCAGGCCTCGGACGCCTCCATCCCGCCTCAGTGCCCGCCGATCCAGCCGAGGATCGGCTGCCAGAAGAGGCTCGGGGCGTCGGTGGCGTTCCAGATGTCGGCGTGGCCGATGTCGAGCGCTCGCTGGGCGGCCGGCACGAGGTGGACGACGTGGGTCGTCACGTCGTGGCTCCCCAGGAGGGTCGTCGTGTAGACCCCGAAGTCGCCGAAGCCGCCGCCGGCCCCCAGGTAGAGGACGGGGACGGTGATCTGGGCGAGGTGGTCGTCGAAGGACACGTTCTTTTCGTTGCAGATGACGTCGTCCCCGTCCACCACGACCTGTTGCGACTCGAACGGCGCCGGGCCGGTCTCGAAATGGAACCAGGGGTTCTCGGGCGTGAAGCTCAGGCCCGTCGGCAGACCGCCGCCGTCGAAGGTGCCGCCGGCGAAGTGATAGAAGGGCACGACCGCCAGTCCCGGCGGGAAGAAGACGTAGGTCGCCGAGCCGGCGACGAGGCCGGCCTGGCGGTTGGTGAAACCGGGAACGACGGGCGAGGCGGCCGCCGGGGCGGTCAGGGCCAGGTTGCCGAGCGTCTGGAAGAGCACCCCGGTCGTGTTCTCGAAGGTGCCGGCGTCCACTGTCGCCTGCTCTGTCGCGGCGCGGGCGCAGGCGGCCTGCCGCAGGGTCTCGTCGTCGGTCTTGAGGAAGATGTCGACTGGGACGAAGCCCTTGACCTGGCGCAGACCGCGCGGCGCCTGGGTCTCAGCGTTCAGGTAGGCGTAGCCGATCTGCCCGCCGCGGCTCCAGCCGAGGAGGTCGATCTTGTCGAAGCTGTTGCCTTCGGTCAGGCGGACGACCCGGGCGAGGGCGAGGGCGATCCCCAGGTCGCGGGCGTCGCGGTCGATCCCCCAGCCGCGGAGGAAGGTGAAGTCGGTCGCCCCGGCCGGGACCAGGGTCCAGCCGAAGTCGATCCCCCAGACGTCGACGCCATGCTCGGCGAGGAAGACGGGGGCGGCATGGTCCGGGGAGGCGCCGGGGGTCGCCAGGTTGGCGAGGAACGCCCCGTCGAAGCCCCAGGCGTCGCCGTGGGCGAAGAGGATGGCATGGCGGGCATGGGCGGCGGCGTTGGGCGCCGACTCCTGGACCACCCGGTGGAGGCCGATCCGGTCGTGCTCGCCGGGGCCGGTCCGCACCACCAGGCTGTACTCGACGACATTTCCAGAGATCACCCGGCGGGTGACGGACGAGGCGAGGCAGCTCGCCGGAAACTCGCTCCCGGACGTCCGCCGGGCCGCCGAGCAGCTGCGGGCCAGGGCGTCCCTGAAATTGGCCACCGGCTTCTTGGTGTCGGCACCGGCGAGGGCAGGCAGGGCCAGGGTACAGGCGATGAGCCAGAGAGCGCGGAGCATGGGCCTCTTCATCTCGAAGTTCCTCCTGAAGCGATGCCCCTATTGTCGCACGGATGAGGGGAGGGGGGGCGAAATGAGGGCCGCGGGCGCATCGCCCGCGGCCCTCGGGGAGGGGGCTCCATCAGTAGAGAGGCGCCCGGATGGGCGCTGGGGTTCTGGAGACTTAGGTGAGCTACGCGCTCGTTTCGTTACATGTGTAAATTCGCGTATCCATGCTGCTCACGGCGTTTCCGGGGCGCTGCCGTCGCCTCCACAACCCTGTCAGACGCCGCCAACGGAGGCGCGATCGTCGTCAATGGAGGTTCGATCGTCGCCAAAACTCCGCCGAAGCTCTCCGAGCGGTCTCCGATCGTCGTCGTGGGCCTCGAAGATGCCGCCAAACCCCACCGGAACGCCGCAAAACCGCGTCCAAGTTCCGAAAAACTCCCGCGAACCGCCGCCAAACCTCCCCAAACTCCCGTCAAACCTCCGCGAAACGTCGTAAAAGTGCGTTGTATCGCTGCGGAAATAGTTTTACGCGACTTTTTGGCACTTTTGCGGCCAGCATTTAAGTTTTTGCGGGGTCCGAATGGAGTTTTGAGGCCCTGTACTTAAGTTTTTACGGTGCCATTTCGAGTTTTGAGGTCATGTATTTAAGTTTTTACAGTGGCAAAAACGACTTTCGAGCCACCTATTTAAGTTTTTACGGCGACAAGTCGGACTTTTACGGCGTTTTGGGCGACTTTTCAGTTTCTCCTGGAGGACAAAATGGCGTGGAGGCGGGCGGGAGGGGGGCGGCACGAACGCCGCGAGGTCATGTCCGTCCTCTCCGGACGGCTTGGGCACCGCCTTCGAGGCCGGGCAGGTAGGGGCAGAGCCCCTGTGCCTGCCCGGCCCCGCCAAAGGCAAAATTTCCCGCACGACTCTCTTCTCGCCTAAAATGTCGCCGGGATCCCACTCATGGCGAACCGCTACGTCAACGACGCCTTCACC
Source organism: Thermoanaerobaculia bacterium (assembly GCA_035644215.1). Lineage (GTDB taxonomy): Bacteria > Acidobacteriota > Thermoanaerobaculia > Multivoradales > UBA5704 > DASQPA01. The sequence goes on from DASQPA010000296.1 coordinate 28,857, forward strand.
CTGGATGATGGCTTTGGCACCACGGTCGCCGGCGACCAGGTGGCCCGGATGGCCCTGGAGGTCGAGACCCCCTTCACACTCGGGGTCACCGGCAAGTGGGGCTCGGGAAGACGAGCGTCCTGCGCCGAGCGTTCGTGACCCTGGGGGGCAACCCGGTGGCGCTGGCGGTGCCGCTGGGGGAAGAGAAGAAGGACCAGGGTCCCTCCGACTGGGGGAGCTGGCACTTCAAAGCGCGTCAGCCGATTCTGGCCTGGCCCTCGTCGCTCCAGACGATGGCTCAACGTAGCCTCTGCGTCTGGTACTCGCCCTGGCAGCATCAAGGCGTGGAGAACCCGCTCGTCGCCTTGCTTCTCGAGATCCGGGCGCAGTTCACGACCTGGCTCCGGTTGAAGGAAGGAGCCAAGGAGCTCAACCGGCGCGGAGGGTTAGCCGGGCTTGCCCTGCTGGAGCGGGTCATTGACGGGGCTGCGGGACTGACTCTCGGTCGAAGCCTCCGTCTCGCCGAGGGAACGACGGACGCGGTACGCCGGGCTTGGCGTGAGGCGGCACCAGAGGAGCCCGGTCTCGGCGATGGCCAGAGATTCCATCTGCTCTTCGATGATGCGATTCAGACCCTGCTCTCCGGGCTTCCCCAGGAGAAGGGAAGCAAGATCCCTGGCCGCCTCATCATTTTCATCGACGACCTCGACCGTTGTGAGGAGGGCGTGGTCGTCCAACTTCTGGAGAGCATCAAGCTCTATCTCGGGAGCCCACGCTGCGTCTTTGTCTTGGCAATTGACGAAGGGGCGGTGCTCTCGGCCCTGGAGCGCCACTGGGCCGGGCGCTCGGATGATGCGAATCGGGAGTACCTGGAGAAGCTGTTCCAGGCGATCGTACCCGTCCCGGCACCGCGACCCGCAGAGCTTCGGATCTTCATCGAGGCGCAGCTCAAGGAACACGATTTTGCGGGAGTCCCAGCCTGCGCCACTCTCATTGAAGAGCTTCTGGAACCCAACCCGCGGAAGATTAAGAACTTTGTCAACAGTGCCTGCGTTGGCTGGGAGATGCTAAAGGCTGCCAGGGCCGTACCGCCAGGAAAACCAGCGATCGAGTTCGCCGGCCGGTTCCTACTGTTCCAGTACCTGCGATTTCAGCACAAGCAGGTCTGGCGCCTTCTCGAACGTCAGCCCTGGGCCCTCCGCGTCCTGGGGAAGGTACTGATCGGCACGGTTCCCCAAAGGCTTCCGCCCTGGGTCACATGGGAGCAGCAGCGCATGCTGGAACACCTCTTTATGCGTTCTTTCGCCCATATCCTTGGGCATGAGGGAGATCAAGCCGACCGTCATCTGTATCTCTCCATTGCCGAGGCGGTGAACCTCGCAAACCAGCGGATCGACAGCAAGCGTTCGGATGACTGCTTCGTCCGGTACTTCCGAACCCTCATCGGCTTCGAGATGGACTTGCCCGAGGTCTTCCTGGGGGTACCCACTCCTCTTGCTCCCCCCTCCACAGAAGCTGCCGATGGCTGAGCTGTCTATCGCCGAGAAGAGCGCCCGCGCCGCGGCGCTGGGGCAGTACGCCCGCTTCCTCCTCAAGCGCTATCAGAGGCTGGAGCTGATCGAGATCGGCGAGACCGATCCGGTGAGCCTGCGGCAGATCTTCGTCCCCATGCGGGTCGGATCGGAGGACCTGCGAGAGGAAGAGGTGGGAAAGGGAGTCAGCCGGGTCCAGGACGAGAAACTCCCCGGTGAGGACGCCTGGGACGTCCTGATCCGCAAGCCGTTCGTGGCGCTTTCGGGAAGGCCGGGGAGCGGGAAGACCACTCTCGTGCAGGCCATCGTGGCCGAGTTGTGCAATGACGCGCTGCCCAGCCGTTTGCGGCAGGAGACTCGCGCCATTCCGGTGCCCATCATTCTCCGCAACATACCCGGCCTCGAAACCGTCCGCAGTCTCGAAGATCTCTACAACCTCTGGTGGCCCCTCCAGGCAGAGCAGGCCGAGCACGACCGGCTGCCGCTCGATCGGCCGCGACTGGAGAAAGAACTGTTTCCGTTCGGCGTTGCGCCGCAGGATTTTTCGGTCCTCGTGCTATTCGACGGGATTGACGAGGCGGGTGGGCCGGCGATCCGCCAGCGGCTCCTCAACCTGGCCCTAGAGGCCGCCGCACGCGGTTTCCGTGTGCTCGTGACCGGCAGGCCGACAGGCTTCGTCGATCTCGTAAGCCCGCCTCCCGATCAAGAGCAGCCATGGGCACGTCTGAAGCTTTGCTATCTCCTTCCCTTCGCCTGGGAACAGATCGAGCAGTTCGTGGATCGCTGGTACCGATTGCGCGACGAGTGGGAACGAAAGCGCAAAGAAGGAGTCAGCCGCTTCCTTGGCCACCTCGAAGACCGTGGCCGCGGCTATCTCCTGAGCCTCGCACGGCGGCCCATCTTCCTTACCTTGATGGCTTTGGTCCATACCACCCAGAACCAGATGCCAGAAGGCCGGCCGCTCCTCTATCGTCAGATCGTCGACCTCTACCTGGAGCGACAGGAGAGACAGCGGCAACGGCAGTGGACAACCCATGGCGAGCCGATGCCGCATTGGCCAACGGCCGAGGTTCGCCTCGTCCTCGCTCATCTCGCCTGGCAAAGTCAGTCCATAGGAAGCCGCGTCAAGCAGGCGCACATGGCGGAGGAACGCCGGGTCGTTTGGGGGCGGGACAAGATGGAGGAGGCGATCCGACGGCAGATCGAGGAGGGGCCCGGCCGGTTCGCCGAGCTTACTGCCGCGAACGCCCCGGCTCTCGTCGAATACTTTCTCCATCCGGCAGGGCTCCTTGTCGAGCCGGAGGAAGGCAAAATCCAGTTCGCCCATCTCTCTTTCCAGGAATACCTCTGCGCCTGGTTTCTGCACGAGCGAGCCAAGGTAGACAAGAGCGGGATGGAGAAGTTTCTACGAGACGAGCTATTCGCGCACCTGGATGAGCCGGGATGGGATGAAATGGGAATCCTCCTCCTCCGCATCCGTGCCGACGAAACAGGGCAAGAGGGACACTTCGAGCTGCTACGGTGGCTCGAACTGGCTGATCCGGCTCAGGCCGCTCTTTTCGTAACAGCCGTATCTGGACGCGAACTTCCTTTTACAGATCTAGAGCGCCTGGGCTATCTTCCGGCTGCCGTCGCTTGTGCTTTGGTCCATCCAGAGTCGAAGTCTGGCGCAGCTCTATCGAAAGTTCCAGAGTGGGGAGTGCAAGGTTTAGCCCTTATAGGCCAATTACTTGAGGCGGAGGATGATGCGTGTATATGGCGCTGCATTGAGGTGGCCGCTGAGCGTAAAGCCGCGCTGTCAGATGCGATGAAGAGAAGATGGCTCGAGCCACCAACTGATGGAAGTTGGAAATCGGAGGATGGACCATCTGAAGCTCGTGCTCACGCTCTTCTTCGGATGCTCAATTTGTCCGGTTGGATTAAGCCGGAGAGTATCTCAAATCCTATTGCCGATGCCGCATTGGAAGGCCGGTTGGCTCGTTTTATTAGGGCTCGTATCGATGTTGACAATAATATTCTCATGTCGCGCAAGATGGGTAACCTGTCACCCTCACGGGCAGGTTGCGAACTGAATTATATTCTGCCTGCGCAAGGGGAGCTCTGGCGACTTATCGTCGACCAATTAAACTTTACGTCTCCTCTATTTTACGGCGAAATTGTGGAGGGCAAGGTCTGGCTTGGGCCGGGCCAGGTCACATCGTTTTTAGCACTCTTCCCCATTGAGAAGCTACCGCTCAAGGCAGTGTTGGGCGTGCTCATGTATCAAATTATACTTTTTACTGGAGGCATGGCTTACGGCTTGTACGATGCCTGGCAGATCGAATTGGAACCTCTTCGAATTTCTCTTATCACTTCTGATGGAATTGAATATGCTCAGCGTTCACGACTGCTATCTCAGCGTTCACGACTACTATCACTGGTATATTACCGATCTCTTTGGGTGGCACTGCCGGAAGAGAGCGCTGCAATCTTAGAGGCAACACTGAGAGGGAGTGTTGGCTTTAATCAAGTTAGTCTATCTGTGGTTCCTGCCTTGTGGAGACTTTGCCTCAGAGCGGCAGCGCATGACTGGTTTAAAAGGCAAGCTGAGGATCCCTATCTTAATGAGCGACGAGGATTTCGCCCAGGCGAGCCATTGCCCTTAGAGCTTGGCCTTTTTAGCGTTGATGGCTTGCCACTACGCAGCCAATCTCGTCATGCATGGGAGAGGCTTAGTCGATGGTTAAACGATGATGAGGCTATACTCAGCTTCACCTTTCCAAAAGGCCTGACGCTTTCGGAACGAGATGTCCTCTTGGCAGATCTTGCGCGATTCCGTGAGCAACGTCACCTGTCTCCTCACTCGCGCGTCAAAGCTCTTCTTCAGGCATGGCCAGCCGACGAGCCGGAGCGATCCTACACGCTGGAGGCGGCGGACCTCGACCTGCGAGCCGCCTGCGAGGAGGCCCTCGCGGCTCGCGAAACGAAGAAGCCGAAAAAATGGCGCAGGTGGTAGCTCGCAGCCTCGATTCTTCTAGCGTACCCTCCATCCCATGCAAGGCCTCTCCGCTCCGCCCGAGCGCCGCCTCGCCCTGGTCCGTCACGCCCGCTCGGCGCACGTCCACACCGGTTGGATCAACACCACGGGTTTCCGCGCCTGGCGAGAGGCCTATGAAGCCGCGGGCATCCGCGAAGACGAGCGGATTCCTGCCGATCTGGAGCGCCTGGCGGCCTCGGCCGACCTGGTGCTCGCGAGCGACGCTCCGCGGGCAATGGCCTCGGCGCGCCTTCTGGCGCCGGGACGCGAGATCCTCGTCTCCCCTCTGTTGCGCGAGCTGGACCTCGAAGGCCCGAATCTCGGTGGGCTTCCGCTCCCGCTCGCAGCGTGGGCGCTGGCCGTGGGGGTGCGAGCGCTGTTCCTGACGCTCCGCCGGCAGTACCCCTCTGCACCCGAGATCGCTCGAATCGATAGAACGGCGACCTGGCTGGAGGAGCTCTCCGTCCAACACTCTCAGATCGTCGTCGTCACCCACGCGTCGTTTCGACAGCAGCTATCCCGTCACCTCACGCAAAGGGGCTGGCAGGCCGAGCCGGGGCGCCGCTCCCTGCGGCCCTGGAGCACGTGGCTCTTCAGACGGACCTACCGCTCGCGATCCGACACTTAACGCACGTCAAAGCCGCGGGAGTGGTAAGATCAACCATATGTCTGACAAGCCAGATTTTTCCCTGGGAGCGCTGGCGTCCCGCCGGCCGGCTCGGGAAGAATAAGCCGGCGGGACGCCGGCGCTCCCAGGGAGACCACTCGTCGGTTTGAGGTCGAAGACTTCGCGAGGAGAGAACGAATGGCAGAAACCCAACTCGACGAAGCGAAGCTCAAGGAACTGCTCAAATCGGCCCTGGCCGAGGTGCTCGAAGAGCGCCGAGAGCTGATGCGGGATCTCATCGAAGAGGCGCTCGAAGACCTCGCTCTCAAACGGGCCATCGCCGAATCGGAGCAGGCGCCCGAAATCTCTCGGGCAGATGTCTTCGAAATCCTTGACGCACCCTAGAGTTCACCGTCGCGAGATCTACCGCTACTTCCCCTAGGGTAAGCGGCGGTGGAAACCATGGCCTCCCCAAACCGACCCGGGTGCCTCTTCCACGGCACCACCCTGCTCCTGGCGACCTTGAGCCTCGCGGCCATCGCGGCAGTGACCTACACGGCTCTCCTCGTCCTCCAGAACTACCCCCATATTGACCTCGCGGCGACCGTCCGGACCCATCCGGCACTCCAGAACAACAGCAACCTGGACGGCATCGCGCACGAGGCTCTCGCAGCGTTCCACTCCGGCCTGGACACGGTGTACTACTTCGGGATGGCGGTATGGCGAGGGTCCCTGCTCCTGCTTCTGCCCGCCCTGCTCGTCGGGTTTCTGGCGCCAAAGACGACGCGGCCCACGACCCGTTGCGCACCCGCGGTCTGGGCGGCGACTCTCCTGGCGACGGGGCTCACGGCGGAGAGAGCCGGCAGCTACTTCCATCGCTTCGTCGCTCAACCGAAAGGCCACTTCGACGTAGGACACACCCGGGCGGTCGTGTCCCATTTCATCGTGGCCGAACAGGCGATCCCCTGGGGACTCTTGATGGCCGGGGCGCTGCTGGTGGCGCTGAACCTGGGGCTTCTTCTCTCGCTGCGACGACTGTGGATCGTGGCCCGAGGAAGAGAGGCGGCGAGACGAGCCCGACCGCCTCGGGCCATGGTATCCTTTAGCAGGGCAGATTTGTCGATAGAAAGGAAGCGACATGAAAAAGATGAAGGGTGGATTGAAACTCCAACTGACCCGTGAGACGCTGCATCTGCTGGAAAAGCCTGAGCTCGAGTGGGTCGCCGGCGGCCTCACCCTGGCGGCCTCCTGCCAGAACTGTTCCGCGAGAAGCCAGTTGACCTGTTGCTCCAACCTCTGCTGAGTTTCCCACTCCGGCTCAGAATGGCGGGGCGGTGCTCCAACGGCCGCCCCGATCCCACCAGGGTGTCAGGCTGAGAAGACCTCGGCGGTGGAGGCGGCCTGGGCCGCCCGCAGGAGCCAGCGGTTCAAACGATCCAGGTCGCGACAGCCCAGCATCTCCTGCCGCTGGGCCAGGCTCACGGCCACTCCGCGCGCGGCCAGGAGCCCGAGGATGGACTCGGCAATCCCCTCCGCCTTGCCTTCCGCCTTGACCCTCTGAATCACCGGATTGCCCTTGACGACCAAGGCCTCGGCCACCGCGTTGTCGGCCAGGGCGGCGTCGAGCAGGGCCGATACCACGAGCGGCCTGACCAGACAGGGGTCCTCGATCTGCCGGCTTGCGTCCAGCCGGCGCCAGCCCTGGCTCTCGGGAGACCACTCGCCGACCCGCTGCGTCTTGACCCAGACCGCGAAGATCCGCCGCACGCCCCGGCGGTGCATCCGCAGGGCTTTCTCCGTGACGTCCCCCTCGTTCTGCTCCGAGACCACCTCGAACGCGATCTCTTCCAGATGACGACTGCCGGTCGCGGGATCCACGCCGACCTTGAAGATGCAAGTGTCGCTCGCGAAATCCGACTCTGTGTCATGGCGGGTGAGCAGGTCCGTCGCCGCTTCATAGCCCGACGCCACGTGAGCGTTCAAGACGTAGTCGAGCCGGGTATGCTGGGTGGCGTGGGGTCGCTTGGCGGGGGAGGCCACAACCCGGCGCCCGCCGATAATCTCGTCTCGCGTGACCTCCGGTTGCACCAGGTGATCGTCGACCCCAGGGAAGGGATCACGGCCCGGCAGGCGCAGGGCGGAGCTCGACCCCGAGCGACCGAGGGCCTTGAAACCGTAGGTTGGGCGATTCTCATCCATTGTTGACATGATAACAGAGGACGGGATCGTCGGCGGACGGAAAACCCTTGAGCCGGTCTCCCCCCTACTGCACCTGTTCCTTGGTCTTCAAGAACTTCAAATCCGGCCACTCCTCCGCCGTCGTCTTCAAATGCCAGGAGTTGCGCGCCAGAAACACCGGCGAGCCGTTGTGGTCCTCGGCCATGCTGCCCTGGTTGGCGTTGGCGAATTTCTTGAGCAGCCGGTGGTCCTCGGAATCGATCCAGCGGGCGGCGTGGATCGAGGTGCCTTCGAAGTGGACGGGGATGTCGTACTCGGTGCGGATGCGGTCGGCCAGGACGTCGAACTGGAGGGCGCCGGCGACCCCGACGATCCAATCCGTTCCCAGGAGCGGCTTGAAGACCTGCGCCGCCCCCTCCTCGGCGAGCTGGAGGAGGGCTCTTCCTAAGTGCTTGGCCCGCATCGGGTCCTCGGGACGGACCTTGCGCAGCAGCTCGGGGGCGAAGCTCGGGATGCCGGTGAAGCGCAGCTCCTCCCCCTCGGTCAGGGCGTCGCCGATCCGCAGATTCCCGTGGTTGGGAAGGCCCAGGATGTCGCCGGCCCAGGCCTCTTCGGCCAGCTCGCGCTCCTGGGCCATGAAGAGGAGCGGGTTGTGGACCGTCATCGTCTTGCCCGTCCGCACGTGGAAGAGCTTCATGCCGCGCTGGAAGCGGCCCGAGCAGAGGCGGACGAAGGCCACCCGGTCGCGGTGCTTGGGGTCCATGTTCGCCTGGATCTTGAAGACGAAGCCGGTGACCGGCTCCTCGGTGGGATCGACCGTCCGCTCCGCCGCCGGCTGCGGGCGTGGCGGGGGGGCGAGGGCGACCAGGCCGTCGAGCAGGTCCTGGACGCCGAAGTTGTTGATCGCGCTGCCGAAGTAGACCGGCGTCCGGTGCCCCTCGCGATAGGCCTCAAGGTCGAAGGGGGGGCAGAGGGCGCGCGCCATCTCGACCTCCTCGCGGAGCTGGGCCACGGCGTCGGCCGGGAGGGCGGCGTCGAGGCGCGGATCGGCGAGGCCCTGGAAGACGTCGTCGTCCTGCATCGCCTTGCGGCGCGTGCGGTCCCCGGCGCGATCGAAGAGGAGCAGCCGCTCGCGCAGCAGGTCGTAGCAGCCGAGGAAGCGCTGCCCCATGCCGATCGGCCAGGAGGCGGGGGTGACGTCGAGCTGCAGGGTGGTCTCGATCTCCCCCAGCAGCTCGAACGGATCGCGGCCCTCGCGGTCGAGCTTGTTGATGAAGGTGATGATGGGCACGTCGCGCAGGCGGCAGACCTCGAAGAGCTTCTTGGTCTGCTCCTCGATCCCTTTGGCCGCGTCGATCACCATCACCGCCGAGTCAACGGCGGTGAGCGTGCGGTAGGTGTCCTCGCTGAAATCCTCGTGACCGGGGGTGTCGAGGAGGTTGAAGGTGCAGCCGGCGTACTCGAAGGTCATCACCGACGCGGTGACCGAGATGCCGCGCTCGCGCTCGACCTTCATCCAGTCCGAGCGCGCCCGCCGCGCCTCGCCCCGCGCCTTGACCGCGCCGGCCATCTGGATGGCACCGCCGAAGAGGAGGAGCTTCTCGGTGAGGGTCGTCTTCCCCGCGTCCGGGTGGGAAATGATGGCGAAGGTCCGCCGTCGGTCGATAGGGCTGGTCGAGTCGTCGTGCATGGTCGTCCGGTCCGGGCTCCGCTCCACCCGGCGCGCCGGGGCGTTTCCTGGAGAGATACGGCTGGGAGGTCGCGGAGGCGGAAAAGCCTCCGAAGGGCTCAACAACCGGGAGAGGGTAGCAGATTCCGGGGGAGGCGCCATTTGCTACGGGGTGGAAGAGGCTCGTATCCTGGGGGAGGAAAGCAGACGACGGAGATGCCCTCCCGGACCCCTCACCCCCGGCCCCTCTCCCGGCCCGCCCGGTGTCTGCCGGCGTACCGCCGGGAGAGGGGAGAGGAGCGCGTAGGAGGCCACGGGGCGGGGGGCTTTCTCCCCCCTCTCCCGGGGGAAAGGGGGGGCGGGCCGGGAGAGGGGGGCCGGGGGGGTGAGGGGCAAAGCGCCGGAAAGCCGGGGACCTGGTTCCTCTTGCTCCTCCTTCTCTTCTGTTTCACCCCTCTCCACGCCACCCCCCCACCCCCGCCCGACCTCACCCACCGCTTCGGGGTCTATGCCTGGGGGTTCGACGCCGCGGCTTACCCGGCGGGGCCGATCTCGCCGGACCGGCTGAACTGGGCGGCCGACAAGGTGGCGCGGACGGGCAGCCGGACGATCCGGGTCTACCTGGGAGCGCGCGACGACTACAAGGTGAACCCGCCCGGGATTCCCGAGGATGAGCTCTACCTCGCCCGGCTGGTGGCCGGCCCCGGCGATCCGTCGGCGGGCGCCGGGACGGCCTACGACCGGCTCTTCCGCGATCCCCGGTTCGACACCTATCTGCTGACCGTCTACTCGCCCGCCGACAGCCGCATCGATTGGGGGGAGAGCTTCTCCCCCGTCGCGGCCCTGCTCGAGCGCAACCAGATCGCCCGCCTGGGCGACCTCCTCCTCGACCAATATCCAGGGAAGACCTTCCTGCTCCTCAACTGGGAAGGGGACAACGCCCTGGCCGGCCACCTGGACGAGCCCGCGGCGTGGGACAGCTTCGCCCGCTGGGTCGCCGCCCGCGCCGCCGGGGTGCGCGACGCCCAGGCACGCCATCCTCCGCTTCCGAATACCGTGCAGCGGCTCTTCTCCGGCCTCGAATTCAACCGCCTGCGCCGGAACGGCGTCTGGTGCGGCACGACGGGGACCCTGGCCGACCGCTGCGTGCTCGACTTCGTAGCTCCGGGCGCCGACGTGGACTTCTACTCCTACTCCTCCTGGGAGACCCTGTCCGGCCGCCAGCAGGACCCCTCCGTCCCACTGAAGGACCTCCTGCGGGCCGACCTCTCCCACATCCTGGCCGTCCTCCAGAAGACCCGGCCCGATCTCACCGCCTCCCGCCTCCTCCTCGGCGAGGCCGGGTTCGCCCGCACCGCCCCGGCCTATGGGGAGTGCCGCGCCGCCGCCGACCTCCAGGAGCTCGTCGAGGCGCTCTCGAGCTTCCTGGACGATCCGGCGCTCGGCGTCGCCTACGTCATCCTCTGGCAGGTGCTGGACAACGCCCCGGCCGCCGGAGCCGGGGCGAGCCCGGAGTCCTTCGGGCTCTACCGGGGGACCGACGGCCGCCTCACCCTCCCCGGCACCACCTTCCACGCCCTCCTGGCGAAGGACGCCCTTCCCCCGCCCTCCACCTGCCCGCGCCTCGCCGCCTGCCCCGGCGACCCCGGCGGCACCTGTGCCCTCTCCGGCCCCGCCGCCCCCTGGCAGCCGCTCCTCCGGCTGCTGCCCGGCCAGCCTCTCTCGATCGCCGGCCAAGGTTTCTCCGCCTCGGGCAACACCGTCCATTTCGTCCAGGGGAGCCGGCACTATACCCTCCCTGCCCCGGGGCGGCCCGGCTTCCGCGAATCGCCGGAGCAGATCGACCTCCTCCTCCCCCCGGAGCTGCCGCCCGGGCCGTTCCTCCTCTACGTCACCGACGCCCGCGGCCTCGATTCGAACGGCGCCGTCCTGACCCTCGTGGCCCGCCCCTCGGGCGAGAGCCACCGGGGGGAGCCGCCGCCGCCCTGAGCACCGGCTGAAACTGTCTTCCCACTTGGAGCGTACGGCAAGGTGCAAGGAGAGCACCATGGGCCCATTCCTCCAGGACGTCCGCTTCGCCACCCGCACCCTCGCACGGCAGCCCGGCCTCGTCACCGCCGCGGTCCTCACCCTGGCCTTGGGCATCGGCGCCAATACCGCGATCTTCAGCCTGGTCAATTCGCTGCTCCTCACCCCACCCCCCTTCCGCGAGCCGGGGCAGCTGGTCTTCGCCTGGGCCTCGTTCCCGGAGCTGGCGCGGAAGGTGGGCCTGCCCGACCGGCTGCCGATCTCGAACGGCGTCTTCTACGACTGGCAGAAGGAGAGCCGCTCCTTCGAGCGGCTGTCCCTGGTGCGGGCCGACGAGATGAACCTCACGGGGGAGGGGGAGCCCGAGCAGCTGGGGGTGGTGCGGGTCTCCGGCGACTTCTTCGGCGTCCTGGGGACGCCTACCGCGGTCGGCCGGACGCTGGGGCCAGCGGACGACGCGCCGGGCAAGCCCCGGGCGGTGGTCCTCTCCCATGGCTTCTGGCAGCGCCGCTTCGGCGGCGATCCGCGGGTGGTCGGCCGGACGATCTCGCTCTCCGGCAACCCGATGACCGTGGTGGGCGTCATGCCCCCCCGCTTCTCCTTCCCGCGCGGCAGCGACATGCCGGCCGGCTACGGCTTCGCCGCCGCGCCGGACGCCTGGGTCCCCGCCGCCTTCGCGGAGAAGGACCGGCAGAACCGGGGGAGCCACAACGGCATGGCGATCGGCCGCCTGAAGCCGGGGATCGGCCTCACGGCGGCCCAGGCCGAGCTCCGCGCCCTCTGCCAACGGTTCGGCCAGACCTACCCCGACAGCGACAAGGGATGGAGCGCCCGGCTCATCCCGATCACCGAGCAGATGGTGGGCGACGTCCGCCCGGCCCTCTTGATCCTCTGGGGGGCGGTCGGCTTCGTCCTCTTGATCGCCTGCGCCAACGTCGCCAATCTCCTCCTCGCCCGCGCCGCGTCGCGGCAGAAGGAGATCGCCGTGCGCACCGCGATCGGCGCCGGCCGCGGCCGGCTCCTGGCGCAGCTGCTGACCGAGAGCGTCCTCCTGGCGCTTTTGGGCGGTGTCTTAGGGGTCGCCCTCGCCGCGGCCGGGCTCGCCGCCTTCTCCGCCTTCGTCCCGGCGAGCGTCGCCGGAGCCGCCAAAAGCCTCTCGCTCGACGTCCGGGTGCTCGCCTTCACCGCCGCCCTCTGCCTCCTGGTGAGCCTCCTGGCCGGCCTCGTCCCGGCCCTCCAGATGACCCGGCCGGACCTCGCCCAGACTCTCCGCGAGGGGACCCGGGCGGGGGCCGGCGGGGTGGGGAGCCGCCGCATCCGGAGCGTCCTGGTGGTGGCCGAGGTGGCCCTGGCCGTCCTCCTCCTGGTCGGCGCCGGGCTCCTCCTGCGCAGCTTCTCCCGGTTGCTCGCGGTCGATCCCGGGTTCCGCACCGCCCGCATCCTCTCCTTCCGCATCGAGCTGCCGCCCGACCGCTACTCGGCGCCGCAGCGCGCCCTTTTCTTCGATCGCCTGCTCGACCGCCTGAAGGGGCTGCCGGGGCTGGTCGCGGCCGGCGCCGTTTCCGAGGTGCCGATGAGCGGCACCGAGGACATCGACGGCTTCATCGTCGAAGGGCGGCCGGCGCCGAAGCCGGGGGAGATGACCGTCGCCGATTCGCGCCAGGCCACCCCGGGCTACTTCGAAACGATGGGGATTCCGCTGCGCCGCGGGCGCTTCTTCCATGCCGGCGACGTCGACGGGAAGCAGCGGGTGGCGATCGTCGACGACGTGATGGCGCGCACCGGCTGGCCGGACCAGGAGGCCGTGGGCAAGCGCTTCCGCATGGGCGACTTCAACGACAAGAACGACCGCTGGATCACGGTGATCGGGGTGGTGGGGAGCGTCCGCCACTCCGGGCTCCACGCCGATCCGCGGCCGCAGCTTTACCGGGTGGAGGCGCAGGCGCCGTCGCCGCAGATGTACGTCGTGGCGCGCACCACCGGCGACCCCCGGTCGCTGGTCGCCGCCGCCACCGCCGCCGTCCACGCGGTCGACCGCGACCAGCCGCTGTCGCAGGTCCGCACTCTGGAGCAGGTGGTCGCCGAGTCGCTCGCCGCGCGCCGCTTCAACCTCCTCCTCCTCGGCCTCTTCGCCGGCCTCGCCCTGGCCCTCTCGGCGGTGGGCATCTACGGCGTCACCGCCTACTCGGTGACCCAGCGGACCCGCGAGATGGGCCTCCGCATGGCCCTGGGTGCCCAGCCCAGCGGGGTGCTCCGCCTGGTGGTCGGGGAGGCCGGCGCCCTGGTCGGCTTAGGGGTCCTCGTCGGCCTCGCCGCCGCCTTCGCCCTCACCCGGGTGATGGCCTCCCTCCTCTACGGGGTGGGCACCACCGACCCCGGGACCTTCGCCGCGGTGGCCGTCGGCCTCACCGGCGTCGCCCTGGCCGCCGCCTACGTGCCGGGGAGGAAGGCGACCCGGGTGGACCCGCTGACCGCCCTGCGGGCGGAATGAGATCCATTGCCCTGCGGGCGGAGTAGCCTGGCCTCTCGCGAGGAAGCAGGGTAGGGGCAGGCCCCTGTGCCTGCCCTGCTTCCGGACGATGTAACCTTCCCGAGTCTCGCAACTCTCTCTGGAGAGAGACGAGGAGGTCTTCCGGCATGAACAGCGGCGCAAGACAGGCGGCGGTCCTCGACGTGGCGGGGGCGCTCTCGGACGAAGAGGTGGTCCTACGGGTGAAGGCCGGCGAGACCGCGCTCTTCGAGATCCTCATGCGCCGCTACAACCAGCGGCTCTACCGGGTGGCCTGCGGCATCCTGGGCGACCCGGCCGAGGCCGAGGACGTGATGCAGGACGCCTACGTGCGGGCCTACGGCCACCTCGACCAGTTCGCCGGCCGCTCCTCCTTCGCCACCTGGCTCACCCGCATCGCCGTGCACGAGGCCCTGGCGCGGGCGCGCTGGCGGACCCGTTTCGTGGAGATCGACGCCATGCCCGAACCGCGGAAAGACGCCCTCCCCTCCCTCTGGTCCACCGAGAGGGGTCCCGAAGCCCAGGCGGTCGGAAGGAACCTCCAGGCCGTCCTCGAATCGGCGATCGCCGCCCTCCCCGACACCTACCGCCCGGTGGTGATGCTCCGCGACGTCCAGGGTCTCTCGACCGCCGAAGCCGCGGAGTGCCTGGATCTGACCGAACCCGTGATCAAGGTCCGCCTCCACCGCGGCCGAGCCCTCCTCCGCCGCGACCTCGCCGCTCGTTCCGGCGAGGTGCTGGGCAAGACCTTCGAGTTCGGCGCTGAGCGCTGTGACCGAGTGGTAGCGGGGGTGCTGGCACGGATAGGGGGGTAAGCCGAGCCTCACCGCCGCGGAGGAGGTCCTTTTAGGAGCGGAGCAGCTCTAAACAGCTCCGAAGCGGTTCTTCACCGCTCCAATCAAGCTCCTCACCGCTCCAGTCAAGCTCTTCACCGCTGCAGATCAGCTCTTCACCGCCCCAGATCAGTTCCTCACTGCTCCAGATCAGCTCTTCACCGCTCCAGATTGGTTCCTCACCGCCGCGGATAAGCTCTTCACCGCTGCGGATCAGCTCTACACCGCTCCAGATCGGTTCTTCACCGCCCCAGATCAGTTCTTCACCGCCCCAGATCGGTTCTTCACGGCTCCGGATAAGCTCTTCACCGCTCCAGATCGGTTCCTCACCGCGGCAGATCCGTTCGTCACCGGCACGGACCTGGGCTGACGGAGTCCTAGTGAATTCGCTTCACTTCGCCGGAGCGCCAGGCGGCGGCACGGCAACGGCCGGCCGCGCGGCAACCGCCCACCATTTGCCGCCCGACTTGGCAAAGAAGACCGTCACATGATGCTTGAGCGGCGGCATGGCGCCGCCGTCCGGCCCCTTCATGCCGGTCATCTCGACGTCCCAGTCCTGAACTGCGGCGTCCGCGGAGACCACCCGGGTGGCCAGGGTGTCAACTGGACGCCAAATTTCCCCCCTCTCTCTACGTTAAAAATCCCCCCCTCTCTGGTTGAGCCAGCTCACCAGAGCTGGCAGTTGCAGGTACCGTCTGGTACCCGGGTGTTGTGTTGGGTGGGAGGCGGTGAGG
>DASQPA010000297.1:0-10875 GCA_035644215.1 Thermoanaerobaculia bacterium
GAACTTTTGGATCGTTGGTCGCCAGAGCGACGAAGCGTTCTTAAATAGATTGTGATATGGTCGGAGGTGCAGAAATGAAAAGATCTTGGATTTTAGTCGGCATCTTATTTTTCTGTTTTGTCGTCCCCGATGTCTTTGCCGCAAGAAGGGTTGGCGAGGCGATCTGGTTGGATCGCGATAAAGAAAAATCATTAGTATACCTACTTCGGCAAAAATCGTTTGGAGGTGCTGGGCGAACGACCTTCCTCTACGTCGATGAGCAGTTGACTGCTACGGTCGACAATGGTAGCTACACTGCGTTCTATATAGCGCCGGGAAAGCACATATTCATAATAGGATCTTCCAGTTTAGATTCCCTCATTTCTTTCCCCGTGGAATTGGAATCCGGGAAGGAATATTTCTTTTTATGGAAATATAGAGAAGCAGAGGCGGAGTTAATAGAGGCGGAGTCCGGCAAGGAACTGGTGAAGAAGTTGAAGGACTTTGTTAAGCCGACAGAAGGGGAGTTCCGGGCGGGAGCGAAGACCATGACTGAATTAAGGCAGGAACGCCTCTGTTCGTGGTCGTCTGGAGCAGTGGGCCTGGTAGATAAGTTTGGTGATCATCTCGGCGATTTAAAACCAAGGACTCTCGATAGTATAAAAGATATTGTCGAAAAGAACCGCCATATATTCGCGATTCCGGAAGACTCGCTCAGCGAGGTAGTTGTTGTTACCGAGTTGGCCGATCTGGCCGCAGGTTACAGTTTAAAAGAAGGCGATATTGACGGTGCCCGGGGACTGTTGCAAGCAGCCGTGGAGGGATATGGCGTTGCTGCGGAACTATTCGAATTTCTTCGGCGGCAAGAGAGAAAGAGGAAATGGACGCAGCTTATCGGATATTCTTTGCTCGGAGGGCTGGTGGCAACCCAAACGGGAGTTGATCCTCAGTTTGGAACTTCTGCGGTGTCGGCAACGGCGGCCCAGCAGCGGCAACATCTTAGAGAGGCAGAGGATGCGAGAAAATTTGGGAAAGAAGCGAAGCGGCGGCTCATATGCATCGAGAAAGGTGGTGATTCAGTAATCATATCGCACTGTGTTGAGGGGAGCGGCGCTCAAAACTCCTCTCAATAGTTCTTCTGCTGGGAGCCCGTCTACCGGAGAGGGGGCCAGACTCACGCTGGACCTGCTCGGTTAGCGAGACCTCCGCTACGCTTCCGGGACTTCCATCCGAGGCCGAGAGGGTGTAGCATTTTGCCAGACGTTCAAGCGCGGGAGGAAGGCGGCGAACCCAGCTGTCGCAGCGGACGGCTCACGTCGCCGCTGAACAGCAGAGCGTTAGGCCGCAGATCAAATAAGGGAGCGCATCGTGGCACTGTTCGTGGGAGCACTTCTTGCGTTGGCGGTGGGGCTGATGGCCACAGCAATCGGCCTGGATCGTGACCGCGCCTTTTATCCAACAGTGACGATTGTCATTGCGTCCTACTATGCGCTTTTCGCGGTCATGGGGTCATCCACGCATGCACTTGTTCTTGAGTCGTTGATAGGTGCCGCATTTCTTGCGGCTGCAATAGCTGGCTTCAGATCATCGCTTTGGGTGGTTGTGGCCGCACTAGCGGCACACGGCATACTTGATGTCTCGCACGGGAAAGTCGTGGCCAATCCAGGCGTACCCAGTTGGTGGCCGGCGTTCTGTCTCACGTACGACATCACGGCCGCGGCGTACTTGGCATGGCGACTCAGGAGCGGCCGCATTCGTGCGACGCTCAGCTCAACAGTTAGGCCCGCGCGTTTATGACAGCCGGCGCATGGACGATACCGCTTCGATTGCAGCGGCTGATTGAGACGGGTTGGTGGCCGCGCGATGAAGTCGTGGCCAGGAAGCAGCATCGTCATCCGCTGGTGACCGAGGCGCAGGTCAGGTCCCTTGCCAGTGACGAGAGCACCATCTTCTTTATACCGCCTCCGTTCCAAACCGTTGCGGAGCTGGTCCCCTCCAACGAACGATATTGGAGGAGTGAGATGGCATGTCCTGCCGGGATTTCGTTCGAGCATGCCGTTCTCATCGGAGACTTTGGGCCGGGTTCAGATGCACCCATTCTGCTGGACTATCGCAGGGACGCCCTTCGTCCCAGTGTTCTCAGGCTACGTTTCGGCAAATCGTTTGCAGAGAACCGCTGGATGGTAGCGGCAGAGGATTTCGACGCGATGTGCAGGATACTCCGCATGGACCAATAGCTGTGCACTAGCGGCCCACGGCATACTTGATGTTTCGCATGGAAAAGTGGGAGAATGCCGATGAATTGGAGCTGGCTCGATCTTGCCTTTCCTTGGATCGGAGTTGTAGCCGCAGTTGTGCTGCTGGCTCTCTTATTCGGCAGCAACTTGCGTAAAGGCAGGTTGGAGCCTCCGCTGCGCTCCGGCCCAAACTACCAGCTTCCGGGGCTTCCATCCGAGGCCGAGAGGGTGTAGCATTTTGACCGCAGAGCGTTAGGCGGCGCTCGGACCGCGATCGAGCCTCTCTTCTGGGATAGGATGCGAACATGAAAAAGTCGGACGCGAGCCAAGGCCCGTCGGCATCGGAGCTGATCTCGAACAGAATCGCCGAGCTCGGGGACTGGCGCGGGGAAACCCTCAGCAGAATGCGCAAGCTCATCAAGAAAGCAGACCCGGACGTCGTCGAGGAGTGGAAGTGGATGGGCACTCCGATCTGGTCGCACGACGGCATCCTCTGCACGGGCGAATCCTACAAGAATGTCGTGAAGCTTACCTTCGCCAAGGGCGCCTCTCTGCAGGATCCGGCCCATCTCTTCAACTCGAGTCTCGAAGGAAACGCACGCCGCGCGATCGACATCCACGAAGGAGAAGAAGTGGACGAGTCCGCCTTCAAGGCGCTCATTCGCCAAGCGGTCGCCCTCAACAGTGCTGGCAAGTCGAAACCTGCGAAGAAAGCGAAGTCCTGAGGGATTCTAAAGGGCCGAGGATGACCGAGCAAGCCGTGAAAAGCCAAATGGTTCAGCGGTGGTACGCGCGCCCGGTGTTCTTCGTTGCCGACGTGAACCGCGCGCTTCATTTCTACCTTGACAGGCTCGGATTCGAGAAGTGTTGGCATGAAGGTGACGGCGCGGGCAACGTCTGCCAAGTGAATCGTGGAGAATGCGAGATCATTCTCTGCCAAGACGCCACGCGCCGAGACAAGGCCCGGCTCTTCGTCGAGCTGACCCAGGACGGGCTTGCCGAGCTTCGCCGTGAAATCATCGACCGCTCGATTCCCAACAAAGCCTCTTGGTGGGGGTACGACGTGATCCAGATCGACGACCCTGACGGCAATGAGCTGTTGTTTCCAATTTCCGAGTGACCAAGAGCGAAGGATCGAATGAACCGAAATCGCACCGAAGCAAGGGCGACGGGCATCGCAAGCTGGGGCCATGCGGTCTTTGCGGTGACCCTGGTCGGCCTCGGAATCCTGGGCCTGATCCAAGGCAATTTCACCCCGACATGGATGGGGGTGCCCAAGGGTTTTCCCGCGCGTGAGGCACTGGCCTATCTCTGCGCCTTCATTTCTCTGGTGTCGGGCATCGGCCTACTCTGGCAGCGCACCGCCGTCGTCGCGTCCCGCGTGCTGCTCACGTATCTCTTGGTTTGGCTGCTGCTGTTTCGGGTGTCTCACATCTTCCTCGCTCCGAAGGTACTGGATACCTGGTGGGGCTGCGGTGACACCGCGGTGATGGCGGCGGGCGCCTGGGTCCTGTATGCCTGGTTCGCTGGGGACCGGGACGGGCAGCGCCTCCGTTTCGCCACCGGCGACCAGGGTTTGCGCATCGCGAGGGTGCTCTACGGCCTGGCCCTGATCCCTTTCGGCGTAGCCCATTTCACCAATCTCAAAGAGACCGCTGCGCTGGTGCCGGGCTGGCTGCCAGGGCACATGGCCTGGGCGGGCTTCACCGGCGGTGCCTTCCTCGCGGCGGGCGTGGCGGTGCTCCTCGGTGTGTCTGCACGGCTGGCGGCCACGCTCTCGGCGTGGCAGATGGGCCTGTTCACGCTGCTGGTATGGGTACCCATCGTCGTGGCAGGCCCCAACGCCTTCCAATGGAGCGAGTTCGTCGACTCCTGGGCGTTGACGGCCGGCGCCTGGGTGGTGGCGGATTCCTACCGCGGCATGCCTTGGCTCGCCATGGGCAAGCGCTCGCAAGGTTAGGCGCAGAGAAGACCGCGAATCAACATCATCACGCTCGGTGTGACCGATTTCATCCGTTCGCTCCACTTCTAGCGGCCCCGGCTAGTGCTTGCCGCCCTGGGCCGCGAGCGCCGCGTCGAGCTGCTGGGTGAGCGCCGGCACCGTGCCGAAGCCCCGCTCGTAGGAGGCGAGCTGACCGCGGTGGTACATCTCGTGGGCGACCGTGAACCAGAGAGCGGAGAGCCGGCTCTGCGGGCCGCCGCGGGAGGCCATGGTCTGGGTGGCGAGGTCCTCCCCGACGGCACGCAGCCGGGCGGCCGAGTCCTCGCCGGTCTGGCGCAGCAGGGCCACGAGCTCCGCCTTCGATTGCGCCTTGGGCAGCCGGGCCTTGAGCGCGGCCTGGACGTCCGGCCGGAAGAAGTTGAAGAGGTTGCCGTCGGGCTTCAGGATCTCGTCGACGAAGCAGCCCCCGGCCTGCGCGATGTGGATGGCGATCTCCCGGAAGCTGCGTGCTCCCTCGCCGACCCGGTAGCCCAGATGCTCTTCCGGCACGTTCTCGACCTCGGCGATGACGCCGGCGCGGTGGGTCTCCCAGTTCTTGATGGCTTCTTCGACCAGGCTCATCGAGGCTCCTCCTATGGAATGAGCTCGCGGACGAGGAAAGCCTAGCACAAGCCGGGCGTCAGTTGAGCGTAATCACTCCGGGCTGCCAGCCCCTGTACAATGCCGGACCAGACGCGAAGGAGGCAAGCCATGCGGCAGGAAGCTCCGGTCTTGCCCGGGGAGCGTACGGGTAGCTCTGCGGTCCGGCCGCGGAGGGCCCTCCTCTTCGGCTTCATCCTCTCGATGGCCCTCGCGGTCGGCGCCTGGAGCCAGGGCACCGCCCCGGCTGCTCCCGCTCCGCAGGCGGTCCTCGTCAAGGCGGCCCATCTGATCGACGGCCGGTCGGACCGGGTGCGCGACGGCGTCGCCGTGCTGGTGGTGGGGGAGCGCATCCGGGCGGTGGGGACGGCGGCGGAGATCGCGGCCCAGGCGCCTTCCGGGACGCGCACGATCGACCTCGGCGGGGCGACTCTGCTGCCGGGGATGATCGACGCTCACACCCACATCCTCCTGCAGGGCGACACCACGGCGGCCGACTATGACCCGCAGCTCTTGAAGGAGAGCATCCCCTACCGGGCCATCCGCGCCACGGTGGCGGCGAGGACCGCTCTCCTCCACGGCTTCACCACCTTGCGCGACCTGGAGACCGAGGGCGCCATGTACGCCGACGTCGACGTCAAGACGGCGATTGAGCGCGGGGTGATCCCCGGGCCGCGCCTCTTCGTCGCCACCCGCGCCCTGGCTCCCACCGGCATGTATCCGCTCGGCGGCTACTCCTGGGAGCTCAAGGTGCCCGAGGGGGTCCAGATCGCCGACGGCCCCGACGCCCTGCGCAGGGCGGTGCGCGAGCAGGTCAAGTTCGGCGCCGACTGGATCAAGTACTACGCCGATCGCCGCTACTTCCTCGCCCCGGACGGCCGCCTGCGCTCCTGGGTCAACTTCACCGACGAGGAATCGAAAGCGATCGTCGACGAGGCCCACCGCCTGGGCAGAAAGGTCGCCGCCCACGCCATGGCCTGGGACGGGATCGACTCGGCGCTCCGGGCCGGGTGGACACGATCGAGCACGGGGTGGGCCTGACCGACGACCTCCTCGACCGGATGGTGAAGCAGAAGGTCTACTGGTGCCCGACGATGTTCGTCCTCACCTACGTGGCCCCCCGAAGGGGCGGCGTCTGGCCACCGATGGTCGAGCTGGAGAAGAAGGCCTTCGGCCGAGCCCTGGGAAAGAGCGCCCGGATCGCCTTCGGCACCGACGCCGGCGGCTTCCCCTGGAGCGAGAACGAGGCCAAGGAATTCGGGCTCATGGTGCGTTACGGCATGACCCCCATGGCGGCGCTCCAGGCGGCGACCCGGGTGCCGGCCGAGCTCCTGGGAGCGGAAGCCGACCTCGGGACGGTCGAGCCCGGCCGGTTTGCGGACCTCATCGCGGTCGGCGGCGACCCGCTCCAGGACATCGGCGAGATGGAGCGGGTCACCTTCGTGATGAAGGGCGGGGTGGTGTACAAGGGGGCGGGGGCGGAGTAGGGGTTGCTGCCGCGCTCAGGCGCCCCAAAGCCTCGAAACCCCGTAGTCGTCGAAGACGGAATCCCGGCTGAGGAGCGGGATACCTTCCGCGAGACTCTGTGCCGCGATCAGGCGATCGAAGGGATCTCGGTGGACGAAAGGAAGCCGGGAGACGAGATCGAGGTGGCTCACTTGGACGGGCAACAGTTGAATGGCGTTGCCTTCCACATGGCGGGCGACGAGATCTGGCAGCGGGGAGGTGATCTCAAGCCGGCCGAGGCTGACCTTGATCGCGATTTCCCAGACGCTCGCGATGCTGAGGAGCCGCTCGTTCTCCAGGGATTCGATCCGCTGCCGCGCCGGCTCGTTCAAGCGCGAGTCGCCCAGAACGAACCAGAGAAAAGCGTGAGTGTCGAGGAGGAGCCTCAAGGCTCGTAGTCCTTGAAATCCTCCAGCGGTTCGTCGAAGTCCTCGCGGATACGAATCAAGCCCCGTGCGCTACCGAAAACGGGCTTCGGCCTAGGCGCTTCGAAGGGCACGATCTTGTAGCTCAGCCCGTCCTCACGGGTGATGAGGACATCCTCCCCGTGGGCCGCCTCGTCGAGGAGCTGGTCCAGGTGGCTCTGTGCCTCTTTGGTATTGACTTTGATCATTGCTCCCTCGCTCGTTCGAGCAAAGAATACTCCATCACCTGCCCTCCTACTTCCGCGGGAACAGCTTCCCCAGAAACTCCTTGTCCTCCTTCAAGCCCTTGAGCTCCGGGCTATCGTTCAGGGTCTCCTGGAAGTCCTTCTCGAATCCGGGGTCGCCCTTCTGGGCTTCCTGGAGCTCTTTCAGGGCCGCTTCTTTGGCGCCGGTCAGGTAGAGGACGAGGCCGAAGGTGAAGTGGGTCGAGGAGTGGCCCGGGGCGTAGCGGGTGGCGGCCTGGGCTTCGAGGAGCGCGGCCTTGGTGTCCCCCTTCTGCAGGGCGCGCTCGGAGGCCTCTTCGTGGAGGTAGGAGAGGTTCAGGTCGAGGAGGCGCCGCAGCTCTGGGAAGGGCTGGGGGTTGTCGTCGACGTTGATGTAGACGTAGCGGTCGTTGTTGGTGTTGCGCCCGCCCCCCTTGCGCACGACGAGGATCGAGGCCGACTGGTGGCCGCGGGCGTCGCCGCCGGCGGCGTCGCCCGCTTTCAAGGCGGCGTAGAGCTTCTCCGCCAGCTCGCCCGGGGCGTTCTCGAACGCCTTGCCCATCGCATCCGGGACCTGCGGGCCGACCAGGATGTTGCCCTGCGCCGACCAGGTCTTCCCCTGCCGGTCGCCGGCCCAGTGCGGGGCCTTGGGACCGGTGTAGGTGGCGACGTTGCCGTGGGCGTCGACGATCGCCACCTGCCGGCCGTCCTTGCCGGGGAAGGTGTCGTCGGCGAGGAGCTTGGCGAGCACCTGCTGGGCAGTGAGCCCCTGGCGCAGGAGGTCGATCGCCTGCGGCCCGTAGCCGACGTTGACGTTCGCCTGGGTGGCGACCGCCCCCACTCCCGCCAGGGCCCAGGGGACGACCGAGCCGACCGAGAAGTAGCGCGAGGCGACAGCCACCCCCAGATCGCCGTTCGCCGGGTCGATCGCCACGATCGAGAAGGTCGAGACCGTGGGCGGCGTATGGATCGGATGACCCGGTGCGGCGAAGGCGGCGGTCGGTAGGACGAGGAGACAGAGGGCGAGCAGGCGCTTCATCTTTCACCTCCGAAAGGAGCGGGCAGCCCTATCGTACCTCTCTTGCGATGGCGCTTTCGTGCCAGCGCCGCAGCAAGAAGTACGAGAGGCCGGAGAGGGCGGCGTAGAGCAGCACCCCGGCGCCGGCGAGGAGGGCCAGGGCGGCGAACATGCGGGGGATCTGGAGGGTGTAGCCGGCCTCCAGGATGCGGTAGGCGAGGCCGGAGGCGGTGCCCCCGGTGCCGGCCACGAACTCCGCCGCCACGGCGCCGATCAGGGCGAGGCCGCCGCTGATCCTCAAGCCGCCCAGGAAGTAGGGGAGGGCGGAGGGCAGGCGCACGGTGCGGAACACCTGCCAGCGCGAGGCGCCGTAGAGAGCGAGGAGGTCGAGCAGGTGATGGTCGGCGCTCGCGAGGCCTAAGGTGGTGTTCGAGACCACCGGAAAGAAGGCGACGAGGAAGGCGCAGAGGACGAGGGCGAGCTCGACGTTCTTCACCCAGATGAGGAGGAGGGGCGCGATGGCGATGATCGGCGTCACCTGGAGGATCACCGCGAAGGGGAAGAGGCTGCGCTCGATCCAGCGGGCCTGGGCGAGGAGGATGGCGAGGCCGGCGCCCAGGACCGCCGCGGCGAGGAGCGCCTCCCCGGTCACCCGCAGGGTGGCGAGGAGCGACGGATAGAGGGTGCCCCAGTCGGCGCCCAGGACGGCGGCGATCCGCAGCGGGCCGGGGAGGAGGTACTCCGGCAGATGGCGCAGGCGGACCACCCCCTCCCAGAGGGCGAGGACGACGGCGACGACCAGGGCCGGCGGCAGGGCGTTCCGGAGGGCGCGGCTCATGCGGTCGGCCCCAGGGCTTCCGCCAGCTGCGCCGAGATCGCCCGGCAGGTTGCGAGGTAGGCGGCCGAGGTCCGGTACTCCGGCCCTCGGGATTCGGCGTCGACCACAGTCTCGCCGATCACCCTTCCCGGCCGCGCCGAGAAGACCGCGATGCGGGTGGAGAGGTAGGCCGACTCGTAGACGCTGTGGGTGACGAAGATCACGGTCAGCCCCTCCGCCTGCCAGAGGGCCAGGAGGTCGTCGTTCAGCTTCCAGCGGGTGATTTCGTCGAGTGCGGCGAAGGGCTCGTCGAGGAGGAGGAGCCGCGGCCGCGCCACCAGGGCGCGGGCGATCGAGGCCCGCATTTTCATCCCCCCCGAGAGTTCACGCGGATAGGCGCGGGCGAAGCCGCCGAGCCCCAGGCGGTCGAGCATCTCCGCCGTCCGCCGCCGTCTCTCGTCCCGCGGCACCCCGAAGAGCCGCAGGGGGAGGGCGACGTTGGTCTCGACCGTCGCCCAGGGCATGAGAGTCGGTTCCTGGAAGACAAAGCCCAGGGCATCCCGCCCCGGCAGCCGCCGCTCGACGAGCCCGGTGGTGGGCCGGGAGAGGCCGGCGATCAGGCGCAGCACCGTGCTCTTGCCGCACCCCGAGGGGCCGAGGAGGGAGAGGAGCTCGCCGGGCAGGACGGTCAGGTCGAGCCCGGCCAGGGCCTCGGTTCCACCAGGGAATTGCTTGCCGACTCCCTGGAGGCGGACGACGGGCTCAGTGGCGGGGCTGGGCTGGGCCACCGTGCGAGGTCTTCCACTGCAGGCCGACCTTCTTGTTGACGAATCGCAGGGTGTAGGCCCGGGAGAGGTCGATCGAGGGGGGGTAGACGCCGGCCTGGATCATCGAGGCGGTGAACGATTTCCAGCGGGCGTCGGTCATGGCGCCGATACCCAGGGTGAGGGCGTCGCCCGAGTCGACCACGCCGTACTTCTTCATCGCCGCGATCGAGTAGGCGAGGAGGTCGTCGGTCATCTCCGGGTTGTCGCGTTTGATCCGGGCGTTGGCCGGGGCGGGGTTGCCGTAGAGGTAGCTGTACCACCCCTCGATGCTGGCGTCGACGAAACGCTGTACCAGGTCGGGGCGGGTCTCGACCAGCTTCCAGGCGCATTCGATCGTCGTCGAGTAGCTGTCGAAGCCATGGTCGGCGAGGACGTGGACGACCGGCTTCACCCCGGCCTTCTGGAGCGTGAAGGGCTCGCTCGTCAGATATCCCTCCTGGATCGTCTTCTTGTCGGCCAGGAAGGGGGCCATGTTGAAGGTGTAGGTGCGGATCTGGTCGTCCGTATAGCCGTAGCGGATGCGCAGGAAGTTCCAGAAGGTGCTGCGGGCGAGCGGGGCGATCAAGATCGGCTTGCCCTTGAGCGACTCCAGGGTGTCGTTCCCCTGTCCGGGATGGGAGAGGAGGACCTGGGGGTCTTTCTGGAAGAGCGCCGCCACGGTCGCCATGGGCACCTTGGACTTGACGTAGTTCAGGGCCGAAAAGGAGCTCGAGCCGACGTTGAAGTCGACCAGCCCGGCGGCCAGGAGCTGCGGGTTGTTGACCTGCGGCCCGCCCATGCGGAGGGTGACGTCCAAGCCGTAGCGCTTATAGATGCCGGTCGCGAGCGCCTGGTAGAAGCCGCCATGCTCGGCCTCGGCCTTCCAGTTGGTGGCGAAGGTGACCCGGTCCAGGGCCAGGCCGGGCCGGGCGAGGAGGGCGGCGAGGAGCGCGAGGGCGAGGAGGCGCGGGAGGCGAGGGGAAAGCACGGGCGGATCGTACCATGGGGGTCCCCTCACCCCCCCCGGCCCCCCCTCTCAATCACCCCTCGGCGGGAGCGGAGATGGCTTGGCCGGAGGGGCGGGTGGCAAGCAGTAGTAATAAGGTAGTGCCACGCGGACGACAGCCCCGAAGGGGCGACGGCATGTAGCCTGGGGCGAGAGCCCATATGGTTACACACAACTTGTAGTGGACAAAGAGCCCTGAATCTGGTTACTTAGTCCGCAGAGGCGACACCTTAACCTCTAAGGAGGAGAGATGGGCTCGCAGTCTGTGGAAGGAGACCCAGAGGCTGAAGACTGGAC
>DASQPA010000298.1:0-5124 GCA_035644215.1 Thermoanaerobaculia bacterium
CCAGGGCGTCCGGCGTCCGCCCGGCCTGCGCCGCCACCTCGGCATGGACGAGGAGCGGCGGCGGCGTGGGCTGGAGCGGCCGGGTCCAGGCGGCGAGCTCGGCGATCTCGGCCGTGGAGAGGAGCGGCAGCTCCGAGAGCCGGGCCTCGGGGTGGGCGGCCGCCCCTGCGAGGAGGGTCCGGAGGTTGCCGAGCAGCCGCTCCACGGTCGCCTCGTCGAACAGAGCGCGGGCGTACTCCATGCCACCGGTTCCCGCGGCCATCCCACCGCCCTCTTCGAACAGCAGGAGGGTGAGGTCGAACTTGGCGACCCCGGAGTCCACGTCGACCAGCTCGACCTCGACTTCCGGCAGGACGGGGACCGGCGGCAGCCGCTGGAGGACGAGCATGACCTGGAAGAGCGGGTTGCGGCCGAGGTGCCGGTCGGGCGCCAGTTCCTCCACCAGCTTCTCGAAGGGGAGGTCCTGGTGGGCGTAGGCGTCGAGAGCCACGCTACGGACCCGCCGGCCGAGGGCGCGGAAGGAGGGGTCGCCCGCGAGGTCGAGCCGCAGAGCCACGGTGTTGGTGAAGAAGCCGATCAGCCCTTCGAGCTTGCGACGGGTACGGTTGGCGATGGGCGAGCCGACCACGAGGTCCTCCTGGCCGGTGAGCCGGGCGAGGAGCGCCTGGAAGCCGGCGAGGAGGGTCATGAACGCCGTCCAGCCCTCGCGCCGGGCGAGCGCCGCGAGCCGCCCGTGAAGCTCCGCCCCGAGCGCGAATGGTCGCCGCCCGCCGCGGTTCCCGACCACCGACCCGGGCGGCCGGTCGTAGGGCAGCGGCAACGAGTCCGGGGCGCCGGCGAGCGCCTGCCGCCAGTGGCGGACCTCGCGCTCCAGCCCTTCGCCAGAGAGGAAGCGCCGCTGCCAGCGCGCGAAATCCGGGTACTGGAGGGGGAGATCGGCGAGCGGCGAGGGCTCATTCTTCAAGAAGGCGGTATAGAGCGCCTCCAGCTCGGCGAGCAGGATCCCCAGCGACCAGGCGTCCGAAGTGATGTGGTGCATGACGACCGAGAGCAGGCGCTCCTCGGCGGCAAGGCGGAGCAGCAGCGTACGGACGAGCGGCCCGGCCGCCAGGTCGAACGGGCGGCGACCCTCGGCGGCGAGGAGCCGTGCAGCCTCCGCCTCCCGCGCCGCGGCCGGCAGGGCGACGAGATCGGTCGTCGGCAGCTCCAGCGGGACGGGCGGGAGGACCACCTGGACCGCACCGCGTCCCCCGCGTCCATCTTCAACCGCCGGAAAGACCGTGCGCAGGGCCTCGTGGCGGCGGACGATCTGCTCCAGGGCGCGAGCCAGCACCGCCTCGCGGAGCAGGCCGCGCAGGCGGAGGGCGCCGGGGACGTGATAGGCATCGTCCGGCTCCAGCTGGTTGAGGAACCAGAGCCGCTGCTGGGAGAAGGAGAGCGGCGCCGGAGCCGCGGTCGCGGTGGGGACCAGCAGCGGCTCGGCTCCGGTCGCCGCCCGCGCCCGGCGGAGGGCCTTCAGGCGGAGCGCCAGGGCCGCCGGGGTGGGGGCCTCGAAGATCGCGGCGAGCGGCAGCTCGATGCCGAAGACGGCGCGCACCCGGGAGGCGAGCTGGGTGGCGAGGAGCGAATGACCGCCGAGCTGGAAGAAGCTGTCGTCCATCCCCACCCGGGGGCGGTCGAGGAGCTCGGCGTAGAGCTCGCCGAGCAGCTCCTCCTCGGGGCTTGCGGGGGCCCGTCCCGCGGCCTCTCCGGTGGCGGTGCGCGCGGGTGGCGGGAGGGCGCGGCGGTCGATCTTGCCGTGGGCGTTCAGAGGGAGCGCCGCGAGGACCACCCAGGCGGTCGGCACCATGTACTCGGGGAGGAGCGCGCGCAGGTCGGCGCCGAGAACGACGGCGAGGTCCGCTCCGTCGCCTATCGCCGGCATTGCCGGGACCACCCAGGCGGCCAGAGTGCGGTCCGCCCGCGAGGCGCCGCTCCCCGCCGGGAGGGCCAGCACCGCTGCCTCGCGCACGGCGGGGTGCCGGGTGAGGGCGGCCTCGACCTCCCCCAGCTCGATGCGGAAGCCGCGCACTTTCACCTGCTCGTCGATGCGGCCGAGAAACTCCAGCCGGCCGTCGGGCCGCGTCCGGCCCCGGTCGCCGGTCTTGTAGAGCCGCGTCCCGGGCTGGCCGGAGAAGGGATCGGGGGGGAAGCGCGCCGCGGTCAGCTCCGGCCGCTCCAGGTAGCCGCGGGCCTGCGGTCCGCCGACGCAGATCTCGCCCGGGACCCCGAGCGGCTGCGGCTGGCCGAAGCGGTCGAGCACCCGGACCGAGTTGCCCGCCACCGGCCGGCCGAGCGGTATCGGCGGCAGGGTTCGCCGGCCGGCCGCCTCGCCGTCATCAGGGTCGACCTCGTGCAGAGTGACGGTGACCACCACCTCGGTGGGGCCGTAGCCGTTCAACAATCGCGCCCCGGCGAGCGGCGAGCGCAGCCACTGCCGGACGTTGCCGGCGAGCATCTCCTCCCCTCCCGCCACGACGACGCGCAGGGGCAGGCTCGGCCCGATTTCACCCCTGTCGCCGGGATCGCCGCTCTCGATACTCTCCGCAAAGGCGTCGCCGGCATCGCTCGCCCAGCGGTTCCAGTAGGCGGTCGGCAGGTCCAGGTAGGTGATCTGCAGCTCGGCGATTCGCCGGGTCATCTCGGAAGGAGTCCACAGCTCGGCGCCGCGGAGGACCAGGGCGGCGCCCGAGGAAAGGGCCACCAGCACCTGCTCGATCGAGACGTCGAAGCCGGGCGAGGAGAACTGGAGCGCCCGGTCGCGCGGGCCGATCCCGTAGGCATGGCGGACCGCGTCCACATGGGAGGTGACCGCGCCGTGCGGCACGCCGACCCCCTTGGGACGGCCGGTCGAGCCGGAGGTGTAGATGATGTAGGCGAGGGCGTGGGGGTCGACCTCGACGCCGGAGGGAACCGCATCGTGCCGGGCGATCGCCGCGGCGTCGCGGTCCAGGAGGACCGTGGCGGGCGCCACCCGTAATCCTTCGAGCGGCAGCCGGGAGATCGCGCCCGCGTCGCTCACCAGAACGGCGGCTCCCGCGTCCTCCAGGATGACGCGCATCCGCTCCGGCGGATAGCTGGGGTCGAGCGGCAGATGAACGCCGCCGGCCTTGAGCACGGCCAAGAGCACCAGGTCGAGCTCGGCCGAGCGGTCGAGGCAGACGGCGATCCGCGCCTCCAGGCCGATCCCCAGGGCGAGCAGGTGGCGGGCCAGCCGGTTCGCCCGCGCCTCCATCTCGCCGTAGGAGAGCGCCGCCTCCCCGGCGACTCCGGCGACGAGGGCCACGGCGTCCGGCGCGCGCTCCACCTGTTCCTCGAACCGCTGGTGGAGGGTGGCGGCAACGGCGGCGACCGGCTCGCCGCTCCACTCGGCGAGTTGCCGGCGCTCCGCGGCGGAGAGGAGGGGAAGGGCGGAGAGCGGTCGCGCCGGGTCGGCCGCCGCGCCGGCGAGCAGGGTGCGGAGGTGCCCGGCCCAGCGAGCGACGGTCGGCGCGTCGAAGAGGTCGACCCTGTACTGGAGCCCCCCCCGGAGGCGCCCCTCCCACTCGTGGATCGACAGGGTGAGGTCGAACTCGGCGAGCGGCGGGTCGCGCTCGATCAAAGTGGCAGAAAGCCCGGGCAGGGAGAGCGACGAGGCCGGCGCCTGGGGATCGTTCAGGAAGGCGAACATCACCTGGAAGAAAGGAGTGAGGCCCGGTGCGCGCTCCGGCTGCAGCGCCTCGACCAGCGTCTCGAACGGCACCTCCTGGTTCGCCTGCGCCGCCACCACGGCGTCCTGCATCCGCCGCGCGAGCGCGGCGAAAGGCGGATCGCCGCCGAGCTCCGGGCGCAGCACCAGGGTGTTGACGAAAAAGCCGATCATCCCCTCGGTCTCCGGCCGGCTCCTTCCTGAGGACGGCACGCCGATCCCGAAGTCGTCCTGGCTGGAGAGCCGGGCAAGGAGGGTGGCGAAGCCGGCCAGGAGCACCGTGAACGGGGTGAGCCCGGCGCCGCGCCCGAAGGCGGCAAGCGCCGCGGCGAGGTCGACCGGGAGGTCGAACGGCCGGCTCGCCCCGCGCGGTCCGGGATGGGGTGGCCGCCGGTCGGCCGGCAGCTCGAGGATCGGGAGGCCGGCGAGTCGGTCGCGCCAGAAGTCGAGCTGGCGCTCCAGCAAGCCGCGGGCCAGGTCCTGGCGCTCCCGCCGGGCGACGTCGGCATAGCAGAGCGGCAGCTCCGGCAGAGTGGACCCGGCGTAGAGCGCTCCCAGCTCCCGTGCGAAGACTCCCATCGACCAGCCGTCCGTCGCGATGTGGTGGAAGGTCGCGATGAGGACCTGCTCTTCCGGTCCCAGCTCGACGAGCCGGAAGCGGGCCACCGGCCCGCGCTCCAGGTCGAACGGCAGCCGCTCCTCCGCACCCAGGATGGCGTCCAGGGCCGCCGACCGGGCCGGTCCCGGCAGGGTGGAAAGAGAGAGCCGCGCAAGCGGTGGGGCCACCGGGGGCGGCAGCACCACCTGCACCGGCTCGCCGCCCTGCTCGGCGTAGACGGTGCGCAGCGGCTCGTGCCGGCGCACGATCCTGGCCAGGGCCCGGCCGAGGGCGGAGACGTCGAGCCGACCGACGAGGCGCAAAGGGACCGGGAGGTTGTAGAGCGGGTTCCCCGGTTCGAGGAGAGAGAGGAACCAGAGCCGCCGCTGGGCGAGGGAGAGCGGATGGAGCCCGGACTCTGGAGCCGGCGGCGCCAACGACGTGGCCCCCTCGTCCGTCTCACCGCCGGCATGCTCCAGCCACTCCGCCAGACCGGCCACGGTGGGGGCCTCGAAGAGGGCGGTGACCGGCACCGGGACGCCCGTCACAGCAGAAAGCCGGAAGGTCGCCCGGGTGGCAAGGAGCGAGTGCCCCCCGAGTGCGAAGAAGCTGTCGTCGACGCCCACCCGGTCGATCCCCAGCACCTCGCGGAAGACGGCGGCCACCTGCTCCTCGACCGGGTTGCGCGGCGCGACGCCCTCCCCTTCCCTCTGGAGCTCCGGGTCCGGCAGAGCCTGCCGGTCGACCTTGCCGTGGACGGTCCAGGGGAGCGCATCGAGAAAGACGAAGGCCGACGGCA
>DASQPA010000299.1:0-3163 GCA_035644215.1 Thermoanaerobaculia bacterium
CGGACCTCGATGCCGTGGCGCTCGGCCAGGGTGCGCAGGCGGGTGAGCCGCAGCTGCTCCTCCTCCAGCTCCTCGGCCAGACCGGGCACGTCCGCCACCGCGGCGCCGATCATCTCCAGCCAGCGGGTCGCCCGCTCGAAGAGCCGCTGCGCCGGCCCCAGGGCGGGGTAGCGACCGGCCGCCTCCTCGACGTTCCGGCGCGCCTGTTCGAGGTCGCGCGACAGCTCCCCGTAGGCGTGGACCGCCTGGCGGAACCGCCGCACCGCGCCGGTGATCTCGCCCTCCTTCACGCCGCGCGCTCCGGGCTCATGAGGAAGGCTTTAGCCGGTAGTCCCGCCCGAGGAGGACGGGGGTGAGGGCGCCGCTCAGCAGCCGCGACACCAGGGGCGCGCCGTAGCGCCGGCGCAGGCCGGACTCGCTCAGGTTCGTGCTCCAGCCCAGGGGCCGGCCCTCGCGCTGGTCGAGCAGGCCGACGAGGAAGCCCGCGGTGGCCGGTCCGGCGGACTCCTCCTGGCCGAGGTCGTCGAGGAGGAGGACGTCGGCCTGGCTCCAGCGCCGGGCCACGAGGTCCGCCTCGGAGCGCTCGGCGTTGTCGTACAGCCCCCGGCCGCGCATCACGGCGGTGAGTGCCAGCGCGGTGGCGAGCTCGACCTGGCGGCCGCCGCGCACCAGCTCGCGGGCGGCGGCGCGCAGGAGGTGGGTCTTGCCGCAGCCGGTGTTGGTGTCGAGGGCCTCCGGCCGGAGGAGGGCGAGGGTGCCGCTCCCGGCCCGGCCGGCCGCCACCCAGGCGCGCGCCGCCTGGAAGGCGGCGGGCTCGCGGAGGCCTTCGAAGGACTCGAAGGTCTGCTCCCCGGCGACCTCGCGGGCCGCCGTCTCGGCGCGCCGCGCCTGCCACCGCGGGCAGCGGCCGTACGCCGTCCCCCAGCCGCCGTCGGGGCGCAGGTGCCAGCCGCCCATGCAGTCGTGCCCGGGCGGCAGGACGCACGGCGCCGGCTCGGTCGCCTCGCCGGCCTCCCTGGCCTGGCTGTGGAGGATCCGGCGCTCCACGGCGGCGAGCAGCTCGCCCAACGACCGCGTCCTAGCCATGCCGGGCCTCCCACTGCGCCCGGATCGCCGCCAGGTTGAGGATCTCCTGGTCGAGCTCCGGCCCCGTGAAGTATTGGCGCAGCGTGGTTTCCCACTCCTCCCAGCTGGCGAACCCGTGGGCCTCCCGGAGGCTCGGCGGTGTCCCTCCGGCGGCCGCGGAGCTGCCGGCGGCCCGCCGCATGAAGCGCCCCGAGTTCTGCGCCCGGCTGAGCCAGCGGAACAGAAAGGCGCGCATGCCGTTGTAGGTTTTCAGGTGATGGGCGAGCACCCACTCGCGGGCCTTGCGCGCCTCGCCGAGGACGTCCATGCCGGGGAAGGCCTCCTCCCAGCGGGCGACGAGCCCGGCGGGGAGCGGCCACTCCGCCTTCGCCTCCTTCGCCTGCTGGGTCCGCCGGTCGCGGATGCAGGGGAAGAGCAGCAGGGGAGGCGGGGCGACCGGCGGCGCCGGCTCGGGCTCGGCAGGCGTGGCGGGCTCGGGCTCGGCGGGCTCGCCGAGCTCCGGGAAGAGCAGGCCGTTGGTGCCCGGTGCCGGGGCGTGCCGGGACGCCGCGGCACTCAGTGCGGGGGGAGATACAGAGGGGGGAGTCAGAGGGGGTGCAGGGGGAGACGAGGGGGGAGGAGAAGAGGGGGGAGCGGCGGTGGGCCCTTCGAGGGGACAAGTTGACCCCTCCGTGGGCCCTCCGCCACATTCTTCTACAGTAGGATTCACTGGATGAACGCTGAAGTACAGCTGCACCGCCCGCCGCAGGATCTCCGTCGCGGCCACCCTCTCCGCCGCCGCAGCCTGCTCGATCTGCAGCGCCGTTTTCCCCCAGAAGCGAATCTTCAGGACCTTCGCGATCTGCATACCCCCTCCTCCGTCCCGTCGTTGGCCTTCCTTACGAGCTCGCACAGTGCTCTGTCTGAGAACCTTCTGCGGTACCATATACGGAGTGAGCCGGAGAAGTCGACACTTTGCGCCGAGGAATTTTGATTTGTGCGGGATGATGCTCGCGGCCGAGGGGAAAGGAGGTGCAGCGGGCCTCTCGCGCCCTGCACACGGGGACCGGCGGGTAGGGTGTCGGGGATCGGCTGCAGGGCGCCGGGGCCTGGCGGGTTGGGTGGCGGTGATCGGCTGCAGAGTGCCGGAGACCGGCTGCAGGGCGCCGGTGATCGGCTGCAGGACGCGGAGGACCGGAGAGCAGGGTGGCGGTGATCGGCTGCAGGACGCGGAGGGCTGGCGAGCAGGGTGCGGGGGATCGGCTGCAAGGCGCGGACGGTCGGCGAGCAGGGTGTGGGGGATCGGATGCAGGGTGCGGGAGGTCGGATGACTCTGGCCGCAGGGGGTAGAGACGCGCCCAGGTCCTGAACGATATCGGCTCGCAGGCCACGGGGACCGCGGGCCGTCTCCGCCGGGGCAACGCCCCGGCCTGTTTTTGACGCGTGTAGGGGGCGACCACCCGATCCGGAGACGCCCCGCGGTCCCCGTGGCCTGCGCAGGGTATCGTTCAGGACCTGGGGCGTCTCTACCGCCTTCGTCGAAGGTCGGCGGCGGTGCGGTTCAGGGCTCGAACGGGAGCCCGGAGGCGCACGGCATCGGTGCAGGCCGCGGGACCTTCTCCGGCGACGATTTTTTCCAGGAATCGCTGGCAGGGCAACCGCTGCGGGCTCTCCCGCCCCGCGGCGTACATGAAGATGTTCGCGTCGATCAGGATCACGAATAGCGTCCGGCCACGGACTCTTCGATCAGGGTCTCCACGGGGCCGACGGGACCTGCGAGCGACTTGAGCAGGGCCAGGGCCTCGCGGGGACGCAAGGCAGCCTCGCCGAGGACCTCGTCCGCCTTCTCCCGCAGTTGCCGCCGGGCCCACTCGGCCAGCGGCAGGCCCGCCCGGCGCGCAGCAGCCTGGAAATGCTCGCACTCCTGGTCGCCGACCGGGATCTGAAGTCGTTTCGTCATACTCATGGGTGTGAGTATGAGTGGCCCTCCGGAGGCTGTCAAGCGCCGCAGGGGGTAGAGACGCGCCCAGGTCCTGAACGATATCGGCTCGCAGGCCACGGGGACCGCGGGCCGTCTCCGCCGGGGCAACGCCCCGGC
>DASQPA010000300.1:0-28933 GCA_035644215.1 Thermoanaerobaculia bacterium
GCCCGTTTGCCGGTCGAGAATCGCGGGGGACCGCAAGGGACCGCCAAGGCAGGGGATGTCGCGTGTAGGGGACGCCAACCCTATGCGGAGACGTCCCGCAGTCCCCGTGGCCTGCGAAGGATATCGTTCAGGACCTGGGACGTCTCTACAACCTTCGGCGAAACGCTGTTTCCTATCCCGGCGAGCAGTTCAGGCCCCTTTTGGCCGTAGGAGAGGGGACGGGAGAGGGGCCGGGGGTGAGGATCTACTCCCCTCCGTTCAGCTGGGCGAGGAGGTCGTCGGTGTTGGCGGTCAGGGCGCTTCCCTGATCGACGCTCAGGATGCCGGACTGTACGAAGGCCCGGACCTGGTTCTCAAAGGCGCCGAGCTGGTTGGCGGCCGGGGTGGTGTGACCCTTCCCGATCTGCGCCAGCGCGGCGTCGAGCTTCGCCTGGAAGGCGTTGCCCTGGCCGGTATTCAGGACCCCCTGGTGGACGAGGGCGAGGACGTCTCCCGCGAGCAGCCGGATCTGATCGGCGAACGAACGCGGCTCGACGAAGACGGCGGCCGTGCGGGCCGGGACGGTGAAGGTGCCGGTGACGGAGGCGAACGCCGCGGTCCGCACCACCGGGTCGACCGAGTGCGCCTGGATGGGGTGGAGGAAGAAGCTGTGCCCGGCGAGGCTCGCGACGGGGAAAGAGATGGACTGCTTGGTGGCGTTCCAGAAGACCACGATCGTCTGGCGCCGGCGGTCGAAGGCGCCGTCGCCGTCCGCGAGAGTCATGCCGACGAGGCCGGGCACCTGTCCGGCCCCGGTGTTCAGGAAATGCAGGCGGGCGCGGATGGCGTCGCCCGAGGGCAGGCGGAAGAGGCGCGAGCTCTGGCGGATCGCCAGGAGCTCCCGAAAGCTGGCATTGGCCCGCAGGATGTCGGACGAGGCCGGCTTCAGGGCGGGGTTGGCGAGGAGCGGCCCCTGGATCGGCCAGTTGGCCTGGTTGTCGCTCGCCTGCGGCAGGCCGACGCCCCAGTTGTTCGACTGGTAGGTGAAGTCCAGCCGGTTGAACCAGTCGCCGGAGTTGTAGCTATTGCGATCGAGCGACTTCGAACGCAGGATGTCGATGCCGGCGTGGAAGAAGGGGATGCCCTGGCCGAGGGCGATGACGCTCGCCCCCAGGGTCTGCATCCGCACCCGTTCGGCCATCGTCGCGGTGACCGGGGCCTTCAGCTGGTTGACGTCCCAGAGGGTCTCGTTGTCGTGGGCGTCGACGTAGTGGATGACCTCCTGCGGATCGGCGGTGTAGCCGGCCGGCTGGCCCTGGTAATCGACCTGGGCCGAGGTCACCGTGTGGCCGTTGGCGTCGACGAAGGTGAAGTCGGCGAGCTCGCCGGCGAGGCCGGTCTTGATCCAGTCCGAGCGATGGAGGAGGGTCGCGAGCTCGGCCGCCAGGCCTCCCTGGTCGGTGGCGTTGGGGTCGTACCAGAGGCCGTTGGCGAAGCCCTGCTCCTGGAGGCCCGAGAAGGGGCCGCCGCCGCGCACCGCGTCGCGCGTCCGGTCGTTGAAGGTGCCGACCCCGGTGCCGGCCATGTTCGCCTGGGTGGCGTTGACGCCGCGGGCGTTGTTCGCCACCTCGCCGAAGTTCCAGCCCTCGCCGTAGAGGTAGATCTTGCTGCCGTCGACGCCGTCGTGGGCGGGGGTCAGGGCGGAGAGGGCGTCACGGATCTTCAAGATGTTCGACTTCATGTGGTGGCCCATCAGGTCGAAGCGGAAGCCGTCGACCTTGTAGGCCCGGGCCCAGGTCAGGAGCGAGTCGACCATGAGCTTCTCCATCATGAGGTGCTCGGAGGCGGTGTTCGGGCAGCAGGAGCTGGTCGCGATCGCCCCGTTCTCGTCCAGCCGGTGGTAGTAGCCGGGGACGACCTGGTCCAAGACCGAGTGGGGGTTCTCCCCGGCGGCGACGGTGTGGTTGTAGACGACGTCCATCACCACCCGTAAGCCCGCCAGGTTGAGCGCCTCGACCATCTCGCGGAACTCGCGGATGCGGGTCGGGCCGTCGGGCTGGGTCGAATAGCTGCCTTCGGGGACCGTGTAGTGCAGCGGGTCGTAGCCCCAGTTGAAGCCGTCCTGGTCCTTGACCGCGGCGATCGCCGCCTGCTGGAGAGGCGAGTCCGGCGGGAAGCTCGCCAGGTCGCCGGCCGGCTGGAGCTGGTCCTGCCGCCGCTCGGGAGCGCTCGCGAAGTCGAAGCTGGGGAGCAGGTGGACATGGGTGAGGCCGGCCTGGGCGAGCCCTTCGAGATGCCGCATGCCGTTCGAGAGGAGGGCGGTGAAGGCCTTGAAGGTGCCGCGCCAGGGGGCGGGGACGGTCGCGTCGCCGATGCTCCAGTCGCGCACGTGGAGCTCGTAGAGGGAGATGTCCTCGGGGGCTTGGAGGGGCGGCTTGGGGACGATCGACCAGCCGAACGGCTGCAGGTCCGCGTCGTCCAGGTTGACGATCTGGCTCCGGGTGCTGTCGGCGGCGAGCGACAGGGAGTAGGGGTCGGTCACCCGGTTGGTCTCGATCTTTCCCGTCGAGGGGGCGTAGACCTCGACCTGGTAGAGGTAGTACTGGCGGTTCCACGACGCCGGCCCGGTCAGGCTCCACACCCCGGTCGCCGGGTCCTCGATCATCGGGATCGTCGTGGCGGTGGTCGCCGGATTCGAATCGGCGAAGAGCTGGAGGGCGACCGCCTGCGCGGTCGGCGCCCAGACCCGGAGGGTCGGCGCGCCGCCGTTCCAGCTGACGCCCAGGGGACCGTTGTAAGAGAAGAGGTCGTCCAGGACGCCGGGGATCTGGACCGACGTGGCGTCGAGCAGGGCGCCGGTCGAGTCGGCCGCCGAGACCGCGAGCTGGCCTTTCAGGACGTCCCGCACCTGGCCGAGGTCGGCAGGGGAGATCTTGAAGGCGTGGTAGGAGGCGATGTAGGGGAACTTCGCCTGGACGGCCGCGGGCAGGCCCGCCGGATCGTAGGTCAGGGCGATGGACGAGCCGCCGGTGACGCCGCCCCCGCCGGTACCATCCAGACCGAGGCTGGCGGTGGGGCTAAAGGAGAGATGGAAAGTCTGGCCGGCCTGGACCGGGCCGAAGTTCCAGGCCACGGTGTCGGCGGTGACCCAGAGGGCCTTGGCCAGTTTGAGGTTGCCCTTGGGGGCGTTCTTGGCGCCGATGGTCAACTGGTGGCTCGCTCCGTCGTAGGTGAAGAAGACCTGGGTGCAGGACTGGGCGACGCTGAATGGGATGTTGGGGCCGTTCGGCACCCCGCCTGCCCCGTAGTTCTCGCTCCAGCTCTCGTTGATCGCGACTTTCGCCTCGTAGTTGCCGGCCGGCAGCCAGGCCGAGAAGGAAGAGCTGCCGGTCCCGGCGGGGTCTTCCAGCCACGACCGCAGGCAGCCCGGATCCCAGTCGCCGGCGCAGCCGATCTTGCTCTGGAAGCTGCCCGGGACGACGGCGATCGGCGTGCCCTGGTTGTCGGTCACCCAGTGGGTGCGGGAATCGTAATAGAACTTGACCGGCCCGGCGGCAGCGAGGTTCAAGGGGATGTTGGGGCCATTCGGGCTGGCATGGAGGCCGTAGTTCTCGGTCCAGCTGTCGTTGATCGCCGCCTTGTATTCGTAGCTCCCGGCGGGAAGGGTGAAAATCCCCTGCCAGATGCCGTCCTCGGTGTCGAAGCCCAGGTGGGTCAGGGCACAGTCGGGCTGCCAGTCGCCGGAGCAGCCGACCTCGCTCTCCAGGCTCCCGGCGATCGTGACGCTCCCTGGCTGCAGCGCCGGAGGGGCGACGCCGACCGTCAGGACGTGGGTCGAAGCGTTGTAGGAGAAGAGCATCTCGGTGCAGTCGGCGGGCACCGTGAAGTCGATGTTGGCGCCGTTCGGCGCTCCGCCCGCGCCGTAGTTCTCGGTCCAGCTCTCGTTGATGGCGACCTTCACCTGGTAGCTGCCGGCCGGGAGAGCCCGGGTGCGGAAGGTGTAGATACCGTCGCCGTCCGGGTCTTCGAGCCAGGAGCGCAGGCAGCTCGGGTCCCAGTCGGCGGCGCAGCCCAGCTTGCTCTGGAAGCTGCCGGGAGCGACGGCGATCACCGAGCCCCGGTTGTCGGTCGCCCAGTGGGTCTCGTGGTCGTAGTAGAACTTGACCGGCCCGGAGCTATTCAGGTTCAGCGGGAGGTTGCCGCCGTCCCGCTGGGCGTGGAGGCCATAGTTCTCCCCCCAGTTGTCGTTCAGGGCCACCTTGTACTCGTAGCTCCCGGCGGGGAGGCTAAAGCTGCCCTGCCAGACCCCGTCCTCCTTGTCGAAGGTCAGGTGGGTGAGAGCGCAGTCCGGCTGCCAATCGCCGGAGCAGCCGATCTCGCTCTGCAGGCTGCCGGCCACGGTGACGCTCGCCGGGTCCGGGGTATCGGAGGCGAAGGCCATCGGGCTGGCCATCGCCAGGGCAAGGAGAAGGACAAGGAAGAGCAGGAGCGCGGTCGGGGAGCGTCGGGGGAAGAGAGCGGAGGGAGAGGGGATCATGGCGGCTCCTTAGCTTTCGACAATTCTAATCCGAACGGGATCGCAAGGGACGGCGGCGTCCTCCAAGTCGCCGTCGATTAGAACCTGTTCCCCCCGGCGCCGTACAAACCTTTGGGGGTGGGATGCCCTCCTCACCCCGGGCGGGGCCAAGGCCCCACCCGGGAGGCGCGGTACCCAGGAAGGTCGTGCATGAAACTTGCAAATCTCGCCAGCCAGAGGATCCCTGGGGAGCTTTTCGTGCAGCCAGCCGGCAGGAGCGCCCTCACAGGTAGTGCTCAAGTTCATGAATTACCTTGAATGTGGGTGTAACGTTTCAGTCATGCGGCGCACCTTAGACTGTAGGGGTCAGTTCAAGCAGTAGATGTAGATGTAAAGCTGTTTCCCGTCCATCCAGTAAGGGAGGATGCCTTGAGAAGAATTGCGATCGTAGGAGCAGGTCAAGCGGGACTTCAGCTGGGGTTTGGTCTTCTTCAATGGGGGTATGACGTCACGGTCTATTCCGATCGCTCGGCCGAGGAGTGGTTCAACGGCCGGGCCACCGGGACGACCTTCATGTTCGACCGGGCGCTCTCGTACGAGCGGGCGCTCGGCCTGAACCTCTGGGACAAGGAGGTCCAATGGGGGGAAGGGGTCCATCTCGACTTCAGCCCCACTCCCCGGCACCGGCTGCTGACGGTCGAGGGCCGCTTCGCGATGCACGGCCAGGCGATCGACCAGCGGCTCAAGTTCGCGCAGTGGATGCGCGAATTCGAGCGGCGGGGCGGCAACCTGGTGGTCAAGCCGGTGGACCTCGACACGCTGGAGGCCCTGGCGGCCACCCATGAGCTGGTGGTGGTGGCCGCAGGCAAGGGGCAGATCTCGCGTCTGTTCGAGCGCGATCCGCGGCGCAGTATCCACACCGAGCCGCAGCGCTATCTCGCCCTGATGAACCTGAAGGGGCTCACACCCTGGACCGAGGTGCCTTTCCACACCGTGAAGTTCAGCTTCACCGGCACGGACGGCGAGATCTTCTGGGTACCCTTCCACGACAAGACGGTGGGCTCGTGCTACAGCGTCCTCTTCGAATGCCGGATCGGCGGCGTCATGGACCGCTTCCGGGAAGTCGAGAGCGGCGAGGAGATGATCGAGGTCGCCCGCCGGGTGGTCGCCGACGTCGCGCCGTGGGAGCTGCCGCACTTCGCGAACGTCGAGATCACCGATCCTCTGGCCTGGAGCAAGGGGGCCATGACACCGGAGGTCCGCCGGCCGGTGGGTCACCTGCCGTCAGGCCGCATCGTCATGGGAATCGGCGATTCGGTGGTGTTGAACGACCCGATCGCCGGCCAGGGTTCAAACGCCGCCTCCAAAGCGGCGCACCTCGTCACCCAGCGCATCGTCGAGCGCGAGCGGCGGCCGTTCGACGCCGGCTGGATGGAGACGGTGTTCGACGACTTCTGGGAGCGCGACGCCAAGCACATCACGAATTTCTCGAACCTCTTCCTGGAGCCGATCACGGCCGCCGGGCGGGAGGTGCTGCTCGCCGGCTCGCAGGTCCCGGAGATCGCCGACGAGTTCTTCGACAACTTCAACAACCCGCAGAACTTCTGGCCCTGGATCGAGGACCTGCGCGAGGCGCGTCGTTTCATCGCCGAGCGCACCCACGGCTCGTGGCTGAAGACTGCGGTGGCGGCCCGCTTCGCGGTGCTCAAGAACCTCGCCCACGGGCAGGAACGGGCGATGATGTGAGCTGAAGCGAAGGCCTGAAGCACCAGCGCGCGGCACCGGGCCCACCTGCCCGGTGCCGTTTCTGTTTTCAGGCCCTGGGCAGCCGCTCGCGCAGGAGGGTCAGGAGACGGCTCTGGGCGGGGGAGAGGATGCCGCGGGTCACCTCGCCCAAGATGCCGGCGAGCGGCAGAGCCGGGATGTCCGGCTTGACGGAGCCACTGGCGCCGAAACCGGACGCGAGCTCTCTGGGGATGGCGGCAGCGAAGTCCAGGGCGAGAGTCTCCACCTCCGGCGCCTCTTCGTCGACCGCGGCGAGAGCGATCCAGCGGGCGAGGAGGGGGAGGAGGGCGGCGAGAGGGGAGGGGTCGGCGGCGAGCCGGTCGAGAGCCTGGCGCAGCCGCTCGCCGGCGCCCGGGGGCAGCTCGAGCTCGTAGAGCAGGCCGAGCAGGCGCCGGTCGAGCTCGAAGGCGCGGTCGAGGATCTGCGGGTCGACGCCGGCGAGCTGCTGGCGCAAGCGGGCCAGGGCGGCGTCCACGTCGGCGGGCGGCCGGCTCGGCGCCGTCAAGCCGGCGCCGCCCTCCTCGGCGAGGAGGCGGTCGATCGCCGCCTGCCGTGAGGCGAGCCGCTCGATCTCCCCGCCGAGAGCCTGGCGCAGGTCAGAGAGGGCGCGGCGCAGCGGCTCGCCGCCCTCCGGCTGGGCGAGGAGGGTGCGGATCTGGCCGAGCGGCAGCCCGAGGGCGGTCAGCCGGCGGATGCGCAGCAGGCGGAGGAGGTCCTCGCCGCCATAGAGCCGGTAGCCCCCCTCCGAGCGCCCGGGCTCCGCCAGGAGGCCGACCTTCTGGTAGTGCCGGAGGGTCTTGGTGCTCACCCCCAGGAGGTGGGCGACCTCGCCGATCTTCAAATAGCGTCGCATCGCAGACTCATCCTGCCTTGACCTTGCCCTTGGGGCAAGCTCTACGCTGCTCGTCGGAGGGTCAGAAGCCATGGCCGACACCCGAAAAACCTTCTCCTACACGTCCCGGAAAGGGCGTTTCCTCGTTGCCGCTCTCCCGTTTCTCGCCCTCGCTCTGGTCGAGACGGGGGTGGCGATCCTGGTCATCGCGCTGTTCGCCCACGGTACCCTGCGCACCGTCCTCCTGGCGGGTTGGGGCGCGCTCCCGGTCGTCCTGATCGGGTTCCTCACCCGGTCGCTCCGGACCCGGCACGAGCTGACGGAGAATCACCTGGCACTCCGCTTCGGGCCGACCCGACTCGACCTGGATCGGAACGAGATCGTCGCCGCCCGGCCGGTCTCGGTGCCGCTCACGCTGGTTCAGCCGCTCCGGGCAGAGGTGGAGCCGCGGAAGCGCCGGTTGGTCGCCGCTTTCTCTCACGAGGGGCAGGTTCTCCTCACGCTCGCCGCTCTGCGGCAGGTCGCGGGCCGGAGAGGGGGAGAGGTGGTGGAGGTCCTGATCAACGCCGACCGGCGGGAGGAGTTCCTTGCCGCGCTCAGCCTCCCCCCCGGGCCGCGGGACCGGGCTGCGGGCGGTGCTCGAACTCGCCCTCTGGGCGCAAGCGCCCGACGGTCTCAGACAGGCTGCGCTCCGTCCTCGCCCGGCCCCGCGGCCCTCCCCCCCTCCGTGGTCGTGGCGGGTGTGGTCCGCGGCTATGGGTCGCTCCGTGCCGTCGATGGGCTTGATCTCACGGTGCGATCGGGGGAGATCTACGGTTTCCTCGGGGCGAACGGGGCGGGGAAGACGACGACGATCCAGATGATGGTGGGCCTCCTGGCACCCGAGGCCGGTAGGATCTCGATCGCCGGTCACGACATCGCTGGGGAGCCGCTCGCCGCCCGTGCCGCTTTCGGGTACGTCCCCGACCGGCCGCTCCTCTATGACCGGCTGACCGGCCGGGAGCAGCTGGAGTTCCTGGCCCAGCTCCGCCGGATTCCGCGCCAGGTCGCAGCTGACCGGATCGCCGAGCTCCTCGCCGCGGTCGATCTGACCGACGCGGCCGACCGGCTGTGCGGTATCTACTCGCTGGGGATGAAGCGCAAGCTCTCGCTCGCCGGAGCTCTCCTCCATGAGCCTTCCGTGCTCATCCTCGACGAGCCATGGAACGGGCTCGATCCCAAGGGAGCGCGACGCTTGAAAGATCTCCTTTCCCGGCTGGCGGGGGCGGGGGCCGCGGTCTTCCTCTCGACCCACGACCTGGCGACCGCCGAGGCGGTCTGCCATCGGGTCGGCATCCTCCACCGCGGCCGCTTGCTGGCGGAAGGGAGCGCCGAGGAGCTGCGCGGCCGGGCGGCTGGGGGAGCGCCCGACCTGGAGGCGGCCTTCCTCGATCTGACCGAGGAGATGCCGCTGGAGGTGGCCGTATGATCCGGCCGATCCTCGCCGTCCAGCTACGCTCCTTAGGCAATGGCCTCCGGCGCGATCCCCGGCGGCGCGGCCTCCTCGCCCTGGCTCTCACGGTATCTCTGGGGCTTTCGACCGCCAGCGCCTGGCGGCTGACCCACCTGCTCCTTGCCTGGCAGGAGACCGCCGGGCTCGTCCCCCGGCTCTGGGCGATCTGTCTTGGCGCCTGGGTGGCGGCTGGGGGGCTCGGGATTCTCGTTCTGCGCGAGCAGGCCGTGGGCGACCGGGCCCGCCTCCTTTTCACCCTGCCGCTCTCCCCGGCGGAACGGGCGAGAGCGCTCTATGTCGCGGCGGCCGCCCAACTCGGCAATCTCTGGCTCCTCTCTCTGGGATCATTGGGAACGGCGCTCCTCGTCACCCTCGGAGCGCGGGCCTGGCCCTGGATCGCCGTGGCGCTCCTGGGCCAGGGGATGGGGCTCGCCGGGGTGGGGGTCGGCCTGGCGCTCGCCGCGGCCCTCTCTCCGCTCCATCGGCGGCTCGCCCTGTTCGTCGCACTGGCTGTAGGCGCCGTCGCCGTGGTCCTCCTCCGTCGTGCTTCCGCCCTGCCGGGGCCGGGGGCTGTGGCCGTCCTCTGGGGGATCGTCCTGATCGTCGTCCTCGGGCCACTGGCGGGAAACCTCGGGCGGCTCTACGAGCGGGCCTTCCAGAACCTCCTCGCGGCGAGCCCCCGGTCCCGGCGCCGCCGGCTCTTGCGCCTCGTCACCCGTGGTCTCGCCCTGTGGCGGACCCCCACGGCGGCGCTCCTCACTCGCGGCTTCCAAGTCCGCGGCCGGCAGTGGGTGGACTGGGTCCGGCTCGGCCTCGTCGCCGCCCTCCTCGCCGGCTTTCCCCGCTTCCATGAGGTGCTCGTCGCCCGCGGCCTGCCCGACACCCTGACTTTGCCGGCGGTGATCGCTCTCCTCTCGTTGATGATCCTGGTGGATGGTTCGTCGAGCCCCCTGGGAGCCGAGGGAAACCGGCTCGCCCTCCTCTTGACCGCCCCCCTCTCCCACGCCGATCTCCTACGGGCCAAGCTCGCCGCTCTCCTGGTCCCCTTCCTGGTGGGCGGAGTCGGCGCGGCGCTCCTCGTCGGCCTCGCGGCCGGCCTCCCCGCGCGCCAGCTGGCTACGGCGACCGTCGCCGTCGTCCTGCTCGTCACCGGCCTCGCCGCCGTCTTCGCCTGGGGGAGCGCCTGGGACGCCG
The DNA here is from genome assembly GCA_035644215.1 of Thermoanaerobaculia bacterium. Classification (GTDB taxonomy): domain Bacteria; phylum Acidobacteriota; class Thermoanaerobaculia; order Multivoradales; family UBA5704; genus DASQPA01. The sequence continues at coordinate 9,799 of DASQPA010000300.1, forward strand.
ATCTGGGGTTGGAGATCGAAGGCGGGTTGCGGGGGCTGCTCCAGGAGCAGACCCCCCTGACCCCGGTGCGGGCTCTGCTCGTGGCCGCGAGCGCGCTCCTCCTCGGCCTCGACCTCCTGGCGCTCCGCGCCTTGCCGGCGACTCCTGCCCTGGCTGCACTGTTGGGGCTCGACGTCTTGGTTCTCGGGATAGGGTGGCGGGCGGGAGGCGACGGTCTGCGGCGGTTGATCGCTCCTTTGTGAGCAGTAGATCCTGCTAGACTGAAGGAGCTCGATTCACTGGTTCGACAGGAGGACCCACGTCCATGCCCTTTCCCCAGACCGTCGTCTTCGTCCACGGGTGGAGCGTCCGCAACACCAATACCTACGGCCAACTCCCCGAACGCCTCCGCAGTGAGGCGGCGAAGTTGGGGAGCCCCATCGACGTCAAGCACGTCTGGCTCGGCAAGTACGTGAGCTTCCGCGACGAGGTCCAGGTGGCGGACCTCTCGCGGGGCTTCGCGGCGGCGGTGCAGAAGGAGCTGGCCGATGGCGAGCGCTTCGCCTGCATCACGCACTCGACCGGCGGCCCGGTGGTGCGCGATTGGTGGCAGCGCTTCTACCTCGACCGGAAGACGGCCTGCCCGATGAGCCATCTGGTCATGCTGGCCCCGGCCAACTTCGGCTCGGCGCTCGCCCAACTCGGCAAGAGCCGGCTCTCCCGCATCAAGACGTTCTTCGAAGGCGTGGAGCCGGGCACCGGCGTCCTCGACTGGCTGGAGCTCGGCAGCCCCGAGTCCTGGGAGCTCAACCGGAAGTGGATCGAGGCGCCCAAGAACGTCGTCGAGACGTCCGGGGTCTTCCCGTTCGTCCTGACCGGCCAGACCATCGACCGCAAGCTCTACGACCACGTCAACCCCTATACCGGCGAGGCGGGCTCCGACGGCGTGGTCCGGGTCGCGGCCGCCAACCTGAACGCCACCTCCGTGCGGCTCGAGCAGGAGCTCGTCAGGCTGGAGAAGGGCAAGCCGGTTGCGCCTCGCCTCGAGGTCAAGAGGACCCGTACGGCGCCCCCGACGGCCTTCAAGATCGTCCCCGGGAGAGCCCATTCGGGCAGCGCCATCGGGATCATCAGGAGCGTCAAGGACGACGGCGCAGCCCATCCCACGGTGGAGGCCGTGCTGCGCTGCCTCCGCGTTGCGAGCTTCGCAGAATACGAGGTGTTGCGCGCGGCTTTCGACAGCGAGAACGCGGCGACGCAGGAGGTAGAGCGCGTCGAGATCGCGAAACGGGTGGTTCTGCCCGATACGGTCTACTTTACCGACCGCTACTCCCAGGTGATCTTCCGCCTGCAGGACGATCAGGGTGGCCTGATCGGCGAGTTCGACCTCAAGCTCAGCGCGACGCCGCAGAGCCAGCCCGAGCGCAAGCCGTCGCCCGACCTGCTGCCCAAGGGCTTCTTCGGCGACCGGCAGCTCAACCATCGCCACACCGGCACGCTGACCTACTTTCTCAACTCCGACGCCATGCTCGGCTTCCCGCCGGTCGAGAGGGACGGCAAGAAGCGCGACGCGTTCGATGGCGCCGCCAAGCTCGGCTTCCTCATCGACCCGCATCTCGCGAGCGGCTTGGCGCACTACCTCCACGCCGAGCTCGAAGCCGCTGCCAAGATGCTCGAAAGCGTGGTCAAGCCAAACCAGACGACGCTCGTGGACATCGTCCTGCGGCGCGTCATCCGCGAGGGCGTTTTCCGCCTGGTGCGGCTGGACCAGCGGTCGGACACCGATTTTTCGAAGGAACCGCCCGGCGATCCGATCCCGCCGGACGGCACCTCCGTGTAGCGCCGAGGCGTCGGCGCCGGTCTAGGGGACGCTCCGGTGCCTGGCGCGGCCCGAGGGTCGCGCCTCGCCACCCTTGGGCGGTTGGCGATCAGCCCCGTGTTCCTGCGCCGCCTTCCAGTCCTCGATCCGGAAATGCACCGTTCCCCCCACCGCCGCGGCGAGGCGGTTCATGGTCGCGAGGGTGAAGTTGGCGTCGGCGCTCAGTACTTTGGTGACGTACGCCTTCGAGGTGCCGAGACGGCGGGCCAGCTCGGCACGGGAGATGCCCTGTTCCTCCAATCGCCGCTCGAGCTCGCGGACGAACTCGTGGGCGGCCACCGCGTTCCAATAGTCGGGCGAGGCTTCCGCTCGCTCGAAGAGCTGTCGATAGCGCTCGAGATTTTGATCCTGTTCGGTCATCATGCTCATCCCTCCCGGTCGATGATTTCGAGGTCGCCCCGAGTCCGGGCGGCCAGATACTGCTTGCGCAGCAACCGCGACTGCTCGACCCGGATCTGGGGCGTCTTCTCCGCTTTGCTGAAGGCGTACGTGCAGACTACGACCTGTCCGACGCCATAGAACCAGACGACTCGGAGCTTCTTCCCCTTCGGCTGCTTGCGCAGCTCATAGATGCCGTTCCCGAGCGATTTACAGAGCGGCTCGCTCCTGGGCGGCCCCTCCTGTGGCAGAGTCTGCCGGAGGAGGGCGATCATGGCGTACGCGGCCGCCGGCGAGGACCGCTCGAAATCGTCCAGGAAGTCGAGCACCTGGCAGCGGCCTCGAAGATCGCAGACCGCGAGGACTTCCCAGCTCTCCCACCCGATCCTGACGAGCTTCATGTTAACCTCCTGGTTAACGAGCTGTCAAGCTGCAGCACCGGGCACCTCATAGCGTCACCCGCCGATCGAGGCTCCGGTACTGGATCGCCTCCGCCAGGTGGGAGGCGCGGATCGGGCCGCCGCCTCCCAGGTCGGCGATCGTACGTGCCACCTTGAGGATCCGGTCGAGGGCGCGGGCCGAGAGACCGAGCTTCTCGAAGGCGGCGTCGAGGAGAGAGCGGCCGGACGGTTCGACGGTACAGTGCCGGGCGAGATCGCCGGGTCCCATCGCGGCGTTGATCGGCGTCGTCGTGGCGGGGCCGAAGCGCTCGCGCTGGAGGGCGCGGGCGCTTTCCACCCGGGCGGCCACTAGGGCGGTGGGCTCGCCGGCGGTGGTGCGCAGCTCGCGCAGGGTGACCGCCGGCACCTCGACGTGGAGGTCGATGCGGTCGAGGAGCGGCCCCGAGACCCTTCCCCGGTAGCGCTCGACGAGCGGCGGCGGGCAGCGGCAGTCGTAGCGCGGGTCGCCCAGGTGGCCGCAGGGGCAGGGGTTCATCGCGGCGAGGAGGGAGAAACGGGCGGGGAAGAGGAGGTGGGCGCGCGCCCGGACGACGCTCACCACCCCCTCCTCCAGCGGCTGGCGCAGGGCTTCCAGGGTGTCGCGCCGGAACTCCGGTAGCTCGTCCAGGAACAGAACGCCGTTGTGGGCGAGGCTCGCCTCGCCCGGACGAGGGAGCGGGCCGCCACCGATCATGCCGGCGGTCGAGGTGCCGGTATGGGGGCTCCGGAACGGGCGCTCGCGCAGGAGGCCCGCCGGCGGCTCCTCGGCGACCAGGGAGTGGATCTTGGTGACCGCGATCGACTCGGCGAGGGTGAGCGGTGGCAGGATCCCCGGCAGGCGGCGGGCGAGCATGGTCTTGCCCGAGCCCGGGGGGCCGATGAAGAGGAGGTTATGGCCCCCCGCGGCCGCCACCTCCAGGGCTCGCTTGGCCGACTCCTGGCCGCGCACCTCGGCGAGGTCCGGCGGCGAGCTCCAGGTGATGACGGCGAGCGGGGGGGCGAGAGCGGCGGGGAGGGGATCGGTGCCCAGCAGGTGCCGGATGGCCTCGGCCAGGCTCGATATCGGGATGACCGGTACCGTGCCCAGGGCCGCGGCCTCGCCAGCGTTGGGCGCGGGGAGGAGGACCTCGGAGACCCCGAGGCGATGGCCGAGGTCGGAGATGGCGAGGCCGCCGCGCACCGAGCGCACGGCGCCGTCCAGGCCGAGCTCACCGCAGAGCAGCCGGCCGGCGAGCACCTCCTGAGGGAGCTGGCCGTGGGCGGCGAGGAGGGTCAGGGCGATGGCGAGATCGAGGTGGTTCCCCTGCTTCCGGAGGTCGGCCGGGGCGAGGTTGATCACCACCGACTTGGGAGGCAGGTCGAAACCGCAGTTCTTGATCGCCGATCGCACCCGCTCCCGGCTCTCGCGAACCGAGGCATCAGGCAGGCCGACGATCTGGACTTGGGGCAGGCCACTGTGGACGTCTACTTCCACCTGGACGGGGCGGGCCTCGATGCCCCATGGGGTGGCGGCTGTCGCTCGGGCTAACATACCCAGAGAGACGGAGAAATTCCGCCGATCTGGCAAGACATTTTTCTGGGATTTCGAAAGTCGAGGTATGTCATTGAGCGGTATGGAGTTGGCGTGAGGTGAAGATCCTCGTTCTGGCGACCAAGGCGCCCTGGCCGCCGCTCGACGGCGGCCGGCTGCTGCTCCTCCATACCCTGGAGGGGCTGGCCGCGGCCGGGCACCGGCTGGCGCTGGTGGCCCCGATCGACCCGGCGCGCTTCGACCTCGGCTCGGTGGCGAGCGCCCTGCGTCCGCTCTGCGTCCCGCACCTGGTGGCGGCGCGGCCGGCGGGAAGGCTCGTCACCCTCGGCCGCGCGGCGGGGAGGGGGATGCCCCTCTCGATCGCCCGGCACTCTCTGCCCGCGGTGCAACGGGAAGTGGCGCGGCTCCTCGCCGCCGAGCCGTTCGACCTGCTCCATGCCGAACAGCTCCAGGCCCTGCCGCGGGTGCGCCGCGAAGGGGTGCCTCTTCCGCCGATCGTCCTGCGGGCGCAGAACGTCGAGAGCGATCTCTGGCAGGCGACGGCGCGCCAGCGCGGTGGCCTGTCACCGCTGCTCGGCCTGGAGGCGCGGCGCCTGGCAGCCTGGGAGGGGCGAGCGGTCCGCGAGGTGGCGGCTACCGTGGCGCTCACTCCGGAGGATGGGATGCGGCTCGCCGCGCTGGGTGGACCCGGGGCGGCCGGCAGGGTACACGTGGTGGCCGCGCCGTTCCCGGCGAATCTCCCTCCCGGGGGGACCGCCCTGGCCGGCAACCCGGCGGTCGTCGTCCTGGGGAGCGCCGGCTGGCTCCCCAACGCCGACTCCGTCGCCTGGTTCCGGAGCACGGTCTGGCCCGTCGTCCGGGCCGCGCTTCCCGGCGCCGTCCTTCACCTCTTCGGAGAGGGGGGAAAGGGGACGCCAGAACCGGGTGTGGTCGCCCATCCCGCGCCCGTTTCGAGCACCGACGCCTTCGCTCCCGGCGCCATCCTCGCCGTGCCCGTCCGCATCGCCTCCGGGGTGCGGATGAAGATCCTCGAGGCCTGGGCGCGCGGGGTGCCGGTCGTGGGAACCCCTGAGGCGGTCTCGGGGCTGGGCGCCGAGCTGGGCCGGGAGCTCCTGGTGGCGTGCGACCCGGCCGGCTTCGCCGATGCCCTCGTTCGTCTCCACGCCGAGCCCGGGCTCGTCCGCTCCCTGGTTGCGGCCGGGCGGACCGCCCTGCGTCAGCGCCACACCCCGGCCGCGGTCACCGCCCGGCTGGCGGCGATCTACGCGGAGGTGACAGGTGGCAAAACCGACTAGCCGGGCTGCCGCTCGACCGGCTCGGTGCCGCGGTCGTGCGCGTAGTGATCGAGGACCTCGGGGGGGGAGCCGTCGATCCGCACCCGGCCGGCGTCGAGCCAGACGCAGCGGGTGCAGCTGTCGCGGATCGCCTGGGCGTTGTGGGAGACCAGGAGGACGGTGGTGCCGGCGTCGTGGAACTCGCGCATGCGGTCGGTGCACTTCTTGGTGAAGCTCGCGTCCCCTACCGCCAGCACCTCGTCGAGGATGAGGATGTCGGGCAGCCAGGCGGTGGCGATCGAGAAGCCCAGGCGGGCGAGCATGCCGGTCGAGAAGTTGCGGATCGGCGCCCGCACGAAGTCGCCCAGGCCGGAGAAGTCGACGATCTGGGCGAGCCGGGCGTCGATCTCCTTGCGCGAGCGGCCGAGGAGGAGGGCGTTCAGGTAGATGTTCTCCATCCCGGTGAGCTCGTGGTCGAAGCCGGTCCCCAGCTCCAGGATGGGGGCGATCCGGCCGCGGATCTCGATCTTCCCGCCGGTCGGCTTCAAGACTTGCGAGATGACTTTCAGGAGGGTGCTCTTGCCGGCCCCGTTGCGCCCGACGATCCCCACCACCTCGCCGCGCCGGGCGGTGAAGTCGACGTCCCTCAGGGCCCACAGCTTCTCGTAGGAGAGCGCCCCTTTCATCCAGTGGATGGCGTACTCCTTGAGCGAGGGGATGCGCTGCTTGGCGAGGCGATAGCAGAGCGAAACCCCGGAGAGTTGGACGAGCGGCGGCTCGGTCGCTGCGTCGGGCGGGGACATCCGGCTCAGACGTAGAACGGGATGCGATCGCTGCTGCGCTTGAAGGCGTAGGCGCCGACGGCGAGCGCCACCAGGGCGATGGTCAGGCAGACCGCGAGGTGGGAGAGGGGCGGGACCTTGGCGTAGTAGATCGGGTCGCGGAAGACCTCGAGGATCGAGCGCACCGGGTTGAAGCGCACCACCCAGCGCACCTTCTCCGGCAGGTCCTGCATCCGGTAGAAGAGCGGTGTGAGGTACATGAGGAGGGTCAGGAGCACGCCGATCAGCTCGACCACGTCGTGGAAGAAGACGGCGAGCGGCGAGAGCAGCAGCCCGGCGCCCAGGGTGAAGAGGGCGGCGAGGAGAATGGCGACCGGCAAAAAGAGGAGCGACAGGTGAAGGGTGTGCCGGGTGAAGAGGAGGATGAGGAGCATGGGTACCAGGGCGAAGAGCAGGTTCAAGACGCCCGAGAGCACCGTCGCCAGGGGGAAGACGGCCTTGGGCACCGGTAGCTTCTGGAGGAGCTGGGCATTGCCGCGCAGGCTGTTCATCGACGAGACGATGCTCTGGCTGAAGAAGTTCCAGAACAGAATGCCGGCCAGGGCATAGATCGCATAGTCGGCGATGGGAAAACGGAAGAGGTGGCTGAAGACCAGCTGATAGACCCCCATCATGAGGAGTGGCTGGAGCATGGTCCAGAGGAAACCGATGGTCGAACGGCGGTAGCGCACCTTGAGCTCGCGCGCCACCAAGGCAAGGATGAGGTCGCGGTAGCGGTAGATCTCGCGCATAGGAGGTGGAAGCCGGGGAGCCGGACGAGGGGCCTTTCTACACGAGCGGCGGCGGCGGCGCAAGGGCCGGCTCAAGGATCGCCCGTAAGGCCCGCTCGAAAGCGGCGGTCTCGGCCGCGAAGGTGGCCCGCTCGGCCGGGGGGACGAACGGCCGGGCGAGGCGCCGCGCCGCCAGCCGCAGGGACGCGCCTAGCCGGATCGCCCACGTCGCCCGTGCCGCGAAGCGCGCGCCGCGCGCCTTGCCCGCCCAATAGAGAAGATCGGTCCACAGGAGATCGGGTGGTTGGCGGCGGCCCGCACCCTGGCGGCCGATGGTGGCGCCGTGGTGGTGCAGGACGCGGAAGCCCGGCACCACCGCCACCCGCCAGCCGCCGGCCGTGAGGCGTAAGCAGAGGTCCAAGTCCTGGCCGTAGAAGCGGAAGGCCTCATCGAGCGGCCCGGGAGTGACGAGGGAAGGGAGGGAGGCGAGCGCGGTGCGGCGCAGGGCCAGGGCGGCGCCGGTCACCCAGTCGACTGGCCGGGGGCCGGTCCCCGCCGGCGGGCGCAGGCGGCGGTAGAGAGGGAGCCGGCCGAGCCAGGCCGGCAGGCCGCTCGCCAGGCCGAAGAGCCAGAGGAGGGAGGGGGTGGGGCCGCCGCTCCATTGCGGCTGGCCGTCGGGGTAGTAGAGGGCTCCCCCCGCGGCCCCCAGCCCGGGGTCGGCGGCGAAGGCGGCGAGGAGCGTGGCCAATCCCCCGGGGGCGACCTCGGTATCGCTGTTCAGGAGCAGGAGGATCTCCCCCCGGGCCGCCCCGAGCCCGCGGTTCGCGGCGCGGGTAAAGCCCTGGAGCTGCTCGTTCCGCAGGAGGCGCACGGCGGGTTGGTGCAAGGGGGAATCCGCCAACGCCTCGGCCGTGCCGTCGCTCGAACCGTCGTCCACCAGGATGATTTCGAGCCCGGGAATCTCCTGCCGGGAGAGGGCGGCAAGGCAGGCGAGGGTGAGCTCGCGGGTATCGTGGGTGGGGACGACGACCGAGAGCCGTGGACGGTCCGTCCCGGCCGGGTCATTCATCCGATTCCTCGGCGGCTCGGCGTGCCCCTCCGGCCGGCGGCCGAAGGCGGTGCGCAGGAGGGAGAGGTAGCTCGCGCTGGTGGTCAGCAGCCCCATCTTCGACTGCCCGTGGACGCGGTAGGTGAAGGCGATGGGCTCCTCGCGGAGGGAGAGGCCGGCGCGGCGGGCAAGGACCAGGATCTCGGGCAGGAAGGCGAAGTTGTCGCGCTCGAACGGGAGGTGGGCGAGCGCAGCGCGCCGGTACACCCGGAAGCCCGAGGTCTTGTCGTGCACCCGGAGGCCGAAGAGACAGGTCATGAGAAAGCCCACGATCCAGCTCAGGGTCAGCTTCCACAGCGGCGTGCCCGAGACGCTCGCACCCGTCACCCAGCGCGAGCCGATGAGGATGTCGTCGCCCGAGGAGGCGAGGCTCGCCACCAGCCGCGGGATCTCCTCCGGCTGGTGGTTCAGGTCGGCATCCAGGGTGACGACGAAGTCGACGTCCCGGGAGACGGCGGCGAAGCCACGGCGGAAGGCGGCGCCGAGCCCGCCGGGTGCCGCGCGATAGAGGACCTTGAGGCTGGGAAGCTCGCGCCCCATCTCCTCCAGGGCTTCGCGCGTCCCGTCCTGGCCCTCGACGACGAAGAGGACCTCGTGCTCCCAGCCGGCCATGCCGGCCAGAGTTGCGTAGAGACGGCGAGTGAGGGGTGCGACGTTCTCGCGCTCGTCGTAGGCGGCGATGACGACGGCGAGCTTCATCGGCGGGTGGCGCCGACGACCACCCGGTAGGGGGCCGGCGGGTTGCCCAGGTCCGCGAACCAGGTGACGTTCTCGTCGACCAGGTCGAAGGCGAGGACGTAGTCTCCGGGCGCCGTCTCGGCCTTCACCCGGGCCTCGGTCTCGACCGTCCGCCAGTTGGGCAGGCGCCACCAGTCGTCGACGTAGGGCGGCAAGTTGGTGCGCAGGCCGTCGAACTGGGCCGCGCTGCCGTCCGGGCGCAGCCAGTGATAGGAAATGTGGATGTTCGACGAGAAGGGGCGGCGCCCCCGGTTGTAGAAGGCGACCCGGTAGCGGGCCTCCTGCCCGACGGTCAACTGCTGCGGACCCTCGATCGAGAGCCAGGTGATGGCGCCCTTGCCGCGGGCCTCCGGGATGCAGGAGCAGCGCCGCAGCTCGGCCACCGCCGCCGCCGGCAGGCCGGTGAACAAGCTGAAGCCGGCGAGCGGTTCCTCCCGGTGGGCGATCGCGTCATGGGCGAGCCATTCGCGGAAGCGCGGCAGGTCCTCGCAGCAGAGGAGAAAGGCGGGATCGGCAACGCGGTCCAGCCGGTCGCGCAGGGCCGGTATCCGCACCACCCCGGCGGTCGCATTGCCGAACGGGCTCGCCGCCACCCGGCCGTGGGAGAGGAAGACAATCCGATAGGCCGCCCAGTAGGTGGTATAGACCTCGCGGATGCCGCGCGCTTGGAGCCCCGCGATCAGCGGCTGGGGGTGGTCGACGAAGAAGGTCATCTCGAGGCCCTCTAAGTGCGGCGCATGGATCTCGCTCCCCGGCCCGAGGGCGACGAGCAGCAGGGCTAAGGGGACGAGGAGGGCGCGGCGCGGCCAGACGGCGGCGAGCAGACCGCCGAGGAGCGGTGCCAGGGCAAGATAGGACGGCAGCAGGTAACGCGGCTCCTGGAAAGTCGTCCGCGCCAAACCCAGGGAGAGGACGACGAGGGTCGCGAGCAGGGTGAGGAAGAGGGCCGAGGCGTGGCGTGCCCGCCGTGACGGGGTGCGACGAAGGGTCCAGACCCCGAAACCGACGGCCAGGCCGAGCAGCAGGAGGGCGGCGAGCGCGGCGCCGGGAAAGGTGAAGGCTTTGTACCGCCAGAGGAGGCGCCCGCCCAGGATCTCAGCCCAGCCGAAGGAGAACAGCTCTCCCACCCGCCCCGCCAGCCGGTGGGTGGACGCCGGCGTCATCTCGGCGCCGGTGAGGCTCGCCCAGCCGGTCCGCAGGTTGTGCCACCACCAGGGGAAGCTCCCGGCGAAAAAGCCGGCGCCCAAGAGCAAAACGGCCTTGGGCCGCCGCCACTCGCCCGGCCGGCCGAGGAAGCAGGAGAGGAGGGCGACCGGCACCAGGCAGATGGCGAGGGAGTGGATCCACCAGGCGAGCCCGAAGGTGATCCCCAGGAGGCCGAGCTCGCCGCCGATCCGTTCGCCGCGGCTCAGTTTCTCCTCGATCCGCAGCAGCAGCGCAAGGCCGGCCGCCAGGCAGAGGAGGAGCGAGGCGTAGGCGCCGTCCGAGGTCAGCTCCTTGTAGAGGAAGTAGCCGGGCCCCAGGGCGAGGTAGAGCCCGGCGAGCCCACCTGCCCGGTCGCCGTAGGCCTGCTTCGCGATCCCGGCGACGAGGAGGACGGTCGCCACGAGGAGGAGGAGCATGCCGGCCCGGTAGGTGGCGACCGAGGCCCCGAAAAGCTGGAAGAGGAGCGCCAGGTAGTGCGGCTCGACGCTCCCCGCGTACTCCGAGCCGTAGTAGAAGACCGGGTGCTTGCCGTGCTCCAGGATGTCGACCGCCATCAGGCCGACGATCGCCTGGTCCGAGGTGAAGGGGACCTTGCCGCGCAGCTGGAAGAGAAGGGCGGAGGTGACGGTCAAAACGACCAGGAGCCCTCCTGCGGCCCACCGCCACGCGAGAAGGGTCCGATTCCCGGTCACTTCAGTCGGCTACCGCGTCCAGCCGCTCGACGATTTTCGTCGCCGCTCGGGACCAGGTCCACCGCTCGGCCATCTCGCGCGCCGCCTTCTGGCCACGGCGCCGCGCTTCGTCGCGGTTCTCGTAGACTTCGCGCAGCAAATGCCGCAGGTGCTCCGGATCGGGGTCGGCCCAGGAGAAGCCGGCGTAGTAGGGGCATTTGGCCATCGCCGGTACGGTGCCGCGGAGGCGCAGGGGGTAGGCGATCCCCGGGTGCAGGAACTCCTGGTGCGCCCCCCAGTCGGCGGCGATCGCCGGCAGGCCGCAGGCCATGGCCTCCATGAGCGGCATGTCCCAGCCCTCGCCGCGGCTGACGGTGACGAAGCAGTCGGCCGAGGTGTAGAGCGAGCCCAGCTGGTAGTGGGGGAAGTCGAGGTTGAAGAGGTAGGAGATACGGCCGCCGCTCTCCTTCAGGCGCAGCCGGCGGATCTCCTCCTTGACCTTGAGCCCGCTGTCGCGGTTCATCACCTTGCACAGCAGCCGGACCGGCTCCTTGGCCGAGAAGACCTCGTTGAAGGCCTTCAAGAGCAGCCAGGGCTCCTTCCTCTCGCCCCACTCGAAGCTCGACAGGAAGACGAACTCGCCCGCGGGGTTGCGGACGGCGCGCATCCCGGGGTGGAAGTAGTCGGGGTCGACCCCGAGGGGGATGACGTGGATGGGGCGTTTCAACCCCGAGGCGAGGAAGCCGCGGCGATTGAACTCGCTCGGCACCCAGATCTCGTCCATCCGGTTGGCCTGCTGCACCCAGTCGGGTGGAAAGCCGTCGACCTCCAGCATGGTGTAGCCGATCTTGTAACGCGACCGGCTGCGCCAGAAGACGTCGGCCTGCCCGTAGACCACCCCCAGGTGCGGCCGCCTGGGCAGCTTCGGCAGCCGGCGGCCGCGGATGACGTCCAGGCGGTGGTCGCCGGTCGCTTCGGGCTCGACCGGCGGGAACACGGTTTTGGGGCCATAGACGTAGCGGTAGGTGGTGCGCACGCCGGCCTCGTCGAGCGCCGAGAGCAGCTTGCGGCAGCTCATCGCGTAGCCGGTGGGGAAGTTCATGATCGACTGCCAGAGGAGGTCGTGGCGGTAGCGGGCGGCAAGCTCGCGCTCCCACTTGCGGCGGAAGGCCAGCCGGCTGGTCTCGAACAGGCGCATCAGGGCGCCGCGGTCGTTCTTGGTCGAGCCGTGCTCGTCGTGCACCAGGGTGACCTCGCCACAGACGACGGTGGCGAAGCCGGCCTGCTTGGCCCGCAGGCAGTAGTCGGTGTCCTCGAAGTAGGACTCGAAATCGAGCGCCAGGCCGCCGATCTTCGCGAGCACCTCGCGCTTCAAATAGGCGCAGGCGAAGACGATCCCCTGCACCTCGCGCGTGCCCGGGTACTGGCCGAGGTCTTTCTCCAGGGCGCCCATCTGCTGGCCCCAGGCGGTGTCGGGGAGGATGTAGGTGCCGGCGTGGAGGAGCCGACCGTCGGGCAGCACCATGCGGCAGCCGACGATCCCGACGCCCGGGGCGCCGGCGGCGGCGCGCAGGCGGGGGAGCCAGTCGGCCTGGGTGAAGACCAGGTCGTTGTTGAGCAGGACGACGTCGGAAGCCGGGTCGACGGCCTCGATGCCGGCGTTGTTGCCGCGCACGAAGCCAAGGTTCCTGGGCAGGGTGAGGACACGCGGCCAGCCGGCCGCCGCCATCTCGGCCAGGCGGACGGAGGTCTCGTCGGTCGAGCCGTTGTCGACCACCAGCACCGAGGCGCCGGCGAGGTCGGTCTGGCGCAGGGTCGCGAGACAGCGCGCGGTCAGTTCCCAGCCGTTCCAGGCGAGGATGATGAGGCTAACCGGCCGTGTCACCGGGGTCCTCCCCGCCGCGCGGCAGGAGCGAGCGCCAGAGGTCGGCCAGGGTCTCGTCGACCTCGGCCTCGGTGAAGGCCGCGGTCTCGCGCCAGAGCTCGGGCTCGTAGGCGCCGCGAGCGAGCGCCGGGAGGCCGGCCGAGAGGCGCGACAGGGTGACCAGGTCGCGCCGGCAGAGCTGGTCCTGCAGATGGCGCAGCTCGCGCGAGCGGCGGGCGAGGGCGGCTTCCAGACCGGACACCTGGGCCTCGAGCTCGGCGATCCGGCGGGCCGCCGCGTCGGCAGCCAAGTCCTTGACCTCGCCTTGAGGGCTCACCAGGCCCGCCCGAAGGGGCGGCGCGCCCACTGGATGAGCTGCCAGGCCCGCGAGTGGAGGACCGCCTGATGGAAGGCGGCCAGGCGTTCGACCTCCTGGCGCAGCCGCCAGACCTCGGCCCCGGCGGGCAGGTCGCCCTCGTCCCCGGAAAGCGCGGGCTCCTCGCTGCCCGGGTCCCAGGCGAAGCGGGCGAGGCGGATCTCGCGCTCGCGCTGCTCTTCGGCACGGAGGGTCAGGTCCAGCCGCTCGGCCCGGAGGCGGCCGAGCTGTCTCGCCTGTTCCAGGCCGTCGTCTCGTTCGTTCATCAACATTCTGTCGACCGAGTGGGGAGTATATCGTCCCGCTCTTGAATGCCGCAACGACGAGGCGACGCCCTCACCCGCCGACCCCATAGATGCTAACTTTGGCTCGGAGGGGGAGGGAGGTGGCTCCCTCCCCCCAGGGAGGGGGGTGGGTTGGGAAGCGGGAGGGCAGGAGGGGGGCGGCTTCAACCGGTGGCCCCACTTCTGTCTTCGGTGACCCCGCTTCTGTCCTGGATTTCCCTACTTCTGTCCTGCATTTCCCTACTTCTGTCCCTGGTTGCCCTATTTCTGTCTTCGGTTGCCCGGCTTCGGTCTTCAGTTGCCCTACTTCTGTCCTCGATAAGCCTACTTCTGTCCTCAGTTGCCCTACTGCTGTCCTCGATTGCCCTGCTCCTGTCCTCGATGGCCCTATTTCTGTTGTGAATCTCCCTACTTTTCCTCAGAATCTCCCTACTTCTGATGTCCAACTCCCCATTTTTGCCGCCGGGCTCCCCTCTTTTCGCCCCAGCTCTCCCTGGGAGCTCTTCATGCGGCTCCGCCGCACACCTGAAGAGAGATGAAAGGGCTGTACTGGAGGCCACCCCCCTCCTGTCCTCCCCCCATCCCCACTCTTCCGCCCGCCCAGGGGGGAGGGACCCGATCGGCAGCTTCAACTCGAGTTCTGACCACCCGGCGACGAGGCTGACTACCGCGTTCCTCCCCCCTGGGAGGGGGGCGGTCGGATCAGGGGGGAGGCCAGGAGGGGGGCATCCCCGTGAGGTCCGGCCTCGATCCGCCGCCGCCAATTCCGACGAGACCCTTGCCCTCCCGCCCCATTCCTGCTACTGTCTCGCCATCGGGAGGATCGTCCTCCCGCCCAAACAAACGGGACCGGCCCGAGCGGGAACTCGAACCGGCCCCTGACTCCGCAAGAGGAATAAACTCATGCGAAGCTCCCGTGATGGTAGCAGCACCCCCGCTTCTCCCCTCGACAACGCCTTCTCTCCCTCCTACCTGGCCCTCCTCCGCGATCGCGACGACGTCCTGACCGCCGCCGAGGCCGAGCTCGCCGGCCCCTGGAAGATCGAGCCCGTTCCGGGGCTGCCGGGGGCGGTCGCCATCCTCCGGCTGTGGGAGGACCTCGCCATCGGCGATCCGCCGGTGGCCGTCCTCTGGCATCTCGAAACGGCGCGGCTCCTCGCCGTGCTCCTGCCGGTGATCGACCGCGAGCCGCTCTTCCATGTAGAAGAGCAGGCGAGCGCCGAGGGCTACCCGCTGGTCGCCGTGTATGGCGAGCAGGGTCCGCAGGAAGCGGGTTGGTTCGACCGGTACGAGCCGCGCTGGGCCGAGGGGCTCCACTTGCTGGAAGCGATCGTCCGCTCGCCGTGGGCGCTCGCCACCTTGCTCGAAGCTGCCGGACCGGGCGCCGAGGAGCAGGTCGGCAGAATCCGCGCCCGGCGTCCCTCAGCGTAAGTCCGATCGGAGGCCGGGCAGGCACAGGGGCTCGGCCCCTACCTGCCCGGCCTCGCCGGTCGCTGGGGAGCGTGTCTCCGGACGCAAAGCCGGCTTTCCGGACGCAAAGACGCTCCACCGGACGCAAAGGGCCGCGAACGGACGCAAATCGGCGAGAAAGAGGCGCAAAAGCAGCCGTGACCGGACGCTAGGGGCGGCGGAACGGACGCAAAAGGCGCGCCGCGGGCCGCTGGGGAGCCGCGAACGGACGCAAAATCCTGGGACCGGACGCTAAATCCTGGGGACCGAACGCTGGTGAAGCCGCGACCGGACGCTGAGAAACCGGACCGGACGCTCGATTTCGCGGTTTCGGACGCTAGCCGAGCCTCCCGGACGGTCGGGAGGAGCCTTCCGGAGGGCGAGAACCGCTCCCGAGCGTCCGGAGAACCCTTCCCAGCGTCCGGAACACGGAATTTTGCGTCCCGTCCCGGCTCCCCAGCGTCCGGTCTCAACTCCCCAGCGTCCGGGAACACGAATTCAGCGTCCGGTGGCAGGGGCCGTGCGTCCAGGAAGGCGCCCCGGCGGCGTCGCATGGGCGCTGCCTCTGGCCGTAGAGAGGGGCCGGGAGGGGTTCCTCCCCCCGGACCGCTCGGAGCCAAACTTAGCGCCTATGCCCGCCGACCCGCACCCGCGCCACGGCGGGGGCGACGCCCCGTTCGGAGAAGAGGCGGTAACGGACACGGTCGGACTGGCCGGGCTCGATCGTCAGGGTGTACTCCCCGGGTGAGGGGGGGGAGCGGACGGTGATCGCCCGCTCGCTGGTGTCGCCCGGGCCGAGCCGCCAGGCGAGCCAGGCGTCCGCCTGCACCAGCCCTTCGCCCGGCGGCCGGCCGGCCGGCTGCCAGCGGACGATCCAGCGGACCGCGTCCTTGCCGAACCAGCCGCCCAGGGAGGACCAGAAGCGGGGGCTGCGGTTGGTCAGGCGCAGCCGGACGTCGCGGACGGCGTCGACCGGCCACTCGCCCGGCGCCGGCGCCGCCCAGCGGATCTCCGCCCGGCAGTCGGCCGGCCCGGTCAGCTCCCCGGTCATCAGCGGGCGGGCGACCAGGGGGAGGAAGAAGGGGCTCTGGAGGCTGCCCTGGTAGGCGAGGACCGGTCCGGCATGGGCGACGTCCCATACCCCCCGCGAGGCGTTGCCGCTGTCGCCGCCGGGATAGCAGAAGGCGCCGATCGCCTGCAGCGCCACCGAATAGACGGCGGCGGTGGCGAACAGCACCCGGCCGGCGCGGCCGAGGCGCCCCCAGGCGCCGGCGAGGAAGACGAAGAGGAGGGGCAGGCCGTCCGTCAGATAGCGGGGGCCGTAGCAGTACCCTCCCGCCCAGGTCGAGAAGCAGGCATGGAACAGCAGGGTGGCGATCCAGGCCGCGGCGAGGACGAGGGTCTCCTCGCGCTCCCGCCCCGGCGGCGACCCCGGCGCCCGCGTCGGCCATCGCCAGAGGAGGACGGCGAGGAAGGGACAGAAGACGAGCAGGCCGCGGTTGCTCACCAGGAGGCCGGCGAGCTCGGGGAGCGCCGGCAGATGGACGGGGAGCGGCGTACCGTTCGGCTGGCGGTAGTCGACGTAACCGCCGAAGAGCGTATTGAAATAGTACCGGTTGTAGAGGAGCAGGAGGAGCCCCAGGGCGCCGCTCGACACCAGGAACGGCCAGGCCCGCCGGCCGGAGCGCCGGACGACGATCGCGGCGATGGCGAGCGAGAAGAAGAGGTCGTGCGGCCGGTTCGCCGTGAGGAGCCCCGCGGTCGCCCCGAGGAGCAGGGCGCGCCCGCCCTCGGGCCGGGAGTCGAGCAGCAGATAGAGGCTGACGGCCAGCAAGAGCTCGGCGGGGCCGTGCTGCCAGAGGGCCTGGCTCGAAATCACCCAGGTCGAGGTGCCGAAGGCGTAGACCAGGGCCAGCCCGAGAGCGGCCCGCTCGGTGGTCAGCCGGCGCAGGGTCCAGAAGAGGAAGAGGACCGAGAGGGCGGCGACGATCGAGGCCGCTCCTTTCTCCATGAACAGCCGGATCGCCTCGCCGTGCCGCGGGTCGTCCGGCCGCAGCTGGGGGAAGAAGGCGGTCGGGAGGTAGAGCGGCGCCACCAGGATCGGCGTCACGATCGGGTAGAGCGAGACCCAGTGGCCGTGCCGGGAGAGATACATGGAGTAGCGCAGGACCTCGGGGACGTGGGGGGCGTAGCGGTCGAGGTAGAGCCCGTCGCCGCGCCAGAGGCCGGACGGCAGGAAGCTCGCCGCCAGGCTGTCGAAGGCGCCGATGCAGCGCAGGTTCGAGTTGTAGACGGCGAGGCAGAAGAGAAAGAGGAGGAGCGACCGGCGCCAGGAGCCCGGCCGTCGAAGCTCCGGTGGACCGGCGCCTTCCCCGAGGTCGTCTGGCTGGCCGCTCTCCTTCATAGCTTGAGAGGAGTCTATCTTTCCCGGGGTGGCAGAGGGAAGAAAAGAAGATAGACTCCCGCCCTGTGACGCCCGCCCCTGCCCCTCCCCGGACACAGAAGGTCTGCGTCGTCATGCCGGCCTACAACGCCGAGCTGACCCTCGAACGGACCTACCACGACCTGCCCATGGAGTGGGTCGACGACATCGTCCTGGTCGACGACGCGAGCCGCGACCGGACGGTCGAGGTGGCGCACCGCCTGGGGATCTACACCGTCGTCCACCCTCAGAACCGCGGCTACGGCGGCAACCAGAAGACCTGCTACCGGGAAGCGCTGGCGCGGGGCGCCGACGTGGCGGTGATGGTCCATCCCGACCACCAGTACGACCCGCGGGTGGTCCCCCAACTCGTCGCCCCCCTCCTGGCGGGCGAGAGCGACGCCGTTTTCGGCAGCCGCATGCTGGGCGGCCGGCCGATCGAGGGGGGGATGCCGAAGTGGAAGTATTTCGCCAACCTCTTCCTGACCGCGGTCGCCAACGCCACCTTCTACGTCTTCCTCTCCGAGTACCACTCGGGGCTAAGGGCCTACAGCCGGCGCTACCTGGAGGCGGTCGACCTCGAAGCCAACTCCGACGACTTCGTCTTCGACACCGAGATCATCGCCCAGGGGGTGTGGGCGGGGATGCGCATCCGTGAGATCCCGATCGAGACCCGCTATTTCAAGGAAGCGTCGCAGATCGGGTTCGGGAGGAGCGTCGTCTACGGTTTCTCCGTTTTGGGAGTGCTCTTGCGCTACAAGCTGCACAAGAAGGGGCTCCGCCATTCACGGATTTTCCGCTGAGCACTACGTCCTCAAGGACTTCCCGGGGTCGAGCCACCGCATCCTGGCGCGCTGGATCGGCGAGATGGTCTCCGGCAGCCGCCTCCTGGAGCTCGGGCCCTTCTCGTCTCACATCGCCCAGCTCGCCGGCCGGCCGGGCCTCTCCTGGGTGGGGCTCGAAGGGGCGCTCGTCTGCCTGCCCGCCCTCCTGCGCTGGCTCTCCGGCGCCGTCATCGTCGACCTGGAGACCCTGTCGCGCCTCCCCCGGGGGTACGACGCCATCCTCGCCGCCGACACCCTGGAGCACCTCTTGGACCCTGAGAAGATGATGGCGATGATCCACCAGGCCCTGCCGCCCGGCGGCCTGTTCCTCATCTCGGTCCCCAACGTCGCCAACCTCTGGGTCCGCCTGGCGCTCCTCTTCGGCCGCTTCCCCTATGCGGACCGCGGCATCCTGGACCGCACCCATCGGGTATTCTTCACCCGCGCCTCGCTCGACCGCGCCTTGACGCGCGCCGGCTTCGCGATCGAGCGCCGGGCGGTATCGACCCTCCCCCTGCCGCTCATCCTGCCGCGCCTGCCGCACCCGCTCCTCGTCCCCCTGCTGGCGGGCCTGCGCGGGTTGACGCGGCTCTTCCCGACCCTCCTCGGCTACCAGCTCCTGGCCGCGGCGCGGCGCCCGGCCTGAAGGCTCGTCATGGCGCGCGAACAGGAGGTACAGGCGCCGGTCGAGTCTCTCCCCGACGCGCTTTCCCGGCGGCTCGATTTCCGCCTCGCCGTGGCGTTGATGCTCGTCGCCTTCTTCGTCTACAACCTCAACTTCCGGGTCATCTCCGAGGGCGACTCCCTGCCCGCCCGCTTTCTCCCCTTCGCGGTGCTGGAGCACGGGAGCCTCCATCTCGACTCGGTCCTCGCGGCCACCCGCCAGGGCCACCCTCCCCAAGACACCTACTGGGTCGTGCGCGGACGGGACGGTGGCATGGCCTCGATGTATCCGCTCGTCGCGCCGCTCCTCGTGGTGCCGGCCTACGTTCCGGCCTGGCTCTTCCTGCGCCACGTCGGCTGGCGGCCCTGGACCCTGGACTTCCTGGGCGAGCTGATGGAGAAGGTCGCCGCGTCGATCGTGGCGAGCGTCACGGTCGGGCTCCTCTTCCTCCTCCTGCGCCGGCGGCTCGGGCGGCGCGACGCGCTGCTCCTCGCCG
>DASQPA010000301.1:0-10396 GCA_035644215.1 Thermoanaerobaculia bacterium
GGCGGGCGACCGGGTGGCGATCTTCCTCGATCATTCGTTCGCGATGGTCGAGGCGGTGCTCGGCGTCCTGCTGTCCGGCGCGGCCTACGTGCCGCTCGACCCGGAGCATCCGAAGGGCCGGCTGGAGTTCCTGCTTGCCGACTCCGGCGTCCGTCTGACTCTCACCACCGCGGCCCTCTCGGGCCGGCTGCCGGAAGGGACGCGGATCGTCCGCCTCGACGCCCAGGAAGAGGAGATCGACCGGGCGGCGGCCGCGCTTCCCGACGACGATCCGCCGGCCGCGGAGGCCGCGGAGGCCGTGGCCTACGTCCTCTACACCTCGGGGTCGACCGGTCAACCGAAGGGGGTGAAGGTCCGCCATCGCTCGCTGGTCAACTACGTCTGCTGGGCGCGGGAGGTCTATCTCCAGGGCGAGCCGCTCTCCTTCGCCCTCTACACCTCGCTCGCCTTCGACCTGACGGTGACCTCGCTGTTCACGCCTCTGGTCAGCGGCGGCCGCCTCTACCTCTACCCGCGGCGGGAAGGGGAGTACCCGCTCCTCGACATCCTGGCCGACGACCGGGCGGAGGTCCTCAAGCTGACGCCCTCGCACCTGGAGCTGATCCGGGAGCGGGACAACCGGGGGAGCCGGGTCCGGCGGCTGATCGTGGGCGGCGAGGCGCTCTCCGCGGCGCTGGCAGGGCAGGTCGAGGCGAGCTTCGGCGGCCGGGTGGAGATCGACAACGAGTACGGCCCCACCGAGGCGACGGTCGGCTGCATGCTCCACCGCTTCGGCAGGGACGACCACCGCCGCGCCTTCGTGCCGATCGGCGGCCCGGCGGCCCATGTCCGTCTCTACGTGCTGGACGGCGCGCTGCAGCCGGTGGCCGAGGGGCTTCCCGGGGAGCTCTACGTCGGCGGCGTCTGCCTGGCCGAAGGGTATCTCAACCGCGACGACCTGACGGCCGAGCGGTTCCTCGCCGATCCGTTCGTGGCGGGGGAGCGGGTGTACCGGACCGGCGACCGGGTGCGCCGCCTGCCCGGCGGGCTCCTCGACTTCCTGGGGCGCGCCGACGAGCAGGTCAAGATCCGCGGCCACCGAATCGAGCTCGGCGAGGTCCGGGTCGCCCTCAACCGTCACCGCGGGGTGCGCGACAGCGTCGTGCAGGTGGCCGAGGGCGGGCAGGGGCGAGAGCTGGTGGCCTACTACGTGGCGCGGACGGAGATCGACCCGGAGGAGCTCAAGAGCTCCCTCGCCGAGTCGCTGCCCGAGGCGGCGATCCCGGCGTTCTTCGTCCACCTGAAGCGGCTGCCGCTGACCTTGAACGGCAAGGTCAACCTCCAGGCCCTGCCGACGCTGGCGGAGATCCGCCGGCGCTCGCGTCCAGGTTTCGTCGCCCCGCGCGACGCGGCCGAGGTGGCGATGGCGGAGATCTGGAGCGCTCTCCTCGGGGTGGCCTTGGTGGGAGCGCACGACAACTTCTTCCAGCTGGGCGGCGACTCGATCGCGACCGTGCGGGTGGCGGCGCGCGCCAACCAGGCGGGCTTCCAGCTGGCGCCGCGGCAGATCTTCCAGTTCCAGACCCTGGCGGAGCTGACGGCGGCGATCGGCGAGCCAGCCGGGATCGCCGGGATCGCCGCCATCCCGCGCCGCGCTACGTCCGGTCCGGTGCCGCTCTCCTTCGCCCAGGAACGGCTCTGGTTCCTGGACCAGCTGTCGCCGGGAAGCCCGCTGTACAACGTGCCCCTGCCGCTCCGGTTGCGCGGCGCGCTCGACGCCGCGGCCCTGGCGGCGAGCCTTCAGGCCCTCGTCGGCCGCCACGAGGCGCTGCGCACGGCGTTCACGGTGTTGGAGAAGGCGGAGGGAGAGCCGGTGCAGGTGGTGGCACCGGCCGCGGACCGGCCACTCCCGCGGGTCGACCTCACGGGTCTGCCGGCAGACCGGCGGGAGCCGGTGGCGCTCGGCCTGGTGCGGGAGGAGGCTCTCCGCCCCTTCGATCTCGCCCGCGGTCCGGTATTGCGGGCGACCCTGGTGCGGCTCGCCGAGGCGGATCACCTCCTCCTGCTCACCCTCCACCACATCGTGGCGGACGGTTGGTCGATGGGGGTCCTGGTGCGGGAGATGGGGGAGCTCTACGGCGCCGCGGTGGCGGGGCGGCCGGCAGTTATGCCGGAGCTGCCGATCCAGTACGCGGACTTTGCGCTCTGGCAGCGGGAGTGGCTGGCCGGCGGTGCGCTGGCGGAGCAGCTCGCTTGGTGGCGGGAGCGCCTCGCCGGGGCGCCGGCCGTGCTCGATCTCCCCATCGATCGGCCGCGGCCACCGGTCGGGAGCTTCCGCGGGGGGCACCTGCCGGTCCACCTGCCGGCGGCGCTCTCCCGCGCGCTGTCGACTTTCGGCCGAGCGCGGGGCGCGACGCCGTTCATGGCCCTCCTCGCCGTTTTCTCGGCCCTCCTGTCGCGGCTTTCCGGGGCGGCGGACCTGGTGGTGGGCTCGCCGGTCGCCAACCGCGAGCGCCCGGAGGTCTCCGGGTTGATCGGGTTCTTCGTCAACACCCTGGCCCTGCGCGGTGATCTCTCCGGCGATCCGACCTTCGGCGATCTGCTCGCGCGGGTGCGGGCGGCGGCGATGGAGGCCCTGGCCCATCAGGACGTTCCCTTCGAGCGGTTGGTCGAGGAGCTGGCGCCGGAGCGCGACCTGCGCCACACGCCGCTCTTCCAGGTGATGCTCGCCCTCCAGAACGCGCCGGTCGAGGCGCTCGAGCTGCCGGGGCTCGCCCTGGAGCCCCTGGCCCTGGAGAGCGGCCTGGCGAAGTTCGACCTGACCGTCGCCTTCGCCGAGACGGCGGCGGGCCTCGCCGGCAGCTTCGAGTACGCCACCGACCTGTTCGACGCGGTCACGGTGGAGCGGCTGGCGGAGCGATTCGAGAGGTTGCTGGCCGGATCTCTGGAACGGCCGGAGGCGCGGCTGTCCGAGCTGCCGCTGCTGTCGGCTTCGGAGCAGCGGCAGCTCCTCGCGACCGGGGGCGCGGTCGCCGGGGTGTCCTCCCCCTACCCGCTGGAGCGGACGATCCACGACCTGTTCCGGGAACAGGCGGAGCGGACGCCGGAGGCCGCGGCGCTGGTTCTCGGCGCCGCATCGCTGACCTACCGCGAGCTGGCTCGCCGGGCCTTCCGGATCGCCCGTTTCCTCGCCGGGGAGGGGATCGGGGCCGGCGACCGGGTGGCGCTCTTCCTCGATCACTCGTTCGAGATGGTGGAGGCGGTGCTTGGCGTCCTGCTCTCCGGCGCGGCCTACGTTCCGCTCGACCCGGAGCACCCCCGGGGGCGGCTGGACTTCCTGTTGGCCGACTCCGGCGCCCGCCTGGCCTTCACCAGCGAAACCCTGGCCGGGCGGCTGTCCGCCGGAGCGGCGCGGATCGTCCGCCTCGACGCCGACCGGGAGAGGATCGAGCGGGCCAATGCCGGCGATGTCGAGCTTCCCGCGAGCGATCCGCGCGGCTCAGAGGCCGTGGCCTATGTCCTCTACACCTCGCTCGCCTTCGACCTCACCGTCACCTCGCTGTTCACGCCGCTCGTCACCGGCAACCGCCTGTTGATCTATCCGCGCCGGGAAGGGGAGTACCCGCTGCTCGACATCCTGGCGGACGACCGGGCGGAGGTACTGAAGCTGACGCCCTCGCACCTGAAGCTGATCCAGGAGCGGGACAACCGGGGGAGCCGGGTCCGGCGTCTGATCGTCGGCGGCGAGGCGCTCTCCGCGGCCCTGGCGCGGCAGGTCGAGGCGAGCTTCGGCGATCGCGTCGAGATCTACAACGAGTACGGCCCGACCGAGGCGACGGTCGGCTGCATGCTCCACCGCTTCGGCGCCGACGATCGCCGGCGCGCCTTCGTGCCGATCGGCCGGCCGGCGGCGAACGTCCGGCTCTACGTGCTGGACAGTGCGTTGCAGCCGGTGGCCGAGGGGCTTCCCGGGGAGCTCTACGTCGGCGGCTTCTGCCTCGCCGAAGGGTATCTTAACCGCGACGACCTGACGGCCGAGCGGTTCCTCGCCGATCCGTACGTCTCAGGGGAGCGGGTGTACCGGACCGGCGACCGGGTGCGCCGCCTGCCCGGCGGGCTCCTCGACTTCCTGGGGCGCGCCGACGAGCAGGTCAAGATTCGCGGCCATCGCATCGAGCTCGGCGAGATCCGGGTCGCCCTGAACCGTCATCCCCGGGTGCGCGACAGCGTGGTGCTGGTTGCCGAGGAGGCGCAGGGTCCGCAG
Source organism: Thermoanaerobaculia bacterium (assembly GCA_035644215.1). GTDB lineage: Bacteria > Acidobacteriota > Thermoanaerobaculia > Multivoradales > UBA5704 > DASQPA01. The sequence goes on from DASQPA010000301.1 coordinate 4,244, forward strand.
CTGGTGGCCTTCTACGTCGCCCGGGCGGAGCTCGACCCGCAGGCGCTCCAGAGCGCCCTCGCCGAGACGCTGCCGGAGGCGGCGATCCCGTCGTCCTTCGTGCACCTGAAGCGGATGCCGCTGACGTTGAACGGCAAGGTCAACGTCCAGGCGCTGCCGAAGCTGGCGGAGATCCGCCAGGGCAGGCGTGCGGGATACGTGGCGCCGCGCGACGCGGCCGAGGCGGCGATGGCTGCGATCTGGAGCTCGCTTCTCGGCGTCGCCCTGGTGGGGGCGCACGACAACTTCTTCCAACTGGGAGGGGACTCGATCGCGACCGTGCGGGTGGCGGCGCGGGCCACCCAGGCGGGCTTCCGGCTGGCGCCGCGGCAGATCTTCCAGTTCCAGACCCTGGCGGAGCTGACCGCGGCCATCGGTGGCTTGGTATCGGCGGGGACGGGGGGGGAAGGAGCCGGGGCTGCCGCCCCGGCCATCCCGCGGCGCGCCGGGACCGGTCCGGCCCCCCTGTCCTTCGCCCAGGAGCGGCTCTGGTTCCTCGACCAGCTGTCGCCGGGGAGCCCGCTCTACAACGTGCCGCTGGCGCTCCGGCTGCGCGGCGCGCTCGACGCGGGGGCCCTCGCGGCGAGCCTTGAGGCCCTCGTCGGTCGCCACGAGGCGCTGCGCACGCGGTTCGCGGTGCTTGCGGAGGGCTCGCCCGTGCAGTGGGTGGCCCCGGCCCTGGAGCGGGTGCTGCCGCAGGTCGACCTCACGGGCCTGCCGGAGGACCGCCGGGAGACCGCGGCGCTCGGCCTGGCGCGGCAGGAGGCTCTGCGGCCCTTCGATCTCGCCCGCGGTCCGCTGCTGCGGTCGACGCTGGTGCGGCTCGCCGAATCGCATCACCTCCTCCTGCTGACCCTCCATCACATCGTGGCGGACGGCTGGTCGATGGGGGTCCTGGTGCGGGACATGGGAGAGCTCTATGGCGCCGTGGCGGCCCGGCGCCCGGCGGTCCTGCCGGAGCTGCCGGTCCAGTACGCGGACTTCGCGGTCTGGCAACGGGAGTGGCTGGCCGCCGGCGCGCTGGCCGAGCAGCTCGCCTGGTGGCGGGAGCGCCTCGCCGGCGCCCCGGCCGAGCTCGAGCTCCCCGTCGATCGGCCGCGGCCGGCGGTCCCCAGCTTCCGCGGGGCGTACCTGCCGCTCCAGCTGCCGGCGGCGCTCTCCCGGGACCTCTCGACCTTCGGCCGGGGGCGGAGCGCGACCCCCTTCATGGTCCTCCTCGCCGCCTTCACGGCTCTGCTCTCGCGGCTTGCCGGGGTGGCGGATCTGGTCGTGGGCACGCCGGTCGCCAACCGTGAGCGTCCGGAGATCTCCGGGCTGATCGGATTCTTCGTCAATACCCTGCCGCTGCGCGGCGATCTGTCGGGCGATCCGGCCTTCGGCGCGCTGCTCGCGCGGGTGCAGGCTGGGGCGATGGCGGCCCTCGCCCACCCGGACGTCCCGTTCGAGCGGCTGGTCGAGGAGCTGGCGCCGGACCGCGACCTGCGCCGCGCGCAGCTCTTCCAGGTGATGCTCGCCCTGCAGAACGCCCCGGTCGATCCCCTCGAGCTGCCGGGGCTCGCCCTGGAGCCGCTGGCCCTGGCGGGCGAGACCGCGAAGTTCGACCTCACCCTGGCGCTCGGCGAGACGGCGACGGGCTTCTCCGGCAGCTTCGAGTACGCCACCGACCTCTTCGACACGGTCACGGTGGAGCGCCTGGCGGCGCGTTTCGAACGGCTGCTCGCCGGGGCCCTGGCGGAGCCGGAGGCGCGGCTCTCGGAGCTGCCGCTGCTCTCGGCGGAGGAGCGGTCGCAGCTCGTCGGCGCGTGGGCGGTCCAGGTTTCCGCCTACCCACGGGATGCGACGCTCGACGGGCGGTTCGCCGAGGTGGCGGCAGAGCGTGCGGACGCGGTGGCGCTGGTCGAGGGAGATCAGCAGCTGAGCTATGGGGAGCTCGCGGCGCGGGCGAATCTCCTGGCGTGCCGGCTGCGCGAGCTGGGGGTGGCGCCCGAGGTCCGCGTCGGCCTCCTCCTGCCGCGCTCGCTCGCCCTGGTGGTGGCGACCCTCGCCGTGCTCCAGGCGGGAGGCGTCTACGTGCCGCTCGATCCGTCGCACCCGGCCGAGCGGCTGGCGTTCCTCCTGCGCGACACGGCGGCGCCGGTGGTGGTGACCCTCACCCCCCTACTGGATCGCCTGCCGGCGATATCGGCGACATCGGGGGGGGACGCGGCCACCGTGCTCTGCCTGGACGCGGCGGCCGCGAGCGGGCCCGGCCGTGCGGCGCCGGCGAGCCTTACGGCGGCGGAGAACCTGGCGTACGTGATGTACACCTCGGGCTCGACCGGCGTGCCGAAAGGGGTGGCCGTTCCCCACCGCGGCGTCGTGCGGCTGGTCTCTCACACCGACTTCGTGCAGATCGGCCCGGAGGACGTCGTGTCGCAGGTCGCCAACCCCGCCTTCGACGCCGTCACGTTCGAGATCTGGGGCGCTCTCTTGAACGGCGGCCGCCTGGTGGTGATCGAGCCCGAGGTGGTGCTCTCCCCGGCCGACTTCGCGGCGCGGCTCGCCGGGCAGAGCGTCAGCGTGGTCTGCCTGACCACCGCCCTGCTCCACCAGATGGCGCGCGAGGCGCCGGGCGCCTTCCGCGGCCTGCGCCACCTGCTGTTCGGCGGCGAGGCGGGCGATCCGGCGGCGATCGCGCGGCTCCTCGCCGCCGGCCCGCCGGACCGTCTGATCCACGGCTACGGGCCGACCGAGAGCACGACCCTGGCCTCCTGGTACCTGGCGAACCGGATGCTCCACGGAGGATCGAACGCCGCGGCGGGGCCGCCGATCCTCCCCATCGGCCGGGCGGCCGCGAACACGGCGGTCTACGTGCTCGGAGCGCACCTCGAACCGGTGGCGGCCGGGGTGCCGGGAGAGATCTGCATCGGCGGCGACGGCCTGGCGCGCGGCTATCTCCATCGTCCGGAGCTGACGGCGGAACGCTTCGTGCCGGCGCCTTTCGGGGAGACCGGCGGCCGCCTCTACCGCACTGGCGACCGGGCCCGCTGGCGGCTGGACGGGGAGATCGAGTTCCTCGGGCGCCTGGATGCGCAGGTGAAGATCCGCGGCTTCCGCATCGAGCCGGGGGAGGTGGAGGCGGCGCTCCTCCAGGTGGACGGGGTGGCGGCGGCGGTCGTCGTGGTCCGCGAGGCGCGGGGCGAGAAGCTCCTGGTGGCCTACTACGCCGGCGGACCCCAGCCGGCCGAGCTGCGGGTGGCGCTGCGGGCGGCGCTGCCGGAGTACCTGATGCCGTCGGCGTTCGTGCCGCTCGCCGCCCTGCCGCTCACCCCGAACGGCAAGGTCGACCGCCGCGCCCTCCCCGCCGTCGAGCTGTCGCGCCTCGCCGGACGCGAGTTCGTGGCCCCGCGCACGCCGCTCGAAGAGCAGGTCGCCGAGGTCTGGAAGACGGTCCTCGGCGTCGAGCGGGTGGGGGTGTACGACAGCTTCTGGGAGCTCGGGGGGCACTCCCTCCTCGGCACCCGGGTGCTGGCCCGCCTGCGCGACCGCTTCGGGATCGACCTGCCGCTGCGGATGCTCTTCACCACGCCGATCCTGGGCGAGCTGGCCGCCGCCGTGGGCCAGGCGGTCCTCGCCGCCCAGGGCGACGCGGCCGACGATCTCGTCGCCGAGCTCGACGGCCTCTCCGACGACGAGATCCGGGCTCTCCTCGCAGCGGAAGAGCAGGCGCTCGAGGAGCGGCGTTGAAGCCCGAGCTGTCGCCCGAAAAGCTGGCGCTCCTCGTCCTCCGCGCGCAGCGCAAGCGGCAGGCGGAGCCCGCCGCGACGCCGGACCGCATTCCCCGCCGGGGCGCGGCGGGACCGGCGCCGCTCTCCTTCGCCCAGCAGCGCCTCTGGCTCCTCGACCAGCTGGAGCCGGGGAGCACGGCCTACAACATGGCCTTTCCGCTCCGCCTGAGGGGCGGTCTCGACGTCGCCCGGCTGGCCGCGGCCTGGGGCGAGGTCGTGCGCCGGCATGAGGCGCTCCGCACCACCTTCCGCGCTGTCGACGGCGTGCCGGTCCAGGTCGTGGCACCCCCCCGGCCCGGCCCCTTCCCCCTCTTCCTCGCCGATCTTTCCGGCCTGCCGGAGCCGGCGCGCGAGCGCGAGGCGGAGCGCCTGGTGGCGCGGCAGCTCCTCCGGCCCTTCGACCTCGAACGCGGTCCCCTGGTGCGCGGCGCGGTGCTCCGCCTGGGGGAGGGGGAGCAGGTGCTGTTCGGCGACCTGCATCACATCATCGCCGACGGCTGGTCGATCTCCGTCTTCTGCCGCGAGCTCTCGGCGCTCTATGGCGCCGGGGCGGAGGCGCCGCGAGATACCCCGTCCCCCCTGCCGGCGCTGCCGATCCAGCTCGCCGACTTTGCCGTCTGGCAGCGCGAACGGCTGACCGGCGCGGTCCTCGCAGAGCAGCTCGGCTACTGGCGGCGGCGGCTTGCCGGCGTTCCGCCGGTGCTGGAGCTGCCCACCGACCGGCTGCGCCCGGCGGTGCAGACGCACCGGGGCGGCTTCGCCGGCCACACCCTGCCGCCGGACCTGGCCGATCGCCTGCGCCAGCTGGCGCGGCGGGAGGGAGCGTCGCTCTTCATGCCCCTCCTCGCCGGCTTCGCCCTGCTCCTCGGCCGGCTCGCCGGCCAGACCGACGTGGTCGTGGGCTCGCCCAGCGCCGGCCGCGATCGGGTCGAGCTCGAAGGGCTGATCGGCCTCTTCCTCAACACCCTGGTGCTCCGCGCCGACCTCGCGGGCGACCCCAGCTTCCGCCAGCTGCTCGACCGGGTGAAGGACGACGTGCTCGGGGCCTACCAGCACCAGGAGCTGCCGTTCGAGGCGCTGATCGAGGCGCTGCAGCCGGAGCGCCTCCTCGACCGCACGCCGATCTTCCAGGTGCTGTTCAACTACGTCTCGCTGCCGGACATGCGCCTCGCCCTCCCCGGCATCGAGGCCCTGGGGCTGAAGGCCGGGGACGTCGAATCGAAGTTCGACCTGACGCTCTACCTGGAGGACACGTCGGGGCCGATCGAGCTGCAGCTGGTCTACAACGCCCTCCTCTTCGACCCCGAGCGGATGGAAGAGATGCTGCGCCAGCTCGCGGCGGTCCTCGCCCAGGTGGTGGCGGACCCGGCCGCCGCGGACATCCGGATCGGCTCGCTGTCGCTGGTGACCGCGGCGGCGGCCGCCCTCCTGCCCGACCCGCATCTCTCCTTGAGCGACGCCTGGCACGGGCCGACCCACCGGCAGCTGTCGCGCCACGCCGCGGCCGAGCCCGAGCGCCTCGCGGTCGCCGACGAGTCTGGAGAAGCCTGGGCCTACGGCGAGCTCGAAGCGCGGTCGAACCAGCTCGCCCGCCACCTGCTGGTGAACGGAGTCGGCCGGGGGGATGCCGTCGCGGTCTGGGCGCATCGGGGTGCCTCGCTGGCCTGGGCTCTCCTCGGCATCCACAAGGCGGGCGCCGCCTTCCTCGTCCTCGATCCGACCTATCCTGCCGCACGGCTGCAGCAATATCTCCGCATCGCCCGGCCTGCCGGCTGGCTGGAGGTGGCGGGTGCGCCGGACCCGCCGGAGGAGGTGGTGGCGGAGATGGCGGAGAGGACCGCGACCTGCCGCTGCCGGCTCGTCCTGCCGCACCGCTCCATCGCCGCGCGGAATGGATTCCTGGCGGCCCTGCCCGCCACCGATCCGGAGGTCCCGGTCGGCCCGGACGACGCGGCCTGCCTCACCTTCACCTCGGGCTCGACCGGCACCCCGAAGGCGGTGGTCGGCCGCCACGGCCCGCTCACCCACTTCCATCCCTGGCTGGGCGAGCGCTTCGGCCTCTCCGGGGACGACTGCTTCGGCCTGCTCTCCGCCCTCGCCCACGATCCGCTGCAGCGCGACGTCTTGACCCCGCTCTGGTTCGGCGCCGCGATCGCCGTCCCCGATCCGCTGAAGATAGACCGCCCCGGCTACCTCGCCGGCTGGGCGCGGCGCACGGCGGTCACCGTGCTCAACCTGACCCCCGCCATGCTCGACCTGCTCTGCGCCTCGGCGGAAGATGCCGCCAATGCCGCCAATGCCGCCGATCCCGCGGTCGCCGAGCTGCCGGACCTCCGCCGGGCCTTCG
>DASQPA010000302.1:0-27158 GCA_035644215.1 Thermoanaerobaculia bacterium
CGGCGAGGACGGCCGCCAGGGCGGCGACGGGGGGCCGGCGGATCGCCGGTTGGGGCGGCCGAAACGCCAGCACGCCGGCTCTTCCAGCCTCCTGCCGCACCCGCAGCAACACCGTGGGCGGGGCATCGAGCTCGGGGAGACCGCGCAGGCCGTCCCGGATGGCGGTGGCGAGGCGCAGCTCGGCGGCGCAGGCGGGGCAACTCGCGAGGTGGTCGCGCACCGGGGCGGCCGCGGCGGGAGAGAGCTCGCCGTCCAGGTAGGCTTCGAGGAGCGGCAGCACCGCCGCGCAGGATTCGTCTTCAGGCCGTGGCGACATGACCGTACACCTCCTTGAGCAGCTCGCGCAGCCGCTGTCGTCCGCGGTGGATGTTGACGCGAACGGTGTTGAGCGGCATCTCCAGGGCGTCGCTGATCTCCTGATACTGCAAGTCCTGGATCTCGCGCAGGATGAGGACGCTCCGGTAGGGCTCGTCCAGCCGGCCGAGGGCGGCGACGAGCTGGTGCCGGAACTCGGCGGCCTCGGCCTGCGCCGCGGGATCGGGATCGTCGCTCACCGCCGCCTCGGCCACGTCGGCGTCGAGGTCGGGGGCGACCACCAAGGCGGCGGAGCGCCGTTGCCGCAGCCGGTCGTAGCAGGCATTGCGCGTCACCTTGAGCAGCCAGCTGCCCAGGCGCTCGGCGTCGAGCCCCTCCGCATGCCGCCACAGCCGGACCAGCACCTCCTGGGTCACGTCTTCCGCCTCCTCCCGGTGACCGAGGAAGTAGCGGGCGAACGTGAACACCCGCCGCTGGTAGCGCGCGACGACCTCCTCGATCCCCGTCGTCATCCTCTCTACAGAACGGAAGGGGGGCGGGGAGAGTTACAAGAGCGGACGCGCGAAGGGGCCGAAAGATTTCATACTGTGTCAGTTTGCAGACGGACTGACATAGTACGGTATGGCAGTCGGGGGTCTGGCGCGCCTTGATCCGAGGAGGCCGGGCGCCCCGAGCCCAGGGCTATCCCCTCCCGGCCGTGAACTGATTTTGCAGCATCTCCCCGGGAGCGCGGTGGGCCAGCCGGAGCGGCGGCAGGGTGGAGGCGCCGTCGAAGACCAGACCGGCCACGTGCTCGCCCACCGCCGGGCCGAGCTTGAAGCCGTGGCCCGAGCCGCCACCCACCAGCCAGGCGTTCCCGGCCGCCGGGTGGCGATCGATCAGCAGCTGGCCGTCCGGGGTGTTCTCGTACTGGCAGACCCGCGACTCGACGAGCGGGGCGCCGGCCAGGGCGGGAAAGCGGCGAGCCAGGTGCTCCCGCGCCTCGGCGAGGCGGGCGGGGGTGGGAATGCGGTCGTCCGCGGTGGGGTCGATCGGCACCCCGCGGGTATCGTCGGCCATCTTGAAACCGCGGCTCTCGGTCCCCGGAATACCGTAGAAGATCCGCTCGCCCGACATGTCCATCCAGATCGGGCAGCTCCCCTCGTCGAATCGGGGGTCCCCCTCCGGCGGGCCGAAGAAGAAGACCTCCTGTCGGGTGGGGAGGATGCGCTCTCCCACCTCCTCCGGGAAGAGACGGCCGAGCCACGGGCCGCAGGCGAAGACACAGGCGTCGGCCGGAAAGACCGTGCCGTCGGGCAGGGTGAGCCCGGTCATCCACCCCTCGGCGAGCGGCCCCGGCCGGACCGCCGCCAGCCGCACTTCGCCCCCCTGGGCGGCCACCACGTCCCACACCACCCGGCAGGCCCGCCGGGCGAGGAGATAGCCTGCCCGGTCCTCGTAGAAGAGGCTGTGGATCCCGGAGAAGTCGATCTGTGGCCAGCGTCGCCGCGCCTCGGCCACCGAGAGCTCCGTGGCAGGCAGGCCGACCTCCGCGAGCACCGGCAGGGAGGCGCGGGCGTAGGCGTCGTCCTCCCCGCACATCCACAGGCAGCCGAGGGGATGGAAGAGCCGGATGCCCGAGCGCGCCTCGGCCTCCCGCCAGCGCGGAAAGGAGCGGGCGACCCACTCGCTATAGAGGCGGTCGGCGCCATACAGGCCGCGGATCACCCGCGACTCGCCGCCCGAGCTGGACCGCGAGTTGCCGGGGCCCCAGGCGTCGAAGAGGGTGACCCGGGCGCCGCGGCCGAGGAGGGCGAGCGCCGTCCAGCCGCCGAAGGAGCCGGCGCCGACGACGGCGACATGGGGTTTCGGGGACGCGGCCATCCTCAGGTCACCCGGGCCTTGCGGATCACCCGGTTGAAGAGGCCGGGCAGGAAGCGCTTGAGATAGACGGCAAAGCGCTCCCGGCCGCCGATCAGGACCTCGTCCCGGCCGCGCTCGACGGCGCGCACGATCCGCTCGGCGCAGTCCGCGGGCGCCATGCCGTGCGCCTGGGCGCGGTCCATGGTCCCCTGCGGGGTGCCGTCGCCGGTCAGGGCGTTCAGGGTGATGGCGGTGCGGATGAAGCCGGGGCAGATCAGGGTGACCTGAATACCGTCCCGCCAGAGCTCGGCGCGCAGGGAGTCGAAGAAGCCGTGGAGGGCATGCTTCGAAGCCGAGTAGCCGGAGCGCAGCGGGGTGCCGAGCTTGCCGACCAGGCTGGAGATGACGACGAAGTGCCCCGCCCGCCGCGCCAGCATGGAGGGGAGCACCGCCTTGGTCAGCCCCACGGCGCCGAAGAAATTGGTCTCGAAGAGAAGGCGGTCCACCTCGACCGCCGTATCCTTCACCAGCGACCGCTGGCTCACCCCGCCGCCATGGACCAGCACGTCGATCCGCCCGGCCACCGCCAGGGCCTGCTCGACGGCAGGCCCGAGGGTCGCCGGGGCGGCGAGGTCCAGCGGGAGAACGAAATGGGCCTCCGGGTGGTCGCAGGCGGCCTGTACCTCGCGCAGCCGGTCCTCCCCGCGAGCCGAGAGAATCAGCCGCGCCCCGCGTCGGGCGAGAGAGTATGCCAGGGCCTCCCCGATACCGGAGGAGGCCCCGGTGATCCAGACGACTTTGCCGTCCCAGGCCATGGTGGGGGATCGTAGCAGTGCGCTAGACTCCACGCCATCGGTCATGCCACTCTCCCGCCAATCCCGCATCACTCCGGAGATGCTCCGGCGCATGCTCGAGAAGAGCCCACGGCGGATGCAACTCGCCAACGAGTGGCCGAAGCTCCTCCACCCTCCCCCTCCAGAGTCGACGTCGGAGAGATGGTCCATCGTCCTGCCGTTTTGCGAGACCTTGGGCACCGCGTTCGAGGTGATGTGCTCGGTCGACACGATCGGAGTCCGAGAGGGTCGGGCCGGTCGTTGCTATACCTTTCTAAGGACTAAGGAGGAGAGCGATTTCGAGCAGGTTCGCCTCTGGCACCAGACCGTCGGTCAATACGTCGCTCTTCGCGATTGCCTGCCTCTCTCGTTTGCCTTGGACTACGACCGCGAAGGAGGCAGTCCCAAGAAGAACCAGACGCGTATCGGCAAGTTGCGCTCCCGCGCCAAGCCCTACGACGGCGCACCCACCTTGGATACCGTCGAAGCGGCGAACGAGCTCAACCGCGAGTGCCTGTCCTTCTTGGAAGCGATGAGTTGCTACGACGAGGTCGACGCTGTGGTGGGCATGCCTCCCTCCAGGCCGGACAAGCGGTTCGACCTGCCCCGGCATCTCGCCAGGGGTATCAGCTCTGGACTGAAGGTGGCCGACTTGAGCGAGGGAGTCGTCTCTGTGGAGCGCCAGCAGCTCAAGAACGTACTGCTGGCGGACAAACTGAGCACGATTCGGGGTACCATCAGGGTTGTAGGGAGCTCCGTCGCGGGTCGCACGGTGCTCCTGGTGGACGATCTGTACCAGTCCGGGGTCACCATGAATTACGTCGCAGGAGAGCTGCTATCCGCCGGCGCCCGGACGGTGCTTGGACTGGCCTGCGAAAAGACCTGCCGCAACGACGACAACGTGAGCGCCAATGCCTAATCTCCAGCTCGCGGTCCAGATCCTCCGACTGCTTGATACTCCGGGAATTGGCGTCGTCAAGGCGCAGAACATCCTGCGCCGGGCCAGACGTGCCGAGACCTCCAGCTCTCTGGAGGATCGCCTGCTGCGCCAGTTCCTGACGGAATCCCAGTCCGAAGCGTTCGAGAGGAACGAGGAACGAATCCGGCGGCTGGTGGAGAGCCTGGAGGCCAAGCAGGTCTCTCTCTTGCCGATCTCGGACCCGGGGTACCCTGCCATCCTGAGAGCCCGGCTGCTGGACAAGGCGCCTCCTCTCCTCTTCGTCATCGGTAATCCCGCTCTGCTGAGCGCGCCGGGAGTCGGCTTCTGCGGCTCCCGCCATGCGAGCGAGAAGGGAATTGCCACAGCGCAGGACTGCTCCGGTCAGCTGGCGCAAGAAGGCCTCAACGTGGTGTCGGGATTCGCTTCGGGTGTCGATCTCGCGGCGCATCGCACCGCCCTGGAGGTAGGGGGCACCACGACGGTGGTGCTGGCCGAGGGTATCCTCCATTTCAAGGTGAAGCAGGAGCTGCGCGACGTGTGGGATGCCGAGCGAGCCGTGATCGTAAGTGAATTTCTACCGGGTCTTCCTTGGAGCGTCCACCATGCCATGCAGCGCAACCGCACGATCTGCGGCCTGTCGCTCGCCATGGTCCTGATCGAGGCGGGAGCGCGTGGCGGTAGTTATGAGGCTGGAAGGGCCGCAATCGAGTTGGGGATGCCACTTTTCGCCGCAGTATACGAAGGGATGCCCGAGTCGGCGACCGGCAACGCCGAGCTCCTGGCTCAAGGTGCCAGACGCCTGATGAAGAGCCGAGCCACCCATCGGGCGAATCTCTCACCCATACTGGCCGCTATCGTCGACGAGAAGGCGAGAATCTCCGGTCGAGCTCCAGAAGCGAAAGAAGCCCAACTGCCAGTCTTCTCTTAAGACCTTTTCCAGCCTGAGACCCGCGAGAGACCGTTCCTCCAGGGTTGACGGAAAGAGCCCGATAGGAAACTCTTGAGCACGTTGCCGGGCGCGAGTGCCCCGGAGAGGAGAGAGAATGCCCGATACCAAGATCACCGTGAACAGGAACGGCCCCTTCCGCCTGGAGGGGGACAACCTCCAGATCTTCGACCCGACGGGTAAGGCTTACGGCCTGGGTGGCCGTACCGTGGTCTCGCTCTGCCGCTGTGGGGCGTCCAACAACAAGCCCTTCTGCGATGGGAGCCACAACCACCACGGTTTCCAGGACGACCCTCAGGCCCGCGACCTGCCGCCGAAGCCGGGCGCGTAGGCCGATCTTCGAACGGGGCGGCCCCTTCTCCCATAGAGTAGGGGGCATGGGCCGCCCCGCTTCGTTCCTCCTCGTCCTCCTCTGCCTTCTGTTCCTCCCGGTTCCGGCCAGCGCCCAGGGACCCGACGCCCGCTGGCAGACCCTCACCACCGCGCACTTCCGCATTCACTACCCGGCCGAGTCGGAGACCTGGACCCGGCATGCGGCGGCGCGGCTCGAATCGATCTGGGCGCGGGTCGAGGAGGAGGTGGGGTACCGGCCGCCGGAGACGATCGACGTCCTGGTCTCCGATCCCGTTGCCGACGCCAACGGCTCCGCCTACCCCTTCCTCGGCTGGCCCCGCATCGTGCTGTGGACGAGCCCTCCGGGGCCGGAGTCGGTCATCGGCCACTATAGCGACTGGAGCGAGCTGCTCCTCACCCACGAGGGCACCCACCTGGTCCACTTGCTGCGACCGTCGCGCAACCCGCTCGAACGAGCCCTCTATCCCTTCCTTCCCGCCGGCCCGGTGGCGATCAAGTCGCCGCGCTGGGTGACCGAGGGGTATGCCACCTTGGTCGAGGGCCGGCTCACCGCCTCGGGGCGCCCCAACGGCGACCTCCGGGCGGCGATCCTGCGCCGCCGGGCGCAGCAGGGGAAGCTGCCGAGCTACGGGGCGTTGAACGGCGACCGCAGCTGGATGGGCGGGTCCATGGCCTATCTCATGGGCTCGGCCTACCTCGAATGGCTCGACGCCCGGGCCGGCGGCGGCAGCCTCCCCAAGCTCTGGGCCCGTCTGTCGGCGAAACGGGAGCGCAGCTTCGACGAGGCCTTCAAGGGGGTCTACGGCGAATCCCCCGCCGACCTTTACGGCCGTTTCACCGCCGAGCTGACCTGGCAGGCGGTCGAGGCCGAACGGCGCCTCCACCCGGCGGCGCGGGAGGGAGTCCTCTGGCAGGACCTCTCCTGGACCACCGGCGCGCCCGCCCTCTCCCCCGACGGCCAGAGCCTGGCGATCGTCCTCCATGGCCGCGACAAGCCGGCCGAGCTCGTCGTCTGGTCGACCGCGCCGAACGACGAGGCGGAGCGCAAGTGGCAGAAGGAGCGCGACAAGCTCGCCGCCCAGGACCCGGAGGACGTGCCGGCGGTGCGCTCCGGCCCGCTCTCCAGGAAGCCGCTCCACACCCTGCCGACGATCGACGGCATCGCCCCCACCACCCCCCGCTTCCTCCCCGGCCATTCCGGCGGCGATGCGATCCTCTTCGTCCGCTTCGAGCCGGACGGCGAGGGCTTCCTCCATCCCGACCTCTTCCGCTGGGACCTCGAATCGGGCCGGGTCTCACGGCTGACCCACGAGGCCGATCTGCGCCAGCCCGACCCGGGGCCGGACGGCCGCTGGGCGCTCGCCGTGCGCAACCGCAACGGGCTCTCCCAGGTGGTGCGGGTCGATCTCACGACGGGGGCGGTCGAGGCGGTGACCGCAGCCACGGTCGAGACGGTGTACGACCAGCCGCGGGTGAGCCCGGACGGCCGGCGGGCGGTCTATGCCCGCCATGCCGGTGGCGCCGGCACCGGCGGGGTCTGGAGCCTCGCCGTGCGCGACCTGGCCACGGGCGCCGAGACCGCTCTCGCCCCGCCCACCGGCGCCACCGTCTCCGCCCCCGCCTGGAGCGGCGACGGAAGGACCGTCTATGCCACGGTGGGGAGCGGCGGCCTCCTCGACCTCTGGGCCTTTCCGGTCGATCCCCTTGGCCCTCCGGTCCCCCTGACCCGCACCCCGGGGGCGGCCCTCGATCCGGCGCCCACCCCGGATGGCAAGGCAGTCTTCTACCTCGGTCTCGAGGCCAATGGCCTGGACCTCCGGCGGCTCGATCTTGTTGGGATGGGCGCGCCGCCCGAGCTGGCCAGCCTGCCCTCCCTCTCCGGCGCCGAGCTGGCCCCCGCGGTTCGCCCGGCCGCGCCGCCGCCGCCCGCCCCCTTCGCGGTCGCCGCCGTGCCGCCGGGACGGCCCTACGGGCTCGGCCGGCAGGAGCTTTTCCCCCTCCTCTCGGGCAGCGTCACCCCGGCCTCCGGAGTCGCCGAGCTGGGAGTGCGGGTGGGCGACGTGGTAGGCCGGCTGGACGGCCTGGTCCTCGGCGCCCTGGGCGGCGCCGGCAGCTTCCGGGGAGGGACCGTGGCCGCCACCTATCGCGGCGGGCCGGTCGAGATCTCCCTGCACCTCTTCGACGCCCGGGAGCTCCTCTCGCGCCAGACCGGTCACCTGGGAGGACCGGCCCGCAGTGGGCTCCTCGATCTGGAGCAGGCGGGTGGGGAGGTGCGGGCGGAGTGGAACCGCCGTTTCGGGTCCCGCTTCCTCTCCCTTGCCGGGGGCGGCCTGTTCACCCGGGTCGACCCGCGGGAGGGGGAGACGACCCACCGCACCCTGGGTTTCCTCGACCTCCGCGCCTCGGCCTTCCAGGGACGCGGCCGTTCGTATCTGGAGGAAGGCGTGCGGCTCCACGGCGAATCCGGCGATGCCGGTGATGCCGGCGGCGGCTCCTTCCGCCGCTATGGCGGCGACCTCACCCTGGGCCTCGGCCATGAGGACGACCGCCTCCGCCTGACCGTCCGGCGCGAGCGGGCGAGCGGTGCCCTGAGGCCCTACGACCTGGTCCAGGTCGGCGGCTACGGCAGCAGCCTCCTCCCCGATTCTGCCCTGGCCGGCCGGGTCGCCGTGCCCGCCCTGCCCGCCGGCACCCTCGTCGGTAGCGACTACCTGGGGGAGCGCGCCGAGCTCCGCCTCGGCTTCCTCCCGGTCCCTCTCTTCTTTGAGCGCCACCGGATGGCCAATGGAGACTGGCTGCGCCTGGCCGGCCTCGAATGGCAGCTCGCGAGCCTCCCTCTGCCCATCGCCCGCCTCCCCGCCGTCGACCTCCGGGTGGGGGCCGCGCGAGTCTTCGACGCTCCACTGAAAGGCGACACCCGCTGGTGGCTGGTGACGGTGCTGCGGCCCTAGAGGCCAGAAGAACCGGCGAGAGAGAACCGGCGAGAGAGAACCGGCTAGAATCTCGCCGTGCTCGACCGCCGTCTCATCCTCCGCCTCTCCGGCGACCTCTACACCAAGTCGCGCCAGACCCGCTTGCGGTTCCTGCGCCGGCTGGAGAAGAACATCGCCGATGCCCTGACCTCGCACGGCATCCCGCATCGCCTGGAACGCACCTGGAGCCGCTTCTACGTGGAGACGGAGGGGGCCGAGGCGGAGTCGGTATCCGACATCCTCTCCCGGGTCTTCGGCCTGCAGTCGATCTCGGAGATCGCGCCGCTCCCCTTCGTCGATCTGGCGGACGTGGTGCGGGAGGGCGAGGCGTTCTTCCGCCCGTATGTCGCCGGCCGCCGTTTCGCCGTCCGCGCCTCGCGCCGCGGCGACCGCGACCGCATCCCGTTCCGCTCGCACGACGTCGAGAACGCCCTGGGGCGCGCCCTCCTCCCCCATGCGGCGGGGGTGGATCTGAGCACGCCGGAGGTCACCGCCCATGTCGAGCTGGAGCCGGGGACCGTCCACCTCTTCCTCGACCGGGTCTCCGGCCATGGCGGCCTCCCGTTGGGAGTCGAGGGGCGGGCCGTGGCCCTGGTCTCGGGCGGCTTCGATTCGGCGGTCGCCGCCTGGCTGCTCCTGAAACGCGGGGTGCAGCTCGACTACGTGTTCATCAACCTCGGGGGCACCGCCCACCGGCAGGGGGTGCTCCGGGTGATGCGGGAGATCGCCCGCTGCTGGAGCTACGGCAGCCGTCCGCGCCTGCACGAGATCGACCTCCGGCCGCTGGTCGCCGAGCTGCAGGAAAAGACCGCGTCGCGCTACTGGCAGCTCCTCCTGAAGCGGCTTATGCTCCAGGCGGCGGAGATCGTGGCGCGCCAGGGGGGCGCCGCGGGAATCGTCACCGGCGACGCCATCGGCCAGGTCTCCTCGCAGACGGTGCAGAACCTGGCGGTGATCTCCCAGGCGGCGCGCCTGCCCATCCTGCGTCCCCTCCTCGGCTTCAACAAAGAGGAGATCGTGGCCCTCGCCCGCCGGATCGGCATCCACGACGCGGCGGCCGAGGTGGCCGAATACTGCGGCCTGCAGGGCCGCCGCCCCGCCACCCGGGCGAACCTCGACACGGTGCTGCGTGAAGAGGCGAAGCTCGAACCGGGCGCGGTGCGTGCCGCCGTCGCCGCCCGCACGGTCCACCCTCTACGCGACCTGGAACCCGGTCTCATCGCGCCGCCGGTCGACGTCGAGCGCATTCCCCCGGGCGCCACCGTCCTCGACCTGCGCTCCGGCACCGCCTTCCTCGCCTGGAGCTATCCCGGCTCCCTCCACCTGGAATTCCCCCACGCGGTCGCCGCCTTCCCCTCCTTCGGCCGCGAGAAGACCTACGTCCTGGTCTGCGAGGTGGGCTTGAAGAGCGCCTATCTGGCCGAGCGGATGCAGGCGGCGGGCTTCGAGGCCTACCATTTCAAGGGGGGAGCCAAGGCGCTGCTCCGCCTGGCCGAGAGGGAGGGGCGGCTCGCTCCAGCTCTCCTCGCTCCGGCGATGCGCTAACCCGTTTCGGAGGCTCCATGCTCTACGAGAAGCTCGATCCTGGCTTGAAGAAGATGGTGGACGGCTACGTCGGACGCCTGCGCGTTCTCTCCTGGAAGCGGCGCAGCGACCTCGTGGTCGAGGCCGCCCGCTCGTTCGGCGAGGACCTGCCGCCGGACAAGGCCCCGACCGCGGCCCGCGGCTTCATCACCGCCGTCCTCGAACGCCTGGAGCCGGAGCCGATGACCGACCCCTACCAGGCGAGCCTCTACCTCGCCTCCCTCGATCCGGAGCACCGGCAGGCCGCCGAAGCCTACTTCGCGGCGCACCCGGAGCTCGAGGCGGGCCTCCCGGAAGAGGAAGAGCCTTCCTTCTGACGGGGGTGAGGGGAAAAGGTACAATCCTCCGCCATGCCCCTCCCGACCCCGGACCCGATCGCCATCGCCACTGCCCTCTCCGCCCGCGTAATGGGCCAGGAGATCGCCGTGCGCGAGATGTCGGTCGCTCTTTCCAAGCACCTGGCGGGCCTCCGGGTCGGCAACATCCTGATGATCGGCTCCTCGGGCACCGGCAAGACGACCCTCATGCGGGCAGTCGAGGGTTACCTGGGCTCCGATCCGGCGCTCGCCACCCGCTCGGCGGTCATCCGCATCCACGCCAACGTCCTGGGCGAGGAGTCGGCCCGGCAGCGTCCCGGCGAGGCGGTGATGGGGCGGCTTCTGGAGCGCGCGAGGGAGCAGCTCGGCCCCGGGGCGCCGGTCGCCGAGCTGGTCGCCCGCGCCGCCCACGGCCTCGTCTTCGTCGACGAGGTGGACAAGATCCGTACGCAGATCGGCGGCCAGCCGCACATCCCCGGCATCCGCGCCCAGGAGGCGCTCCTCACCCTGATCGAGAACGAGGCGGTGCCGGTCGCCCTCCCCGCCTGGGCCGGCGGCGGGATGGCGACGATCGACTCCTCGGGCCTCCTCTTCGTCTGCGCCGGTGCCTTCGAGGGGCTCTACGACGCGGTCTTCGACCGGGTGACGATCGGCCGCGACCGAGGCGCCCTGCAACCGATGACCGTCGTCGAGGGCGGCAAGGTGCGCGAGGAGCTGATCTTCGTCCTCCGCGACTGGCTGCGCAACGAGGACCTCTTCGACTACGGCATGAGCCCGCAGTTCCTCTCCCGTTTCGACGCCGTGGTCCTGCTCAACAACCTGAGCCAGGACGAGCTGGTGAAGATCTTCCTGGAGGCCCCCGAGTCGGCCCTCCGCCAGACCCGCGCCTACTTCGAGAGCCGCGGCGTCCACCTCGCCCTCTCCCCCGCCGCCGTCCGCCGGATCGCCGCCGAGGCCTCCCGCCAGCCCCGGCTCGGCGCCAGGGCGCTCAAGGAGGTCTTCCGACGGGTGATCCGCGACTACGAGTACGACCCGAGAAAGGCGGTCACCGGGGACGGCGGGGCGCTGCTCCTGGACGTCGGCGAGGTGGAGGCGGCGCTCGGGTAGGGGCGGAGGCGCCAGATTTTCAGGCTCAGGGAACTACGACCTCAAGACCAGCGCCGGCGAGCCTCTCGAAGTGGGATCGGTTGAACGTGAGGATTCTTTGCGCGCCGCCCTTGCGTGCGCAGGCGGCGATCACTCCGTCGTAGCTCGTCGCGCCAGCGATCTGGCGTTGGCTGAGGCCCTCGATCAATTGCCAAGCTTCCTCCCCATCGAGCTCAACGACGACTGTCCGCTGTCGCAGAGAACGGTCCAGGACCGCGAGAGCATCCTTGGCGCTGAGCCGATGAGGGCTGGGCAACCGAGTCATGACCGAATAGGCTTCGACCAACGCTTGAAGTGGGAGGATGACGTCCCCGGGCTCCGTCAGGAGCGCTGTCAGTGCGGCGGCAGCCGGTTCGTGGTGCTCGTGCGAGGAGAGCAGCCCCGCGACGATGACGCTGGCGTCGAGGGCTGTAACTGGCCGGCCCTGCTTACTCTCCACGCTCGCGGACCTTACGGAGAACCTGATCAACCGTCGCCGCCGAGAGGGGAGGCCCCTCCTCCGTGGGCACCGCGATCCAGAGCGGCCCTCGCTGAACGATCTTGATCTCGCGTGGCAGTGGCTCGATTTTGACCTCCCCTTCCTCGACCGTGATCCGCAAGGTCATCCCGGGAAGGATTCCAGCCTCCTCGCGGACCGCCTTGGGGAGGACGAGCCGGCCGGCAGAGTCGATCGTCGTCTGAATGGCATCTCCCATGGCATTTAGGGTACCAGGCTAACTCCCAAAGATCCAGGCCGCCGCCCGGCGGGGCCCGAGACACGTCTCCCTCCCAGATCCTTCAGGTCGCTTAGGCTCCCTTCAGGATGACGATGGGGAGGAGCATCCTCGTCGGTTTAAGGTCGGAGACCTCGCTAGTTGACGGCGTTGGGGACGGCGAGCGAGAAGGGGTCGATCACGGCGTCGAAGCTCTCGCCGTTTGCCGCCATCATGCGGTAGGAGCCCTGCATCGCCCCGACCGGGGTGGTCAGCGGGCAGAAGCTGGTGTACTCGAACATCTCGCCGGGCTGGAGCACCGGCTGCTCCCCCACCACCCCCGGCCCCTGCACCTTCTGCACCTCACCGTTGGCGTCCGTGATGACCCACTCGCGGCTCATCAGCTGGGCGGTCTCGTGGCCGACGTTCGAGATCCGCACCTGGTAGGCGAAGAAGTAGTAGTTCTCCTGGGGCGAGCTGCGATCGGCGTCGTAGAAGCTCGTCACCTGCACACGGATGCCGCGGGTGGTCGTATCGCTCATGGTGGCGGGGAGATTATCGCACGTCGGAGCGGATTCAACCGCGCCGGAACGCCCGCATCTCGCCGTCGCCGAAAGCGACGATCAGACGGTCGGCCAGACGCTCCCGCACTTCTCCCCGGCCGTAGATGGGCAAGGTGACGACGTCGCCCGGCGCCAGCTCCTCCGCCCGCTTCTCGCCGAACAGGGGGGGGAGGGGCAGCAGCTCGGCGAAGACCGGGGGCTTTTCCGCCGGCGGCGGGGCGGTCGCCGCGGGCGCCGGCCGGGCGCAGTTGTCGCAGTGGCCGCAGCGCTCCCAGTCGACCTCGGCGCCGAAGTAGCTCAAGAGGAGCTTCCAGCGGCAGAGGGCGGTCTGGGCGTAAAGCACCATCCGCTTCAGGCGCTCGCGGTCCGCCTCCCCACGCTCCTGGTAGCGGCGCGCCAGCTCGTCCAGGGCCGCGGCGTCGAGCCCCTCCCGCCGCAGCC
Source organism: Thermoanaerobaculia bacterium (assembly GCA_035644215.1). Classification (GTDB taxonomy): domain Bacteria; phylum Acidobacteriota; class Thermoanaerobaculia; order Multivoradales; family UBA5704; genus DASQPA01. The sequence continues at coordinate 12,946 of DASQPA010000302.1, forward strand.
GGTAGGCGCCGGAGGAGGGCTCGTCCGCCAGCTCCATCTCTTTCAGGGTTGCGAGCACCACCTGGAGCTTGGTCCGGGGCAGCCGTCCGAGCTGCTTGCGGAGATCGGCGAAGGGGATCTCCTCGCGCGCCCCCCCGGCGCGTTCGAGGGCGCGGTAGACCTCGGCGAACTGCTCGGGCCTGGGATAGCTGCCGTTGATGAAGAAGAGCTGGGTGTTGCGGTCCTCCGGCTGGTAGAGGAGAGCGCAGCGCGCCCGCTCGCCGTCGCGGCCGGCTCGCCCGGCCTCCTGGTAGTAGGATTCGAGCGATCCCGGCAGGTTGTAGTGGATGACGAAGCGGAGGTCCGGCTTGTCGATCCCCATCCCGAAGGCGTTGGTCGCGACCATCGCCTTGAGCTCGCCGGCCATGAAGCGGTCCTGGCTGTGCCGCCGCTCGCGCGACCCCACCCGGCCGTGGTAGCGGGCGACCGGGATCGCGAGCGAGGCGAGATAGCCGGCGACCTCCTCGCAGTGCTGGACCGTCGAGACGTAGACGATCCCCACGCCGGGAGTCTCGCGCAGCAGTCGGGACAGCTGCTGCCGCTTGCGCTCCTCGTCGGGCAGGGGAAAGACCTCCAACTCCAGGTTCTCCCGGTAGAGCCCGGTGTCGACCACCTCCATCTCCGGCCGTCCCAGCCGCTCCAGGATGTCCTCGATCACCGGCTCGGTGGCGGTCGCGGTGAGCGCCAGGACCGTGGGGTTGCCGAGCGCCTCGATCGCCGCGCGGAGGCCCAGGAAGGCGGGGCGGAAGTCGTGCCCCCACTGCGAGATGCAGTGCGCCTCGTCGATCACGAAGAGGTCGATCCTGTTGGTCTTCAAGGTGGCCAGGAACTCCGGCTGGGCCAGCCGCTCCGGGGTGGTGAAGACGAAATCGCGCTGCTCCTTCTGGATCGCCTCCAGGGTCTCGCTCTCCTCGCTGGCGCTGAGCGTGCTGTTGACCTGGGCGGCCTCGATCCCCAGCTCGTGGAGCTTGTCCACCTGGTCCTTCATCAGGGAGATGAGCGGCGAGACGACGACCGTGGTGCCCGGCAGCTCCATCCCGGGCAGCTGGTAGCAGAGCGACTTGCCGGCCCCGGTCGGCATGATGGCGAGGGTGTCCTGGCCGGCCATCACTCCACGGATGACCTCCTCCTGCCCCTCGCGCAGGGAGGGAAAGCCGAAGTGGCGACGAAGAGTACGGCGGAGGCCGGGGAGCGGCGGAGCGGTGGTGGCCATGGTCGGTCCTTCCTGGGAGAGGCCACCCATCGCGGGTGGGCGATGGACCGAGGAAGCAATGGCCGTGCCGGGCGGGGGGGAAGTAGGCAGGGGCTACCACCGCGGAGCTGAAACCGATCTACGCTGCGATCAGCGAAAGGCGCTTCGGCGACCGTCCCCGGTTTCCGCAGCTTCTCGACGTAACCCAGGTGGTGAATTCGGTCACCGCCGTCCGTCAGGCGATCACCGCCGACCGTCCGGCAGTCATCGCCTGCCGTCATTCAGTCACTGCCGACTGTCCGGCAGTCATCGCCTGCCGTCATTCAGTCACTGCCAACCGTCCGGCAGTCATCGCCTGCCGTCATTCAGTCACTGCCGACCGTCCGGCAGTCATCGCCTGCCGTCATTCAGTCACTGCCGACCGTCCGGCGGTCATCGCCTGCCGTCATTCAGTCATCGCCGACCGTCCGGCGGTCATCGCCTGCCGGCGTTCAGTCGTCGCCGACCGTCCGGCGGTCATCGCCTGCCGGCGTTCAGTCGTCGCCAGCAGTTGTACCGTCGCCCCTTCGGGGCTTTTGTTTTCTTGTAGTTACACCCAGGCGGGCGGCCTGGGTAGTGAGGTAGTCCCGTTCCGGAGCGCTCGCGGTCCGCGCTGCTGTTTTCAGATAGTGCGCAATCGCGGCCTCGCGGTCTCCGGCCTTCTCGACGGCCAGCTGCCGTACTCCTGCCAGGCCGCCCGCGGGGCCGTCATCATCAGCATGTACTTCATTTTGGGTTCCTCCCGGTTCCGGCGCCGTCATTGGCGCGTTCACAGGTAAGTCGGAGCCGGCAGTGCGTTCTCGACATCGCCCGATTCTACCCCCCGCCCGCGGTGGTACCATCCTGCGCTTCGAGGTACCGCCGTGACCGCGCCCGCCCCCAGAGACCGACCCACCCCGCAGATCCCTCGCCTGCCCGAGGCGGCGCGGCCCATGCGGCGGCTGTTCCGCTATCTCCGGCCCTACCGCCGGACGGTCAACGGGGCGGTGGCGGCGAGCGTCGCCAACAAGCTGCTCGACTTGATGCCGCCGCTTCTCGTCGGCTGGGTGATCGATTCGCTCCGCGGTACCGCCCCGGGCTGGATCTCGGCCCTCGCCGGGACCCACGACCCCTGGCGGCTGGCCGTGGTCCTGGCCGGCCTCTCGGTCGCCATCTTCTTCTTCGAGAGCCTCTTCCAGTGGATCTACCAGGCGATGTTCATGGGCCTCGCCCAGCGCGTCCAGCACGACCTGCGCATGGACACCTATGAGCGCATCCAGTCGCGCGAGATCGCCTTTTTCGAGGAGCACCGGCTGGGCGACGTCCTGGCGATGATGAACGACGACGTGAACCAGCTCGAACGGTTCTTGAACACCGGTTTCAACGAGCTGGTCCAGATCGTCGTCCTCTTCCTCTTCGCCGGGGTCATCATGCTCAGCACCTCCTGGCAGCTGTCGCTGGTCGGCATGGCGCCCATCCCGGTGATCCTCTGGGGGAGCCTCCTCTACCAGCGGAAGATCTCCCCCCGTTACCGGCGGGTGCGGGCGGCGGTGGGGGGCCTCGCGAGCCGGCTCGAAAACAACATCGCCGGCATCCTGGTCATCAAGAGCTTCACCGCCGAGGCTTTCGAGACCGAGCGGGTGCGCCAGACCTCCGACGAGTACCGGAACGCCAATTTCGACGCCATCCGCCTGGCCGCCCTCTACGTGCCGCTCATCCGGATGGCGATCGTCGGCGGCTTCGCCGGGGTCCTCCTCCTCGGCAGCTACTGGGTGCTCGCCGGCACCGGGATCGTCACCGTGGGCCAGCTCGTGCTCTTCGCCATGATGACCGAGCGGCTCCTCTGGCCGCTCACCCGCCTGGGGACGACGGTCGACGACTACGAGCGGGCCAAGGCCTCGGCGCGGCGCATCTTCGGCCTCCTGGACACCCCGGCCACGATCGAGGACCCGAAGCGACCGGTGCCGCTGCCGCGCGCCCGGGGCGAGGTGGTCTTCGACCGCGTGGTGTTCACCTACCAACGAGGCGGGGCGGTCTTGAACGGAGTCACCTTCCGGGTCGCTCCGGGGGAGACCCTGGGGATCGCCGGATCGACCGGGGCAGGCAAGTCGACCGTCATCAAACTCCTCCTGCGGCTCTACGACGTGACTGGCGGCGCCGTCCGCATCGACGGGCACGACGTGCGCGAGCTGGCGCAGCGCGACCTGCGCGCCAACATCGCCCTGGTCTCCCAGGACGTCTATCTCTTCCACGGCACGATCTACGAGAACATCGCCTACAGCAGCGCCAACGCCGGCCCGGAGGTGGTCGAGCGCGCCGCCCGGCTCGCCCAGCTGCACGATTTCGTGGCCGCGCTGCCGGACGGTTACGACACGATCGTCGGCGAGCGCGGCATCAAGCTCTCGGGCGGCCAGCGCCAGCGCCTGTCGATCGCCCGCGCCATCGTGAAGGATGCGCCGATCCTGGTCCTCGACGAGGCGACGAGCTCGGTCGACACCGAAACCGAGCGGGCCATTCAGCAGAGCCTCAAAACGCTGACCGCCGGCCGCACCGCCCTCATCATCGCCCACCGCCTGTCGACGATCCGCCACGCCGACCGCATTCTCGTCCTGCGCGACGGCCAGGTCGCCGAGGAGGGGCACCACGACGACCTCGTCGCCAAAGGCGGTACGTATGCCGACCTCTGGCACATCCAGTCGGGGGAGCTGGTCGAGAGCGGGGTGTAGGGGGTTGCGATAGGATACCCCCCGAACCGGAGCTCTCAGGGAGGAACGCCATGGCGACGAAGAAGAAGTCGGTCCTCACACTCTGTCTGGACATCGGGGGGACCGGCTTGAAGGGGCTCACCGCCGATCCCACCGATCGTCCCACCTGCGAGCGGGTGCGGGTCGAGACGCCGCATCCGGCCACTCCGAAGGCGGTGCTCGCGGCGCTCGCCGAGATCGTCCACCAGATGCCGCCTTTCGACCGGGTGGCGGCCGGCTTTCCCGGCGTGGTGGTCGAGGGCGTGACCCTGACCGCCCCCAATCTCGATCCGGCCTGGGCGGACTTCCACCTGCAGGGCGCGCTCGAAGACCTGACCGGCAAGCCCGCGCGGGTCGCCAACGACGCCGGCGTCCAGGGGCTCGCGGTGATCGAGGGCCGGGGAACCGAGCTGGTTTTGACCCTGGGCACCGGCATGGGCTTCGCGCTCTACATCGACGGCCACTACGCGCCGAACATCGAGATGGCGCACCACCCCTTCCGCAAGAAGAAGACCTACGAGGACCTGGTGGGCAACGCGGCGCTCCACAAGGTGGGCAAGAAGCGCTGGAACCGGCGGGTGGAAAAGGTGATCGAGCAGCTCGCCCGGATCTTCAACTACCGCATCCTCTATATCGGCGGCGGCAACTCGAAAGAAATCACCTTCGATCTACCGGCGAACGTGAAGATCGTCGAGAACGTGGCGGGGCTCTTAGGGGGCGTGAAGCTCTGGCAGCAGCCGGGATAGGCCGCGGAGCGGTGCTCCTCACGCGATCTTCAGACGGGACTTGGCGCGCGCCCGGCACTCTTTTTCCCAGGCCATCCGGTCTTCCGCGGTCAAGTTTTCCGCCAGGTAGTCCAGGGTGTCGAAAAGCTTGCCCTGGAGCCGGCCCTCGTCGTCGGGCTCGATGAAGGCGTCCAAGGCGCGCACCTTTCGGCCACCCAGCCACTCCTCGTTCCACTTGTCCTTCGCCCGCCCGGCGTAGGAGAAGACCAGGGCCGAGAAGTACGATTCGTAGGGGACTCCCGGTTTGTCCCGCGCGTCTTCCTTGAACCATTTCTGGAAGAGCTCGGCCCAGGAGATGATGCGGCCGCTGAAGCTGAATTTTCCGGGACCTACACTCTTCCACGGCATGGGGCGCTCCTTTGGAGGTACGTTCGAACGTCCCGAGCCCGTGGCGTGCTGGAGAGTGGCGCTGCGAAGGACGGCAGGTCGCAGGCGGGGGGTGGCCTACATTGTATCCCGAAAAGGCTCCGCCACCCCGATTCAGGTCACGACCGTCGGGTAGAGCCGTGCCGCCACGGCGACCAGGACGACGAAGACCAGCCCCAGAACCGCAAAGTCGAATCCCACGCCGAAGACGCTCGGCGAGCCCTGGACCATGAGGGTGCGGAGAGCATCCACCAGGTAGGTCAAAGGGTTGCCGCGCGAGACGACGTGGAGCCAGCCCGGCATCATGGAGAGCGGGTAGATGGCGTTGCTGGCGAAGAAGAGCGGCATGGTGAGCACCTGGCCGATCCCCATGAAACGCTCGCGGGTCTTGACCAGGCAGGCGACGACGAGCGAGAAGGTCGAGAAGACCGCGGCGCCCAGGGAGACGGCGAGGACCACCAGGAGGAGAGAGGCGGGCGCGAAATCGAGGCGGATGCCCAGGAGCAGCGAGAGGAGGAGGATGACGACCGCCTGGATCAGCCCGCGCACCGCGGCCGAGAGCGCCTTGCCGACCACCAGGGCGCTCCGGTAGGCGGGGGTGATGAGCATCTTCTGGAGGATTCCCAGATCGCGCTCCCAGATGATCCCGATGCCGTAGAAGATGGCCGTGAAGAGCACGCTCTGGGCGAGGATGCCGGGGGCCAGGAACTCGCGGTAGCTCAAGACCCCGGTGGGGATGGCGCGCGAGCGGCCGAGCACCTGGCCGAAAATCACCAGCCAGAGGGTGGGCTGGACAGCCCGACTGAACAGCTCGGTGGGATCGCGGCGGAGCTTCTGCAGCTCCGCCTGGGCCACCGCCAGGGCCTGTCCAGCCCAGGCGAGGGGACCGGCCATCCGCGCGACCTCAGCGGTCTCAACCGAGGCGATGGGCGGTGCGGCGGACGCGGCCGGCATCCCGGTACCCTCCTCCCGGCTCGACGGCAAAGCCGGTGAAATGGATGAACACGTCGTCGAGCGTCGAGCCGGGTCCCAGGGCGGCCTTGAGCTCGGCGGGGGAGCCGGTGGCGGCGAGCCGGCCCTGGTGGAGGAAGGCGACCTGCTCGCAGATCTCGTCGGCCTCGTCCATGGCATGGGTGGTCAAGAGGATCGTGGTGTCGAGCTGGTCCTTGAGCTCGCGCAGCTTGTCGAGCACCGCCTGGCGGGCCACCGGATCGAGGCCGACCGTCGGCTCGTCGAGAAAGAGGACCGCCGGCCGGTGGAGCATCGACTGGGCGATTTCGAGCCGCCGGATCATCCCCCCCGAGTAGTGGCGGACGAGCCGGTCCGCCACCTCGGCGAGGCCCATGAAATCGAGCGCCTCCGAGATCGCCCGTTTCCGTTCGGGTCCGCGCAGGCCGTAGAGCTTGGCCGAGAGGCGCAGGTTCTCGTAGCCGGTGAGGGCGCCGTCGGCCGAGAGCATCTGGGGGACGTAGCCGATCCGCCGGCGCACCGCGGCGGGCTGGGCGACGACGTCGAACCCCGCCACCCGGGCCGTCCCTTCGGTGGGGGCGAGCAGGGTGATGAGCATTTTGATCACCGTGCTCTTGCCGGCGCCGTTGGGTCCCAGGAGGCCGAAAATGGAGCGCTCGCGGACGGCGAAGTCCAGGTGGTCGACCGCCGTGACCTCGCCGAAACGGCGGACGAGGCCGCGCGCCTCGACCACCGGCGGGCCGGCGGGAGGAGGCGAGAGGGGAGCGGGGCCGGTGGGCGACATCGGATCGGTAGTCTAGCGGAAAGCTCCGTAGGGGCCGGGGGGGTGAGGGGAAACGGAGCCGGAGCAGGGCGATATAGTCCCGCACGATGAGCTCCGCCAGCCGCCGCCCACCTTCCGAACCGACCCGCCGTCCCACTCCGGACCGCCCTGCCGGCCCGCCCGGCTGGGTCGCCCCCGTGCTCGGGATGCTCGGGCTCTGCGGTCTCCTCTTCTTCCAACCCCAGGTCTCCCGGGTGGCGGCGACCTGGGGCTGGCGGCCGGCTCCGGCGACGCTGGTGACGATCCAGCGGCAGATCTCCCCGGCTTCCTTCTCCAGCCTTTTCTCGCGCCAGCGCGAGAAGCTCCGGCTCTTTTCCCGGCAGCAGGATTCCATCACCTATAGCTATTCCGTGAACGGCCATCCCTACCTGGGGAGCGACGTCGTTTCCGATCTCCCGCGGGGAAAGCTGACCATCTACTACGATCCCGGCCAGCCCGACCAGTCGGTCGCCCGGCGGCCGGCGGCGATTCCCCTCCTCGCCGGCTTCGCGGTGGCGGTCGGCCTCGTCGTCTATGGCGTCCGCGGTCTGCGCCAGAGCCGCCAGAACCGCCGGAAGGCCTAGCGCTCCTCTTCGATGCGATAATCCCCCGGTTCATCCCCCGCCCTTCGGGGCAAGGAGACCCGCATGACCGTCCGGTTCGCCCGGCTCGCCGGCATCGCCACCGTAGCGTCGCTCCTCCTCGCCGGTAGCCTGCCGGCCCGGGAGGACGCTCCCTTCGACCTCGTCCTCGCCAATGGCCACGTGGTCGACGGCACCGGCTCCCCCTGGTACGCAGGGGACGTCGGCATCCGGGACGGCCGGATCGCGGCGATCGGCAATCTCACGGGAGCCGCCGCGAAACACCGGATCGACGTCGCGGGGAAGGTGGTGGCGCCCGGGTTCGTCGACATGCTGGGCCAGTCGGAGCTCACCCTCCTCGTCGAGCCCCGCCTGCCGTCCAAGGTCTTCCAGGGGATCACCACCGAGGTGACCGGCGAGGGGGGATCGGTGGCACCGCTCACCGACGCCATGGTGGAGGAGGACCGGCTGGGCTACGAGCACATGGGCCTCTCCGTCGACTGGCGGACCTTCCGCCAGTACTTCGCCCGGCTGGAGAAGCAGGGCATGGGGATCAACCTGGCGAGCTTCGTCGGCGCCACCCAGGTGCGGCGGCTGGTGATCGGCGAGGAGAACCGGCCGCCGTCGGCGCCGGAGCTCGAAAAGATGAAGGCGCTGGTGCGCGCGGCCATGGAGCAGGGAGCGGTGGGGGTCTCGACCTCCCTCCAGTACGCGCCCGCCCCCTACGCCTCGACCGAGGAGCTGATCGCGCTCGCCGCCGAGAGCGCCCGCTACGGCGGCCTCTACGCCACCCACATGCGGAGCGAAAGCGACGCCGTCCTGGCGGCGATCGACGAGGCCATCCGCATCGCCCGCGAGGCCAAGACCCCGGTCGAGATCTGGCACTTGAAAGCCGCCGGCAAGCGCAACTGGGGGCGGATGCAGGAGATCGTCCAGAAGATCGAGGCGGCGCGGGCCTCTGGAGTGGACCTGACCGCCGACACCTATGCCTACCCGGCCTGGTTCAACACCTTCTCCGCCTTCATCCCCCCCTGGGCGCACGACGGGGGCGACGCCAAGATGATCGAACGCCTGAAAGACCCCAAGACCCGGGCGCGCATAAGGCAGGAGATGGAGTCGCCGGCGACCACCGGCTGGGACAACGAGTGGCAGGAGGTCCCCGGCCCCGAGGGGGTTCTCCTCTCGGTCTTCCAGAACCCGGCTCTCGTGCCGCTCCAGGGGAAGACCCTGGCCGAGATCGCCAAGCTCCGCGGCAAGGAGCCGATCGAGACCCTCTTCGACCTGCTGATCGAGGACAAGGGCTACACCTACGTCGCGGTCTTCGGGATGTCCGAGCCGGACGTGGCCCTGGCGCTCGCCCAGCCCTGGGTGGCGGTCTGCAACGACTCCCAGGGGACCGCGCCCACGGGCCTCCTCGGCAAGGAGCACCCACACCCGCGCGCCTACGGCACCTTCCCCCGCATCCTCAGGAAGTACGTGCGCGAGGAGGGGAAGCTCAGCCTCCAAGACGCCATCCGCAAGTTCTCCGCCCTCCCCGCCCAGCGCCTCCGGCTGACCGACCGCGGGGTCCTGAAGCAGGGGATGTGGGCCGACGTGGTGGTCTTCGATCCCGCCACCATCCGCGACCTCGCGACCTTCGAGCAGCCCAACCAGCTCTCGGTGGGGATGGAGGTCGTGCTGGTCAACGGCGTGCCGGTGATCGAAGGAGGGAAGGCGACCGGGGCGCTGCCGGGGAAGGTCCTGCGCGGGCCGGGGTACCGGCCGTAGGAAGGTCATCGCCCTCGCCCCCCTCGTCTCGTCCACCCGGAGTTGCCAGGCGCCCCCGGAGTATGAGATCCTTGATCTCCGCGGCGCACATACGGACCGTCCTCCTGGGCAGGTCTACGCCGCGAGATGGCAGGGCTCCTCGAGCCTGAGCGGCGGCCTCCCCGGCAAGGCCTCTGTTCCCGTCAATCCGCCGGATCAAAACCCGTGGAGCACCCCTTGCGCAGGGGGGCCCCGCAGAAGGACCGTGAACCGTACGATGACTTTTTCGAGCTTCGGCCTCAGAGCCGACCTCCTCCGCGGCGTCGAGGACATGGGGTACACCCAGCCCACTCCCATCCAGACCGATGCCATCCCCCCGGCCATGGAGGGTCGCGACATCCTCGCCTGCGCCATGACCGGCAGCGGCAAGACCGCCGCCTTCCTCCTCCCCATCCTGAACCGCCTGGCCGACGAGCCCGCCGGCACCACCCGCTGCCTCGTCCTCGCTCCCACCCGCGAGCTCGCGGCGCAGATCCACGAGCACCTCGTCCAGCTCGCCGGCCATACCCGGTTGACCGGCGCCGCCGTCTTCGGCGGCGTGGCCGCCGGGCCGCAGGAGCAGGCGTTCAAGCAGGGGGTCGACGTCCTGATCGCCACCCCCGGACGGCTCCTCGATCATCTCGCGGAGCCCTACGGCAAGCTCGACGGCCTCCAGATCCTGGTCCTCGACGAGGCCGACCGCATGCTCGACATGGGCTTCCTCCCCGACGTCCGCCGCATCCTCGCCCAGCTGCCGCAGCGGCCGCACCAGACCTTCTTCTTCTCCGCCACCCTGCCGCCGCCCATCGTCGAGCTGGCGCGCGAGATGCTCGCCGACCCGGTGGCGATCAACGTCGAGCGCCAGGCCGCTCCGGCGACCGGGGTGCAGCAGGCGACCTACCCGGTGCGCGAGGACCTGAAGCCCTGGCTGCTCCTGGAGCTCCTGCGCCGCCACGAGATCAAGAACGTCCTCGTCTTCACCCGCACCAAGCACCGCGCCAACCGCCTGTTCGACTTCCTCTCCCGCCACGGCGTCTCCTGCGACCGCATCCACGGCAACCGCAGCCAGGCGCAGCGCACCCAGGCTCTCGCCAACTTCAAGAGCGGCAAGACGCGGGTGCTGGTGGCGACCGACATCGCGGCGCGCGGCATCGACGTCGAGGCGCTCTCGCACGTCATCAACTTCGACGTGCCGAACGTCCCGGACGACTACATCCACCGGGTGGGCCGCACCGCCCGCGCCGACGCCGTGGGCGACGCCTTCACCTTCGTCGCGCCGGAAGAGCAGGCGGACCTGGCGGCGATCGAGCGGGCCCTCGGTGGACACCTGCCGCGCTGGACTCTGGCCGGCTTCGACTACGAGCAGGTGGCCGAGGAGCGCCTGGAGATCCCGCTCAACGAGCGGATCGCCAACCTGCGCGCCCGGCGGGCGGAGGAGCGCGCCCGCGCCAAGGAGAAGGCCGAGCGCAAGGCCCGCGCCGCCGAGGAACAGGCGCGCGCCCGGGAGAAGCGGCCGGAGACCGGAGCCCCCCGCCCGGCCCCCCCGCCCCAGATGGGTGGCAACGGTGGCCATGGCGGCAACGGCGCGCCCCGGCGGCCGGAGGCGGCCGCGCCCCGCTCCGCCGGACCTCGCCGGCCCGAGAACGGGGGGCAGCGCCCCGAAGGGCGCCGCCACGATCGCAAGGACAAGAAGGCCAACGGCGGTGGGCAGCGCCGCCCCGACGCCCAGCCCCGTTTCGCCGGTCCGCGCCGCCAGGAGGGTGGTCCTCCCCGCGGCCAGCAGGGCGCGCCGCGCCATCCCGCCGAGGCGCGCCGCTCCGGCGGGCCGCGCAAACCGCCGCCGCCGATCGGCCCCATGCAGCCGAGCACGCGGAGCATTCTCGAAGCCATGAAGCCGCAGCGCGATCCCGACCAGCAGCCGCTGCAGCAGGAGGCGCCGAGCGGCTTCAACCGGCGGCCGGCCTCCTGGCGGCGCGAGAATCCGGCGGATCGCGAGCAGACGTTGCAGCGGCACCCGCTCGACATCCCCGATCTGGACCTGGACTAAAACGACCGGGCCGCGGCCTGGACCGAGAGGGAGGTGGGGATGGGACGGCAGAAGCGCTACTGGCTGCTCAAGTGTGAGCCGGCGGCCTACACCATTGAGGACCTGGCGCAGGACGGTGTGACGACCTGGGAGGGCGTGCGCAATTTCCAGGCCCGCAATTCCCTGCGCGACGACGCGAAGGCGGGCGACGGCGTCCTCTTCTATGCCTCGAACGCGGAGCCCTCCGGGGTGACCGGCCTGGCGGAGATCGCCCGTGCCGGCTACCCCGACCCCACCGCCTTCGACCCCAAGAGCCATTACTACGATCCGAAGAGCGATCCGGACGCCCCCACCTGGTACCAAGTGGACGTCCGTTTCGTCGAGACGTTCCCGGCCATCGTGCCGCTCGAAACCCTGAAGTCCACCCCGGGGCTCGGCAAAATGGTCGTCACCCAGAAGGGCTCGCGCCTCTCGGTCCAGCCGGTGACGAAAGAGGAGTTCGGGATCGTCCAGAAGCTCGGCCGGAAAGGCGGCAAGAGCGGGCGATGATCGACGAGATCGAGGTCCAGTGCCCCTACTGCTTCGAGCGGGTCTCGATCGTCGTCGAGCCTGACACCTGGGGCACCCTGGTGCAGGACTGCGAGGTCTGCTGCAACCCCTGGCAGCTGACGATCACCCGCGACCGCTACGGCGATCCCGACGTCCGGGTGGAACGGCTGGATTCGTAAGGGCAGGCACGGAGGCCTGCCCGGGGCCTGCTCCTACACCCGCACCAGCTCGGGATCGGCGGCGAAGTCGTAGGTCGAGACCGGCCGGCGGCGGGGCGGCGGGCCGACGGGGATGGGGCGGCGCAGCTGCTCGTCGCCGAACACCCGCTTGAGGAACTTCATCGCCTCCTCCTCGACCAGGGCGGGGGTGATCTGGGCGAGGTCGACCTTCTTCGACAGGAGGCCGAAGCCCACCCCCTCGTGGGTGATCCGGATCATGCGGCTGCCCGGATCGCCGCAGAAGAGGAGCGAGCGCTCGAAGTCCTCCCAGCGGTCGAGCTTCACCTTGAGCCCGGCCGCGGTCAGGCGGTGGAAGATGGCGGCCGACTCGACCTTCCCCACCATCAGGTCCTTGATCTCTTCCAGGACCGGCAGGATCGTCGACCGCACCACGGCATTGAAGCTTTCCCGGAAGCCCTCGTTCTGCCGCTGGACCGCCTCGGGATGGATCCGCTTCGCCTCCAGGATCTCTTCGTGTCCCTTGAGCAGTATCCTCAGTCGCTCGACATTGGCCTTGTCCACAGTGTGCGTTCCTTTCTTGCGACGATACGCGCTACCTTCCAAGGGCTAAGCAAATTCTTTGCCAGGGCAACGCCACCCGGGCCGTCGTCCGTGGATACAAGCCAGCTCCCGGGACTTTGGGCCAGCGTAAGCGGATACGGCTCAGCTCCCGGGAAACGGGCCATAACCTGAGACGGCGGAACCGCGTAAGCAGATACAGGCCGTACCCGAGAGCTCTCTGAAAGGCACGCTCATGAATCCCGAGCCGCTCCTCCGCGCCTTCACCGCCCTCCGCAGCGCTCTGTACTCTTGCGGCTTCATCTTCCTCTGGGCCTGGCTCGCCGTGACCGTCCGCCCGTTCGATACCAGGATCCCCTGGAGCACCCCCGAGTGGCTGCGACCCCTGGGCTTCGTCCTGGCGGGGCTCGGCGGCCTTCTCGCTCTTTCGTGCATCGTGGTGTTCACCTTCCGAGGCCGCGGCACGCCGGCGCCGTTCGACGCGCCCCGGGTCTTCGTCGCCACCGGCCCGTACCGCTTCGTCCGCAACCCGATGTACCTGGGCGCGGCCGGAGTCCTCGCCGGGGCAGGGCTCGCCGTGCGCTCCCCCGCGATCCTCTTCCTCACCCTGGGCTTTCTTCTCCTGATGCACGGCTTCGCGACGCTCTACGAAGAGCCCACGCTGCGGGCTCGTTTTGGCGACAGCTACGCCCAGTACACCCGGACGGTCCGCCGCTGGATACCGGGAATCCCGCGAGGCGGGAAAAAAAGAGGAAGGCCGGCATCGACCCGCGAAACGCCCCCCTCCTGGCCTCCCCCCTGATCCAACCCTCCCCCGCCAGGGGGGAGGAACCCCCGCCCGCTCCCTGCCCGGCGACCGCCTACCCGCTCCACTCCCCTCTCCCGGCGGTGCGGGTGGTGGCCGGGAGAGGGGCCGGGGGTGAGGGCTTTTGCACGGCTGCGCTATGCTTCCGCCCCGATGCCCAAGCGGACCGACCTCCACTCCATCCTCGTCCTTGGCTCGGGGCCGATCGTCATCGGTCAGGCCTGCGAGTTCGACTACTCCGGCACCCAGGCCTGCCGCGCGCTCAAGCGCGAGGGCTACCGGGTGGTGCTGGTCAACTCGAACCCGGCGACGATCATGACCGACCCGGCGTTCTCCGATGCCACCTACGTCGAGCCGCTGGTGCCGGAGATCGTCGAGAAGATCGTCGAGCGGGAGCGCCCCGACGCCCTCCTCCCCACGGTCGGCGGCCAGACCGGGATCAACCTGGCGATCGCCTTGGAAGAGCGCGGGGTCTTGGCGCGCTACGGGGTCGAGGTGCTGGGGGCGAGCATCGAGGCCCTGCGCCTGGGCGAGGACCGGCTGCTGTTCAAGCAGGCGATGGAAGAGGTGGGGTTGAAGGTGCCGCAGAGCGGCTACGCCGGCAGCCTCGACGAGGCGCGGGCCATCGCCGCCGAGATCGGCTTTCCGGTCATCATCCGCCCCAGCTTCACCTTGGGCGGCGAGGGCGGCGGGGTGGCCTACAACCGGGAGGAGCTGGAGGACGTGGCGGCGTCCGCCCTGCGCGCCAGCCCGGCCCACCGTATCCTGATCGAGCAGTCGGTTCTCGGCTGGAAGGAGTTCGAGCTGGAGGTGAT
>DASQPA010000303.1:0-6760 GCA_035644215.1 Thermoanaerobaculia bacterium
CCGCCTTCGACCTCGACGCGATCGCCCGGGTGCAGGCCCGCACCATGGTGGCGGCGGCGCACTACAAAGATTCCTTGGAGGACGAATCGGAGTACCGGCGCCTGTTGCCGCGAGTCTCCGGGTACTTTGCCGGGACCTACGGCCCCAGGTACGCGCTGGCCGAGCGGGTGATGTTCGTCGCCGAACCGGACGAAGGGATCGTCGGCTTCATCGCCGGCCACCGCTCGACGCGAAGGGGTTGCAGCGCGGAGCTAGAGTGGATGTTCGTGCTCCCGGAGTGGCAGCGCCAAGGGATCGGCGAGCGGCTCCTGCAGCCGCTACGGGAATGGTTCATAGCGCAGAACAGCACCAGGGTGATCGTCGACGCCCCGCCGGAGAATCCGTGTCGGGCCTTCTACCTGAAGCACGGTGCGATTCCACTGGACGGGTATTGGCTATACTGGATGGACATCGGTCATACACCAGAGCCGGAGTGACATTTATGTCTGGAACCGAGGCATCGAACGCGTCTGGCACCCGATTTGAAGGCTCCATCCCGATTTTCCGGGTTCGCGACCTCGCGGTCAGCCTGGACCACTACGTTGGCGTCCTCGGGTTCAAGCTGCATTGGCAGTCCCCCGGGATCATGGCATCGGTCTCCCGCGACCGCGCCTCCCTCATGTTGTGCGAGGGCGACCAGGGGAATCCCGGGACCTGGGTCTGGATCGGTGTCGAGGATGCCGCGGCGCTCTTCAAGGAGTACGCGGCGAAGGGGGCCAACATCCGGCTCGCGCCGGTCAACTATCCATGGGCGTACGAGATGCACGTGGAGGATCCCGACGGTCACGTCCTGCGGTTCGGCTCCGAGCCGAAAGAGGACTGCCCCTTCTCCGCCTGGGTCGACTGGTATCGGCGCGAGTGATGGCGCCCGGGAGGCCCCGCCTCCTTCAGCCGGCTTCGCCCGCTGCCGATGAATTGCCGATAAATTGCCGATAAATTGCCGATAACCGGTAGGCCCGCGCCCGTCGCGAGCTGTCGGCCACCTCCAGCCAGCCGTCTTCCACCCACTTGTGCAGCAGGACCCGGGCCATTCTGTCCGAGAGCCCGAGGGCCACTGCCACCTCGTGGGCGGTGATCCGTTCCCGGTTGGCGAGGAGGCCGAGCGCCACCCGGGCGCGGGGCTCGAGGTTCCGGATCGCCTCGGGCTTTACGATGCGCCCCTGCTGCGCCGCGGCCAACGCCTCTTCTTGGGCCGCCGTGAACACCGTCGCCAGGGTGTGGAGGAAATACTCCAGCCACGGAGTGAGGTCGGCGTCGGCGCGGCCTTCGTAGTAGTTGTGGTGGGGGTGGGTGACCAGAGAGTCGTAGTAGGCCTGCAGGTCGCGGGCGTGGTGCTCCTCCAAAGAGAAGAAGCCATTCAGCCCGTAGCCGCCGCGGTGGAGGAGGAAGGTCGCGAGCAGGCGGGCGGTGCGGCCGTTGCCGTCGTAGTAGGGATGGATCGTCACGAACTGGTAGTGGGCGAGCCCGGCGACCATCGGCACCGGCAACTGCGCCGCGTCTTCCCCCTCTACCCAGCGAACGAGCGCTGCCATGAGCTCGGGCACGTCATGGGCTTCCGGAGGCAGGTAGACGAGGAGTCCCGTTCCCGCGTCGCGGATGGCGTTCTGGCCATCGCGATAGGGTGTCGGCCGCGCCCGCGGACCCCGTTCGACGAGGCCATGAAGACGGCGGAGGCGCTCCTCGGTGAGCGGCCCTCCCTGGGCGGCCCACTGTTCGACGCGCAGCAGAGCGTGCCAGTAGTGGCGAACTTCATGGACGTCCCGTTCCCGGCCATGGAAACGGAGGCGCCCGCCCTCGATCACCGCCGCGGCCTCGTCCAGGGTGAGCCGGTTGCCTTCGATCCGCGTCGAGTAGTGGGTAGAGCGCAGGCGCGCCCGGTGCCGCAGCTCTTCCGCCGCTCCCGGCGGCACCGGCGTGTGCTCGACGACCGCGCGGGCCGCCTCGACCTCCAGGAGCGAACGCACGACCGCTGGGGAGAACGCGTAGCGAGGCCGCCAAGCCAGGGGCGCGGGTACCATGGGAGGAGTCTACCTTCACAGCTCTCGGGCGCGACGGTTCCTGCCCCTGCCGTCGAGCCCTACGGACGCTAACCGAACCTTCCGGACGCTACGCAGCTCCTTTTAGACACAGAAAGGAACGCTCCGGACTCCGGGAAGAGCTCAGCGGAGTCCGAGCAGAGCTTTTTAGCGTCCGGATGGAACGCTTTGGACTCCGGGAAGAGCTGTTCGGACTCCGTGAAGCTCGTACCGGACTCTAGAAAGCTCCTTTTGGTGTCCGAACACCTCTTCCTGGAGTCCGGTAAGCTCCTTTCTGCGTCCAAAAAGAGCCCGCTAGCGTCCAGAAGGTTCTCGTAGCGTCCGAAAGCGAGGCGGTTAGCGTCCGGAAGCGTCCAGTCGCATCCCTGCTACGAGCGGTTCGCGTCTTGCCGGCTCTGCTCGATCCCAGAAGTCCTGCCGCTTGGAACCCGTAGCGACTTGACTGAACAGAATGAGTAGCTTGTGGTCGCCTATCTGCTCGAGCGTGGCACCAGGACGGCACCGCCACGACACGGAACCCTGGTGGCCAGGATGGGAGTCTAGCGTCCGCCGGACACTACCGGACGCTACCGGACGCAAGAATGGACGCCAGATCCGGACGCTAGCGCTGCCCCCCTGCCCCCCGCCGGCGCCGTGTAGACTTGGCCGGTATGGAACGCCTCCTCCAGGATCTCCGCTACGCCTGGCGCCTCCTCTGGAAGCAGCCGGGGTTCACCGCCGCCGCCGTGGCCTCGCTCGCTCTCGGGGTGGGGGCCAATACCACCATCTTCAGCCTGGTGGACGCCCTGTTCCTGCGCGCCCTGCCGGTCGCCGCGCCCGGGCGCCTGGTGTCGATCTTCACCAACGACCAGAAGAACCCCGGGTTCATCCCCTCCGCCCACCAGAACTGGAAGGACCTCCGGGACCAGAACCAGTCGTTCGCCGGCGTCCTGGGCTACGACTGGGCGGGGATGAACGTGGTGGTGGGCCAGGGGGAGCCGATCGTGCTGGTCGGCCAGATGGCCTCCGGCAACTACTTCGACGTCCTGGGTGTCCGCGCCGCCCGCGGCCGCACCTTCTCCCCGGAGGACGACCAGGAGGGAGCCGGCCGGCCGGTCGTGGTCCTCTCCGACCACTTCTGGCGCGAGCGGCTGGGCGCCGATCCGGGCGCCGTCGGCCGCACGATCTCCATCAACAGCCACCCCTTCTCGGTCATCGGGATCGCCCCGGCCGCGTTCACCGGGACCGACGTCGGCGTGCGGCCCGAGCTCTGGGTGCCGATGGCGATGAACCGCCAGATCCGCCCCGACCCGTCCGCCAACTGGTATGGGCAGCGCCGGGGGCTCACGATCCAGATCATCGCGCGCTTGAAGCCCGGGCTGGGCCTGGGCCAGGCGCAGGCCGAGGCGACCGCCCTGTCGCGCCGCCTGGAGCACGACTTCCCCAAGGAGAACCGGGGGAGGAGCTTCAAGGTCGTGCCGCTCGCCACCCTGAACCCCAACGCCCGGCAGGGGGTCGTCGCCTCCTCCGCCCTGCTGCTGACCGTGGTCGGGCTGGTGCTCCTGATCGCCTGCGCCAACGTCGCCAATCTTCTCCTCGCCCGGGCCTCGGCGCGGCGCAAGGAGATCGCTGTCCGCCTGTCTGTGGGCGCCGGGCGGAGCCGCCTGGTCCGCCAGCTGCTGACCGAAAGCCTCCTTCTCTCTCTTCTGGGCGGCGCCTGCGGCCTGCTCCTCGCCGCCTGGGCCAACCATCTCCTCTCCGGCGTGCTGCCGACGCTGCGCCTGCCGATCAAGGCCGACCTCCAGTTGGGGATCGACGGGCGGGTGCTCGCCTTCACCCTGGGGCTGTCGCTCGCCACCGGCCTGCTCTTCGGCCTCGTCCCCGCCCTCCAGACCTCGCGGCCCGAGCTGGTCACCGCCCTCAAGAGCAAGGCGGCGCCGGGAGGCGCGCCGGGCCGCCGGCTCGCCGGCCGCAACCTGCTGGTCGCCGGGCAGGTCGCCCTGTCGCTGGTGGCGCTCATCGCCGCCGGCCTCTTCCTGCGCAGCCTGGGCGCGGCGCAGCAGGCCGACCCGGGGTTCGACGCCGACCGGCTGCTGCGCCTGGGCTTCGACCTCGGCCGCCAGGGCTACGACGAGGCGCGCGGCCGGACCTTCACCCGCCAGCTCACTGAACGGATCGCCGCGCTCCCCGGGGTCGCCGCGGCGACGGTCGCCCAGGCCGCCCCCTTCCAGGGGTCGATCTCTCGCTCGCTCTTCCTCGACAGCCAGGAGAAGACCGACGACACCGGCATCCTGATCGAGGTCAACGCCGTGGCCCCGCGCTATTTCGAGACCGTCGGGGTGCCGATCCTGCGCGGCCGCGCCCTCTCCGCCGCCGACCGCGAGGGGGCGCCGCGGGTGGCGGTGGTCAACCAGTTCATGGTCGACCAGTTCCTGGCCGGCAAGGACCCCATCGGCCAGCGCTTCCACTTCTTCGGCGACAGCGAGAGCATCGAGATCGTGGGGGTGGCGCGGACCGCCAAGTACAACGCCATCGACGAGGACCCCCAGCCCTACGTCTACCTCCCCCTGGAGCAGCGCTACAGCGGCAACCTGGCCCTCGTGGTGCGCACCGCGGCCGACCCGGCGACGGTGCTGACGACGGTCGAGCGGGAGGTCCACACGCTCGACAAGCAGCTCCCCCTGGCGGCGCCCGCCACCCTCCGGCAGGTGCTCGACGACGACCTCTGGGCGCCGCGCCTGGGGGCGGCCCTCCTCGGCCTCTTCGGCGGCCTGGCGCTCCTCCTGGCAGCGGTGGGGATCTACGGCGTCATGGCCTTCTCGGTCGCCCAGCGGGCGCGGGAGATCGGGGTGCGCATGGCCCTCGGCGCCCAGCCGGGGAGGGTGCTCCGCCTGGTCCTCTCGCAGGGGATGGCGATCGTGGCGATCGGCCTGGCCACCGGCCTCGTCGCCGCCTTCTTCGCCACCCGGCTGACCCAGAACCTCCTCTTCGGCATCAGCCCCACCGATCCCCTGGCCTTCACCATGACCTCGCTCCTCCTCGCCGCCGTGGCCCTGGCCGCCACCCTCCTCCCGGCCCGCCGCGCCACGACGGTCGATCCGGTGGTGGTGCTCAAGGAGGAGTAGGGGATATGCCAACTCAAATCAGCACTTTGATTCGTGGCAGCAGGTGACCGCGGCTAGGTGAAGGCTATGAGCCAGGAACTTGACACGTCGATCGACCAGGGCGAGGAGGAAATTGCCGCCATTCGGGAAGTGCGCCATCGGCTTTCAGAACGCTTCGGACACGACCCCTATCGGATAGTGGCTTACCTCATGGAGCTACAGAAGGAGCACCCGGAAAAACTGGTGCCGGCACCGGAGTGGAAGGTCTTGGGCAAGACCTAGTGAAGTCTTCGACCTCAAACTGACGAGGCATATCCCTGGGAGCGCTGGCGTCCTCGCCGGCTTCTTCTTCCCCCGCCCGGCCGGCGGGGACGCCAGCGCTCCCAGGGAAAAAACCTGTCTCGCTTGTACAGATCTGCCCCAGTTCAGATGTCTAGACGTCTCGAAGAACATTCGTCATGTCGCCGGCGGACCCGGACGGCGATAAACTCTTCTTCGAGAGCCCTACGGACGTGCCCGAGGAGACGGAGCTCTCCGAAGCGGAAAGATGAAAAGCAATAATCCCGAGATTTCCGATCCCCTCTTTCGCGAGGCGGTCGCCGCCATCGACGCCGGGGACGTGAGCGCGCTGGAACACCTTCTCGCTCAGCACCCGCGGCTGGTCCGCGATCGCCTGGAGTACGGCGAGGGCTACTTCCGGCAGCCGTATCTGCTCTGGTTCGTGGCGGAGAATCCGATCCGCCAGGGCAGGCTGCCGCAAAATATCGTCCCGGTAACCCGCGCGATCCTCCTGGCGGTGGAGCGGGAGGCTCCGGACAGCCTCCAAGCACAGATCGACTGCGCGCTCGGATTGGTGAGCTCGGGACGGATCGCGCGGGAGCACGGGGTGCAGCGCGAGCTGATCGACGTGCTGTGCGACGCCGGCGCCGATCCCGAGGGCGCCCTCGTGCCGGCTCTCGCCCACCGCGAGGTCGCCGCGGCCGAACGGCTCCTCGCGCACGGCGCCAGGTTGACCCTGCTGGCCGCCGTTTGCACCGGACGAACGGCCGAGATCGCGCGTCTCGCGCCAGGGGCCAGCGCCGACGAGCGGCAGGCCGCCCTGGCCGGCGCCGCCTTCTACGGTCAGGCCCACCACCTCGACCGGTTGATCGACCTCGGCGTCGACATCAATGCCTACAGCCCGCCAGGATTTCATCCTCACGGGACGGCCCTGCACCACGCCGTGGATTCGGGCTCCTTCGACGCGGTCCAGGCGCTCGTGCAGGCCGGCGCCGATCTCGGGAGGAAAGACCGCATCTACCAGGGGACGCCGCTGGGCTGGGCCGAGCACCTGAACCGCCCGGAGATCGCCGCCTACCTGCGCGAGAGGGCGGGCTGAGCCGGAGCTCAGAGGCTGTGAAAAAATCGGCCCCTACCTCACGAGCCTTCGTAGAGACGCCCCCAGCCGCCGTCCGGAACCTCCCCGGAACCACCGCCGTCGGGGCGTCTCCGCAGGTCGGGGACACTGAGATCTCGGCAGCGTTGGAGACGCCCCGACGGCGCGGTAACGGCAAGGATTTCGATAGCGCCTGGGGCGTCTCTACAGGAATTTCCGCCTGCGAC
>DASQPA010000304.1:0-4944 GCA_035644215.1 Thermoanaerobaculia bacterium
CCCGGCCGTTTTCGACCAGCAGCGCGAGCAGGCCCCAGGTGTGAAAGCGAGCCTGCTGGAGGAGGAGCTCGCGGCGCTCGGCAGGCTGGGCGGAGAGCTCCACCAGGAGGGCCGGGGCCTCGGCACGCTCCTGGTCATAGAGGTCCCGGCGCCGCTCGCACTCGTGGGTGGAGGCGGCGAACGCCGGTCCGTAGTCGACCGCCGGCCGGTTCCAGGGGAGGACCTTGGCGAGCGTCTCGCCAGCCGGGTCGGGGCGCTCTCGCGCCAGCAGGTGGACGAGGTATTCCTGGCAGTCCGGACAGCGCAGGGCATGCGTCAGCGCCTTGCGGTCATCCCTCTCCAGGGCTGCCGCAAGCTCCTGCAGGAGCATTGAATGCGGGTGGATCCTCATGGTCCCCCTCCCCACCTGCCGACTCGACTTCGGGTAAAGGCTCGCTAGAGGATACCATCCGGAGCGAAGTCTTTGAAGCCGCAGAGGACCCCGGGGGCAAAAAAAACGCCGGGTTGGGCAACCCGGCGCGGAAAACGCCAGACCGATCGATCAAAGACTGGAAGGAGCGCCCGCCGTGGGCGAGGGCGCCAGAAGCCAGTACACCGCTATTCCATTGGGGTCCATCTGGCTGCCGGCCTTGCCCTGGAGCGCCTGCATCCCGCTGCGCCCGGTGGGAGCCACCCTTTCGACCAGCTGGGTCCACCAATTCCAGACCTTTTCCGTCACCCCGGCCGGGTCCCCCTTACGTGCGCTGGTCCGGGCGAGGGGATGAGCGTGGGCGGCCGTCCCCAGGGTCAGAGCCAGGACGATTCCGACGACGATGCTGCGGATGATCTTGGACATGCCTCATCTCCTCCTCGAAGGGAGCCTGCGCGGTCGGGATGGCCGCGCGGAGTCCATCCCCACTACAAGGGTGAGGCAAGGGGGGGAGGAAGGGGTCGTTTCCAATCCTCCCCCGGGGCGCGTTACGGACAGGTGGCGAAGGCCGCCGTGTCCTGGAGCGGCTGGAAGGCCGTGTTCTGCGGGTTGAAGTAGGTGCGGACGACGCCGGCCTGGGTGTCGGTGACGGTGAGCGTCGTCTCGACGTTGGTCAGGCCGCCGGCGAAGACCCAGAAGTGACCCGAGAAGCTGCAGGCGTCGAGGACTTTGACGATCGCCTCGACGTTGTTGGCGTCGAAGAACCAGAGATAGCCCGAGTCGGTGGTCAGGGGGACGGCGTGGGCCGGACCGGCCGCGCCGGCCCCGGTCTTCCAGGTGGCCTCGACCTTGAACCGGCCGCCGGCGCCCAGGCAGGTGGCGGTGTCCGAGGGGATACAGGGTCCGGGCGTCACGGTGCGCTCGGCGTAGAGGGTGGCGGTCATCTGGAAGTCGCCGTTGCCGTCGGCGCGCAGGACGAGGACGTTCCAGGGGCCGGGAGCGGGGGAGAGGATGTCGCAGGCGTCGGGGTACAATCCGCTCTCGCTCTTGCAGTCGTTGACCGTCGGGGTGGCGTTGGCCCCCTGCCGGATGTAGAGGTCGAAGTCGGAGTCGGCGGTGTTGTTGAGGGTCACCCGCAGGCGTTCGGTCCCGGCCGGCACGTTGACCGTGAAACGCTTGAGCGTCGTGGTCGCGGAGAGGGTGCCGCTGCCGGTGACCACCGAGGTGCCCGCGCCGCCGGCGGCGAGCAGGCCGCCGCAGCTCGCGCTCCCCAGGTCGGCGCCGCCCGCCGCAGTGAGGAAGGCGCGGTGGACGAAGACGTCGGCGTCGAAGGAGTGATCGGTGGGCACGCAGTTGGTGTCGCCGCCCGAGGTGATGCCGGCGAGGACCGGACCCTGCCCCAGATCGACGAACAGCGGACCGCCGGAGTCGCCCTCGCAGGTGTCGGAGTCGGTGCCCGGGGCGCCGAGCGGGGTCTCGTAGGCCCAGCAGACGTGGGTGCTGTCGGGCACCAGGTTGGTCGGGCAGGTAGAGGTCACGACTTTCCCCGCCCGCTTGATCCCGACGTCGAAGGCGTTGCCGCCGGAGAGGCCGAAGCCGACGATGGTGCCGCTCGAGCCGGAAGCCGGACGGGCGGTGGTGTCGAGCGGGCTGGGGGCGACCCCGGTGACCGTCGTCTTGAGCTTCAGGACGGCAAAGTCGCCGCGGACCCCGAAGTCGAAGTCGGGATCGACGGCGATGCTCTGGACCGCGAAGTTCCCGGCGTTCTGCAGGAACACGTCCTTACCGGCCGGGTTCAGGAGCTCGGGATGCTTCTGGATGCAATCGGCGCCGGTGAAGGTGGTGCCGGAGTCGTCGGTACAGATGCAGTGCGCGGCGGTCAGGAAGGTCTGGCAGCCGATGAGGACACCGCTGCAGAAACCGACGCCCAGGGCACCGGGCAGGATCAGGTAGCCCGTGCTCGGGTACTGCTGGGTGGGCAGGCCGTTGGCGATCCGCCCGTCCAGGGGGGAGCTCGCCCGGGCGGGGACGGCTGTCGCGAGGATGGCAAGGGAGAGAACGAGCAGAGCGCCGGACTGGGGAATCGACCGCATGAATCCTCCTCCTTCCGCTCGACGCGAGCGGGTCGGAGGAGCATACCTCAAGGACAGCTGGCGAAAGCAGCGGCGTCCTGGACGGGCGGGAAGGGGGTCCCCTGGGGGGAGAGGTAGGTGCGGACCTTGCCGGTTGCCGTGTCGGTGACGGTGAGCAGGGTCTTGACGTCGGTCAGGCCGGCGGCGAAGACCCAGAAATGGCCGGAGAGGGAGCAGGCGTCGAGCACCTTGACCGCGATTTCGATGTCGCCGGCAGGGGCGGGGTCGAAGAAGGAGAAGAAACCGGCCGGATCGGAGAGCGGCAGGGCCTGGGCCAGGCCGAGCGAGCCGTCGAAGGTCTGCCAGGCGGCCTCGACCCGGAAGCGTCCGTCGGCCAGGCAGAGGGCGGTCGGGGAGGAGAAGCAGGGGCCGGGCACCAGGAGGTGGGGCAGCAGGGTCGCGGTGAGCTGGAAGGCCCCGGCGCCGGCGACCTGGCGGACGACCACGGTCCAGCGGCCGGGAGCGGGGGCGAGGACCTCGCAGAAGGCGAGACCGCCCACCGTCTCCCCCGAGCAGTCGGCGAGCCCCGGGATCGGCCGGTCGCCCGGCAGGGCGGCGAAAGTGAGGCGGACGCCGCTCTCGGCGTTCAGGGCCAGGCGCAGGCGCTCCGTCCCGGCCGGGACGTCGAAGGGGAAGACCTGCCGGGGCACGGTTGCGCTCAAGGTTCCGGCCCCCCCCAGGACCGCCGTGCCTGGGCTCCCAAGGGGCGCCACGTCGCCGCAGAAGCCGCGGTCGAGGTCGACCCCGGCGGCCTGCTGGAGGAAGGCGCGGTCGAGGAAGACGTCGGCGTCGAAGGAGTGGTCGACGGGGTGGCAGGTGGCGCTGTCGCCCCCCGAGGTCACTCCGGCCACCACGTCGCCGTCGCCGAAGTCGACGAAGAGCGGTCCGCCGGAGTCGCCCCGGCAGGTGTCGGAGTTGCTCCCCGGGGGACCCAGCGGGTTGTCGAAAGTGAAGCAGACGTGGGTCAGGTCGTTGACCCCGACGCAGGAGGCGGTGGTCACCGCGCCGACCCGTTTGATCCCGGAGAGCGTGCCGTCCCTATCGGCGAGACTGGGGGCGAGGCCGAAGCCGACCACCGTGCCGGCCGTGCCCAGGGCCGGCTTGCTCACCAGGTCGAGACGGCTCGTCCCCACGCCGGTGACCGGCTGCGCCAGGGTGAGGACGGCGAGGTCGCCGCGCAGCCGGAACTGGAACCGCGGGTGGACGGTGACGCTCTTCACCGCGAAGCGGCCGGCGTGCTGGAAGAAGGCCTGCTTGTTCGCAGGGTCTAAGAGGTCCGGGCGGGCGTTGCACTGCCGGCCGTTCAGAATGAGGCCGGTGACCGGGTCCTCGCAGACGCAGTGAGCGGCGGTCAGGAAGGTCGAGCAGCCGATGAGAGTGCCCGAGCAGACGGTCGAGCCGTTCAGGAAGAGGCCGACGCTGGGATAGGCCTGGGTGAGGAGGCCGTTGGCGATCTTTCCCTGGGGCGGGACGGGCGCAGCGGTGTGGGCAACCCCCGCTCCGAGGGCCGCGAGGATGGTGAAGACGAAAATACGCGCGCGCGGCCCGGGGTGCATCTCTCCTCCGTGGAGGTCCTGATAGGGAGAGGCTAGCAGGCCCGGGCGGGGAAGGGAAGGATGGGGGGGCCCCTCACCCTACCCGATAGGCGCTACCTTTGGCTTCGAGCGGTCCGGGCGGTGGGTCCCTCCCCCCTGGGCCGGCCGCAATCGCCTCCGGGAGCATCCCGAATCCCTCCGGCCGCTTCCGAAACCCCTCCGGGCGCTTCCCGACCGTCTCCGGGAGGTTCCGGAATCCCTCCGGCCGCTTCCGGACGGTCTCCGGGAGGTCCCGAAATCTCTCCGGACCCTTCCGGACGGCCTCCGGGGGCTTCCAGAATCCCTCCGGGAGGTTTCAAAAACTCTCCGGGACCTTCCAAAAACTCTCCGGGAGCTTCCAGACGCTCTCCGGACGCTTCCGGACGCGCGGAAAGTCACTTTCCACGCCTCGGAAGTCGAGCCGGAGGGATGAAAAGTCTTCCCGGATGCATGGAAAGTTACTTTCCACGCATGGGAAGTCGACCCGGAGGCGTCCGAAGTCGGTCCGGAGAGGTTGAAAGTCGAGCCGGAGGGCTCGGAAGTCGAGCCGGAGAGATGGGAAGTCGACCCGGAGGCGTTGGAAGTCGACCCGGAGACCTTTTTGAGGGCGTTCCAGGGATTTGGGACCCGCGCGTGGAGTTTTCGGCTGGTTCCGGGGGACAACGCCTTGCCGAATTCCTCACCGGTCGCCGGAGGCGGTAGAGACGCGCCCAGGTCCTGAACGATATCGACACGCAGTCCACGGGGACCGCGGGCCGTCTCCGCCGGGGCAACGCCCCGGCGCATTTGGCCCGTTTGCCGGTCGAGAATCGCGGGGGACCGCAAGGGA
>DASQPA010000305.1:0-3263 GCA_035644215.1 Thermoanaerobaculia bacterium
GGCCAAGTGGCGCTCGTCCAGGAAGGCGCGGATCGTCGCGGTGTCGGGCATAGTGAGCTCACCGAAGGGTCAGCGAAAGCGGGGCTCGCGCTTCTCCCGGAAGGCCTCGTAGGCCTCGCGGAAGTTGGGGTCGAGCATGCAGGCGGCCTGGATCTCGACCTCGGCGGCGAACGCCGACTCGATGTCCATGGCGGCCTCGCGCTGCACCAGCTTCTTGGTCAGCTCCAGTCCGAAAGAGGGTCCCCTGGCCAGGCGCTCGGCTCATCTGCGCGCCGCCGCGGGCAGCTCGTCATGTGTCACCACCCGGTTGTAGAGGCCGATCCGCTCCGCCTCGCGGGCCTCGACGAAGTCGCCGAGGAGCAGGAGCTCCATGGCGCGGCCGAGGCCGACCAGGCGCGGCAGCAGCCAGGAGGCGCCCATGTCCGCCCCGGAGAGGCCGACCTTGGTGAAGAGGAAGGCGATTTTCGCCTTCTCCGAGGCGATCCGCAGGTCGCAGGCGCTGGCGATCACCGCTCCCGCCCCGGCGACCAGGCCGTTCAGGGCGCCCACCACCGGCCGCCGGCAGCGCAGGATGGAGAGGACCAGCGCCCCGGTCACCCGGGTGAAGTCGAGGAGGCCCTGGTAGTCGCGGGCGAAGAGGGCGCCGATGATGTCCTCGACGTCGCCGCCCGAGCAGAAGGCGCGGCCGCTGCCGGTCAGGAGGACCGCGCGCACCCCGGGCTCCCGGTCGAGGGCGCCGAAGACTTCGGTCAGCTCCTCGTAGACCTCGAAGGTCAGGGCGTTCAGCCGCTCCGGGCGGTCGAGGGTGACGGTCGCCACCCCGGTCGCCGCGTCGTGCTCGTAGCGGAAGCTCCGCGGCTCAATCGGCATGGTCCGTTTCCGCAGCCGGCGGAGGCAGGACGGCGGTGGCCTCGATCTCGACCAGCGCCCCCGGCTCGAGGAGCGCCTGCACCTCCAAGAGGGCTATCGCCGGGTAGTGGCGCCCCATCACCCGGCGATAGGCGTCGCCCACCGCGGCGAGGTCGGCCAGATACTGCCGGCGGTCGGTGACGTAGAGGGTGAGCCGCGCCACGTGCTCCGGCCCGCCGCCGGCGGCGCGCACGACGGCGACGGCGTTTTCGAGGGCGCGGGCGAGCTGGCCGGGGAAGTCCGCGGCGACCAGCTTCTGCTCGCCGTCCCAGGCGATCTGGCCGGCGACGAAGAGGAGCCGCCCGCCGGCCGGGGCGAGCATGCCGTTCGAATAGCCGCGCGGCGCCCCCAGCTCCGCCGGGTTGACCGGCACCAGAGCGGTCACGCGAGGAGGCTCCCGCCGTCCTGCACGATGGCCTGGCCGTTGATCCCCTTGGCTCGCGGATCGCAGAGAGAGAGGACGAGGTAGGCGACCTCCTCGGGGTCGAGCAGCCGGTTCTGCGGCGAGGTCCGGCGGATCGCCTCGGTGACCTGCTCGGCCGCCCGGCCGGTCTTCTCGACGATGCGCTCGACCGAGTCGCGAGTCATGTCGGTGTCGACGTAGCCCGGGCAGACGGCGTTGACCGTCACCCCCGAGGCCGCCATCTCGGCCGCCACCGACCGGGTGAAACCGAGGACGGCATGCTTCGAGGCGGAGTAGGCGGCGATGTAGGGCGCCCCGGCCCGGCCGGCAATGGAGGCGACGTTGACCACCCGCCCCCAGCCCCGCTCGACCATGCCGGGGACGAACGCCTGGGTGCAGAGGAAGGTGCCGGTGACGTTGACCGCGAAGATGCGGTTCCAGGTATTGAGCGAGATCGCCTTGAGCGGCGCCGAGTGGGCGATGCCGGCATTGTTGACGAGGATGTCGACCTGTCCCAGGTGCTCCGCCGCGGCGCGGCCGAGCGCCGCGATCTGGGCGGGATCGGTGACGTCGCAGCTTTCCGCCCAGGCCGTGTAGCCGTCGGCCGCCAGGCCCGCCGCCACCCGCTCGACGTCCGAACGGGTGCGGGCCGCGACCAGGACCTCTGCCCCGGCCGCCGCCAGCGACCGCGCCACGGCCGCGCCGATCCCCTTGCCGGCGCCGGTCACCACCGCCTTCTTGCCCGCGAGGATCACGGCGTGACCTTAGAGCCCTGTCCGGGCAGTGTCAAGCATTGGAGCACGGCCTCTTCCAGGATCTGCCCCAGGACCTCGATCGTCTCCTCCCCCTCCTCGCGGGTGGCGGCGGCCGGATCGCCGAAGTAGGCCTCCGGCCCGCCGGCCGCGGCGAAGCTCTCCTTCCCGGCGCGGATGGCGACCGAGAGGGACGCGGGGTTGGGCGGCAGCGCGCGGCGGAGCGGCTCGCGCACCAGGTCGGGCCGGGCGGCCATCACGATCGAGCCCTCGAAGCGGCCGGCGTGGCAGGCGCCGCTCTTGAACTCCGGGGTGAGACGCAGTGCCCAGGGCTTGCGGGTGAGGTCGGGGAAGGCGACGGCGAGACCCAGGTCGCGGGCCGCCTCGGCCGCGGCATGGAGAGAGCCGAGATGGGCCGGGTCCAGGTGGGCGTTGGCGAGGGCGAGGAGCCGGATGCCGGCGGCGGCGAGGGCGAGGGCGAGGTCTTCCAGTAGGGCGGTCACCGTCTCCGGGCGGAGCGACAGGGTGCCGGGGAAGGCGGCGGCGAAGGGGGCCGCGGTGTAGGGCAGGGTCGGCAGGACGAGCGGGAGGAGGCCCCGCCCGGCGAGCCGCCGCGCCCCCGAAGCCACCATGGCCTCGGCGATGAGGCCGTCGGTCGCGAGCGGCAGGTGGGGGCCATGGGCCTCGATGGCGCCTACCGGCAGCAGCGCCACGGCCCGGCCGCGGTCGAGCGCCGCGACCTCCTTCCAGGTCATCTCGGCAAGCTGGAGCACGGTCTGCGAGGGCATGGAGCGCATGGTAGTGTGCCGGGCGATGATCGTCCATTCCGAAGGAGCCGGGGACGCCGGGGGATCTTCGCTGCGCCTGGTCACCCAGCCCGACCACGCCCACTTCTCGGGCGAGCTGCTGGGCCTCTGGCGGACCGACGGCCTGCCGGACCACCTCCGGCGCGCCGAGATCCTCTTCGCCGGCCGCGAGCACGACAACGGCTGGCGGGAGGCCGATGCGGCGCCGCGCTGGGATGCCGGTGCCCCCGGAGGTGGCCGGCCGCACGATTTCATCTCCATGCCGCGGGCGGAGCGGATCGCGATCTGGGAGCGCGGCACCGCCCGCTTCGCCGGCAGCCACCCGTATGCCGCCCTGCTCATCACCCGCCACGCCCAGACCCTCCACCACGACCACCGGGGCGACCCGGACCC
>DASQPA010000306.1:0-18141 GCA_035644215.1 Thermoanaerobaculia bacterium
GGTAGACGGCGGCGGAGACGACGTAGAAGCGGCCGGAGTGCTGGCGGTTGGCCTCGCTGTACTCCAGGACCACGGTGGAGACGAGGAAGGGGGCCGAGGTGAGCATGGCGATCGTCCCCCAGACCACCACCCAGGCGCCCAGCGGGGCGCGGAAGCCCCAGAAGCGGACCGTGGCGGCGCGGTCCGCGGGCGAGCCGGCGAAGGTGGTGGCGAGGGCCATCCAGCCGGTCGACAGCCCGGCCAGCACCCCGCCCAGGTAGATCGCCATGTGGGCCGGGGTCCAGAAGGTGTCGCGGCCGATCGTCGCGTGCCAGGAGATGTCCCAGAGGAGGCCGACGGCGATGCTCGTCGAGCCGAAGAGGGTCGTATAGAGATACCAGGGGAGGGCGGCGGCGCGCGCGGCCAGGGGGCGGGCGGCGGTCGTGTGCCTCGCTTGGGAGGGAACGGTGGGGGCGGTCGGCTGGGCGATGGAGTCCATGGCGAATCTCCTGGAGGGACCAGAGAACCAAGGTACCACGGTGCTTGCCTTGCGCGGAGAGCCGGGTATAGTATTTCATCTGTTCAAGGTGTGCGCTGGTGATGTCCTTATCTTCGCCGCGGGGACCGTACATGCCCACCCTCGACCAGGACGCTGGGCATATTTTCACCCACCGGGACCTGGCCCGCAACGAAGATGGAGGACGCAGATGAAGAAGACCTGGCTGTACCTCGCGCTCGCCGCCCTGACGGTCGTCGCCTCGGGCTGCGCAATCACCGACTACACGGGGATCGCCGGCCACCACACCCAGGCCGAAGCCAAGCTGTTCGGCCAGGAGGTGTCGTTCCTGGTGGGGGACCCCAACCTCGACGGGACCTATTCCTATACGGTCAAGTACGACAACACCCATCCGGGGCCGGTCAACATCATCTCCTACCGCAACCCGGTGGTCGACTCGTTCAGCCGCGACGGCGAGGTCGACCGCGACGGCGACAACGTGCAGGGCCGGAGCGGCGTCCTCGGCGGCAAGTTCCAGACCGCCTGGGTCGCCGTCGACACCGATCCCACGCCGGGCAACTGCGGCTTCTTCACCAACATCACCCAGGACAAGTCGCACGGCGCCGGTCCCCTGCTCGCCCTCTGCAACGTCGTCAACGAGGAGGTAGACAACGACCTGGAGCTGCAGTCGAATTTCGCCAGCTTCGGCGACCTCCTGGCCAACGTCTGGTCCGGGACCCTTACCGGCCACTTCACCGCCGAGCTCAACGGCCTCACCTTGAACGGGGTCAACGTCCCGCTTGCGCAGGCCGTCTCGTTCGGGGCCTCCGCCAGCACCGGCGGCCGGCCGGGCCGCCTGTCGGTCGACCTCACCCAGCCCGGCGGCCATGCGCTCCTCCAGGCCATTCTCGACCACACCCAGAATGGCGTGCCGACGACGGTCACTCTAAACTTCAACGGTGGCATGTCGATCAGCCTGCCGAGCCAGTACAAGGTGTTGTTCAACCACGACGCCATCTTCCGTCTGCTCTGATCGCCGCTCCCAGCCGGGAGGGCGAGGCCGTGGCCTCGCCCTCCGCGGTCTTCCCGGCCTTCGCGGTCTCCTCGTTCTTCTCGTTCTCGGAATGGCCCTCGCCGGGTGTCGGCCGCCCCTGCGCCGCCCCTCGCCGCTCTCCGACAAGCTCGACCCCGCCCTGCGCCAGGCCTTGGCCGCCGCTCCGGCGGGCGAGACCCGGACGGTGCTGGTGGACCTCGTCGCGCAGGTCGACCTCCGCGCCCTTGCCCGCCGCCTCGGCCGGCAGGGCGCGGCCCGGCAGGCCCGGCGGGCGGCGGTGACCGCGGCGCTCGTCCGGCTGGCGGCAGAGAGCCAGGCGGCGCTGCGG
Source organism: Thermoanaerobaculia bacterium (assembly GCA_035644215.1). Lineage (GTDB taxonomy): Bacteria > Acidobacteriota > Thermoanaerobaculia > Multivoradales > UBA5704 > DASQPA01. The sequence continues at coordinate 1,858 of DASQPA010000306.1, forward strand.
CCCTTTCTCGATCAGGCGCAGCGCCAGGGGACGATCGCCCGCTACGAGGGGTTCGCGGTCATCGACCGCCTGGTGGTCGTGGCGACCCCGGCCGGGATCGCCGCCCTCGCCGCCCGGCCGGAGGTGGCACGGATCGTCGCCCAGACCACGGCGAGAGAGACGGCCCTGGCCTGGGAGGAGCCGCCGGTCTCGCCGGTCGTGCCGGCACCGCCGGAGCGCACCTCCTGGGCGCTGGCGGCGATCGGGGCGGAGGAGGCCTGGCGGCGGGGCCTCTCCGGCCGCGGGGTGGTGGTGGGCGCCATCGACTCCGGCGCCAGCCCCCGCCACGAGCAGCTGCAGGGCAACTTCCGCGGCGGCGACGCCGGCTGGCTCGACCCGGCGGGGGGCGGCCCACCGCACGACACCCGCTTCGGCCACGGCACGGGGGTCCTCTCCTGCGCGGTGGGACAGAATGTCGCGGGGAAGACGCTCGGAGTCGCTCCTGGGGCGCAGTGGATCGCCTGCGCCGGCCTGCCCGAGGGGCACTACGACAACGTCCTCTTCACCCGCTGCGCCGACTGGATGCTCCGGGTCGGCCGGCCCGACGTGCTGATCAACGCCTGGCTCCTCCCCGGCGACCCCGGCAGTGGCTGCGACCGCTCGCTCGTCCCCCTCTTCGACGCCCTGCGCGCGGCCGAGATCCTCCCCGTCTTCGCCGCCGGGAACCTCGGTCCCGCCCCGGCCAGCAACCGCTCGCCGGCCAACTACGCCGACCTCTTTCCCGGCGCGAGCCTGGCCCTCTCGGTCGGCGGCCTGCGCGCCGACGGCACCCCCTTCGCCCGCTCCAGCCGGGGACCCTCGCAGTGCGGCGGCGCCGTCTTCCCGGTCCTCGCCGCCCCCGCCGAGGACCTGGTGGCCGCCTTCCCCTTGAGCCCCGGGACCTACCTCCGCGCCCAGGGGACCTCCTTTGCCGCCGGCTACGCCGCCGGCGCCGCGGCGCTCCTCCTGGAGAGCCGCCCCGAGGCCTCCGTCCCGGAGATCGAGGCCGCCCTCGCCGCGGGAGCCGTCGGGCGGGACCGCCGGCTCTCCCTCCCCGGCGCGCTCGCCCGGCTCAGAGAACCGTTCCGATGACCGGCAGCCGGAGCTCCGGGAACTGCGCGTCGTTGGTGCGCACGACGACAGTGCCGTGGAGCTCTCCCTGGACCGCGCGTGCCCGGACGAGCCGCACCGAGAGGAGCCAGCTCTCTCCCTCGGCCCGCACGACCGTCAGGTCGAGGAACGGCAGGTCGCTTCGCGCCCCGAGCACCCGGAAGCCGCTCCCCCGGTGGCGGACGACGAGAACCTGGCGCTCGGCCGCGGCCGGCTCGCCCAGGTCGGCGGCGCGCACCCGACCAAAGTAGACGCGGTCGGGGGTGGCGCTCACCGGCTCGTCCAGGGCGGCGCGCAGGAGGATTTCGAGCTCCGGGCGGGCGGGGTCGTCGGTAGCGAGGCGCAACGTCCCCTCGTGCTTGCCGGCCGGGACGCGCGGATCGAGGCTCACCGTCAGGCGGTAGCGGCGCCCGGCCTCCAGGGCCTGGACCGCGGCGCGGAAGAGCGGGTTGTCCGTGGTCGCGCCGCGGATCGTCAGGGGGTGGTCGAGATGGCTGACGAGGAGCAGCTCCCGGGGCGGGCTCTCGCCGCGGACGCCAAAGAAGTAAACTCGGTCCTGGGGAAGGATCTCGATCGCCGGGATGGGGTGCAGGGGGCGGGCCGGGGGGCGTAGCCGGGTCGGGTGGGGGGCGGTGCCCTCCTCGCCGGAACGGCGGGAGCAGGACAGGCCGGAGAGCGCCAGGATCGAGAGGGCGAGAGCGACCCCGACGAGGGGTTCCGGTCTACGGATCGGCATGGTGTCCTCCCTCAAGGAGTGTAGAGAATTGTAGCGCAGGTATCACTTTCGGGCGGTCCGCGGCACAAATGGGTCGACTTCGGGCCACCTCTTCGCTTACAGTGAGCGGCCTATGGACGAGAACGAGAACAAAGAGAGTCATGACTTCGGCGCCATCCTGGCCGAGTTCGAGCAGGCTCAGCCGGCGACTGAGGGCGCCCAGGCCCCCAAAGTGGGGGACAAGGTCAGCGGCAAAATCCTCTCGATCGGCCCGGAGGCGGCTTTCGTCGACCTCGGGGGCAAGGCCGAGGGGATGATCGAGCTGGCGCAGATCAAGAACGCCGAGGGGGAGGTCACGGTCCAGGTGGGCGACACCCTGGAAGCGACCGTCACCGGGGTCGACAGCGACACCGGCAGCCTGGTCTTGAAGCGGCAGGTGGGGCGCGGGTCGGCGGCCAAGGCGGAGATCGAGCAGGCGCACCAGGCCGGCGTCCCGGTCGAGGGGCTGGTGACCGCGGTGGTCAAGGGCGGCGTCGAGGTCCAGGTGTCGGGCCTGCGCGGCTTCTGCCCGGTGTCCCAGCTCGACCTGCGCTACGTCGAGGACCCCGAGCGCTTCGTCGGCCAGCGGCTGACCTTCCGGGTCACCAAGTACGAGGAGGGCGGCAAGGGGCGGCGGCCCAACATCATCCTGTCGCGGCGCGCCCTGCTCGAAGAGGAGCAGAAGTCCAAGGCGGCCGAGACGCGCGAGAAGCTCCACCCCGGGGCGATCGTGCGCGGCAAGGTGACGTCGCTCACCGACTACGGCGCTTTCATCGACCTGGGCGGCCTGGAGGGCATGCTGCACGTCAGCGAGATCGGCTACGCGCGGACGGCCCATCCCAAGGACGTGCTCAACGTCGGAGAAGAGTTGGACGTCCAGGTGCTCAAGATCGAGCCCGCCAAGGGGGGCAAGCAGGGGGAGCGCATCTCGCTGTCGCGCAAATCCCTGGAGAGCGACCCCTGGAAGGACGCGGCGGACCGCTTCCCCGACGGCACCAAGGTCAAGGGTCGCGTCATGCGCCTGGAGACCTTCGGCGCCTTCATCGAGGTGGCCCCGGGCCTGGAGGGCCTCGCCCACATCAGCGAGCTGGGGGCGGGGAGGCGGGTCAACCACGCGCGCGAGGTGCTGCAACTCGGGCAGGACGTCGAGGTGACGGTGCTCGGGGTGGACACGGCAAAACGGCGGATCTCGCTGTCGCTCCAGGGCGAAAGCGAGGAACGGGTGGCGCGCGAGCCGCGCGTGGAGCGCGAGCCGCCGCCGCGCGACGAGCGGCCGCGGCAGCCGCGCGGTCCGCGCGAGCGCAACCGCGGGGAGCGGGGAGGAGACCGCGACCGCGACCGCGACCGCCCTGACCGGAGCGACCGCGAGGAGGGGGCTCCGGTCTCCTCGTCGAGCGGCGGCTCGGGCTTCGGCTCGATGGCGGACTTCTTCCGCACCAGCCAGAAGAAGCCCTGAGGGCGACGGGGCGCCGCCCCCCGCCTTTCGCCCTTCGCCGACATCGGAGCTCCGCATGCCGTTTCGCCTCCCCACCCGCGTCGTCCTCGAGCCGGGCTGTCTCGCCCGGCTGCCGGAGATCGTCGCGGGTTTTCTGTCGGGCGTTCCCGGCGCCAGCGGGCGTCTCCTCCTGATCACCGACCGGGGCGTTCGGGCGACCGGGGTTCCCGAACGGCTGGCCCGGGACCTCGCCACCTGGTCGCTGACCGCCCTCCTCCACGACGCGATCGAGGCCAACCCCCGCTCGACGACCGTCGACCACCTGGCCGAGTGGGCACGGGGCGAGAGGGTGTCGCTGGTCGTCGGCCTGGGGGGCGGCAGCGCCCTGGACGCCGCCAAGGCGGTGGCGATGCTGGTCCCCAACGGCGGCCGCTGTGAGGACTACGAGGGGAGGAACAAGGCCCCCCGCCCCTCCCTCCCGTTCCTCGCCGTGCCGACCACCTGCGGCACCGGCTCCGAGGTCACCTGGGTCTCGGTGATCACCCACCCCGAGCGGCTGTGGAAGATGAGCATCAAGGGCGACTCGATGTACCCCGACTGGGCGTTCGTCGACGCCGACCTCCTGCAGACCCTCCCCCCCACCTACGTCGCCTGGACCGGCATGGATGCCCTGACCCACGCCCTGGAGGCCACCCTCTGCCGGTTCGCCAACCCGGCCTCCGACGCCCTGGCGGCGCGCGCCATCGCCCTCCTCTTCCGCTACCTGCGGCGGGCGGTCGAGGACGTCGCCCACGACGCCCACGCCCGGGAGGGGGTGGCGCAGGCCTCGACCCTTGCCGGCATGGCCTTCGGCAACGCCGACGTGGGGGCCGTCCACTGCCTGTCGGAGACGATCGGCGCCCGCTGGAACACCCCGCACGGCCTCGCCAACGCCGTCCTCCTGGCGCCGGTCCTGCGCTCCCACCTGTCCGCCCCGGCCGCCGGCACCCGGCTCGCCGCCCTGGAGACCGCCCTCCCCGGCGTCCCCAGCGGCGCGGACGACCAGGAGCGGGCCGAGCGGGTCCTCCTCTCGGTCGAGGCGCTCGCCCGCGCCGTCGCCATCCCGAGCTTCGCCGACCTGGGGATTCCCCGCGAGGACTACCCCTGGATCGCCAAGCGCGCCGCCCTGAACGGCTCGAACGCCGCCAACCCCCGGCCCATGGGACCGGAGGACTACCTGGCGCTGCTCTCGGGGCTGTAATCCGGAGGGAGACTGGCGATCGTGGTTTCGGAGAGGTCGTTGGTAGCGGCTGCGCGTCTCTACACCCGCTGGATGACGAAACGTTCCTTGCCCGGCTGGAAGGCGGCGCGCGGCAGGGTGAAGTGGACGGTCGACCGGCCGCCGATCTCGGTCTTCTGCCCGCGCTCCAGCCCCGCCTTTTCCATCACCCGCAGGGAGGCGGTGTTCGGCGCGTCGGCGCTGCCGTCGACGTGCTCCAGGCCCAGTTCCTCGAAGCCGTAGCGCAGGAGGGCGCGGGCGAGCTCGGTCGCCAGGCCCCGCCCCCAGTAGACCGGGGCGAGGCCGAAGAGGATCTCCAGGCGCGGCGGCACGTTGAAGGGCCAGTAGCCGCCGAAGCCGACCATCCCGGCGGCGGGCGCCTTGCCGCGCAGGAAGACCGCCCAGAGGCCGGTGCCGTCGGTCGGGAACCGGCGCAGGCTCTCGGCGACCACCGCCCAGGTCTGCTCGATGGGGAGGACCTGGTCGTCCCAGAGATAGCGGCGGACGTCGGGATCGACGAAGAGGTGATGGAGGTCGGCGCGGTCGCCCGCCTGGAGGGGGCGCAGGCGCAGGCGCTCCGTCTCGATCTCGGTGAGGTTCGCCACGGCGGCGCCCCTATCCGCTCCGGACCTCGCTCATCAGGGCCAGCATGTTGCCCTCGGAGTCCTTGAAGAAGCACAGCCAGAGCTCGTGATCGGAGAGCCGGGCGGTCAGGCGCGGCGGGTGGAGGATCTCGACCCCCCGCTGCGCCAGGGTCGCATGGGCCGCTGCCAGGTCCGCCACCTGGAAGTAGAGGATCGAGCTCGGGTGGTCGAGCTCCGGCGCGCTGGGGAGGGTGAGCATGAGCCGGACGCCGGAGGCGTCGAAGAACGCCAGGCCGGGTCCCGGCTGGAAAAGGAACGGCAGACCCAGGGTGTCGCGGTAGAAGGCCACCGCCCGCTCGACGTCGTGGACGATGATGGCGATCTGGCCGATCTGCGACAGGCCTAAAGAGGGGGCGGATGGCGTCAAGGGGAGGGCTCCTGGGCAGGGGGCGAGGTCCGTGTGCGCGCCCTATCCTACATCCTCTGCGGGAAGGATGCCCGTCGAGGGCGGAATGGCGCTAGGATAGACAAAATCGTCTGGCGCCGGAAAACGTCGTTCTTCCTCACCTTCAAGGAGAGACCCATGGCCGACTCGATCGCGCAGAGCTACGCGAATCACCGCCGGTACGTCCCCGGGTTCCATTTCGTCACGACAGCGTTCTTGCTGGTGTACCTCTTCTGGGCGCTCTACCGGGTGATCTTCCACTTCTCGGCGGACCACCTCTTCGAGCTGCTCTCGGCCGTCATCCTGGGGCTGCTCTTCTTCTACATCCGGGAGTTCCCCCTGGCGGTCCAGAACCGGGTCATCCGGCTGGAAGAGCGCCTGCGCCTGGAGCGGCTCTGCCCCGAGCTCAAGGGCCGCCTCGCGGAGCTCGCCCCCGGCCAGCTGATCGCCCTGCGCTTCGCGAGCGACGCCGAGGTCCCCGCCCTCGCCCGCCGGGTCCTGGACGAGCACATCCACGACCAGAACGTCATCAAGAAGCAGATCCAGAGCTGGCGCCCCGACCACCTGCGGGCGTAGGCATCCCTGAAAAGAAAAACCCCGCGGTCCGTAAGACCGCGGGGCGGAAGGTTTGAGAGGGGGGCCTTACCGTGCCCCCTTTTCAGTGCACTTCAGGCCCGCCGATCACCGGTACCACCGGCGGCAGGGCGCGCAGGGCCTCGTCGTCGCCGAACATCAGTCGCCCTTCGCGAAACGAGGCACCTCGCAGGGTCAGGGCGAGCACCTGGCCCAGCTCGTCACAGGGGTAGACGGTCAGGCTCTCGCGCACGTCCTCCGGCAGGTCCTCCAGATCGGGCTCGTTGTCCTTCGGCAGCAGGATGCTGGTGATCCCGGAGCGCACCGCCCCGAGCACCTTCTCCTTCACCCCGCCGATCGGCAGCACGCGGCCGGAGAGAGTGATCTCGCCGGTCATCGCGAGGTCGTGGCGGGCCGGCCGGCCGGAGAGGGCCGAGACCAGCACCGTGGCCATCGTCACCCCGGCCGAGGGACCATCCTTGGGGATGGCGCCCGCCGGCACGTGGATGTGGATGTCGCGGTCGAAGGCCTCGTCCGGAATCCCCAGGCTCGCGGCGTGCGAACGGGCGTAGCTCCAGGCGGCGCGGGCCGACTCCTTCATCACGTCCCCGAGCTGGCCGGTCAAGACCAGCTCGCCCTTGCCGCGCATGGTCGACGCCTCGACGAACATGATGTCGCCACCCGTCGGGGAGTAGTACATGCCGGTCGCCACCCCCACCTGGTCCTCGCGCGACGCGCGCTCCGGGTGGACCTTGGCGCGGCCCAGGAGCTCGCGCACCTGATCGCGGCCGAGCTCCATCCGCTCGCACTCGTCGGTCGCGATCTTCCGCGCCACCTTGCGCGCCAGGCGGCCCATCTCCCGCTCCAGCTGGCGGACGCCGGACTCGCGGGTGTAGCCGCTGATCACCTCGGAGACCGCCTCGTCGGTGATCACCACCTGCTCGCAGGTCACGCCGTTCTCGGTCAGCTGGCGCGGCACCAGGTACTGGCGGGCGATGGCGAGCTTCTCCCGCTCGGTGTAGCCGGCGAACTGCACCACCTCCATCCGGTCGAGGAGCGGCCCGGGGATGTTCTGGAGGAAGTTCGCGGTGGCGATGAACAGCACCTCCGAGAGGTCGTACGGCACCCCCAGGTAGTGATCGGTGAAGGTGTCGTTCTGCGCCGGGTCGAGCACTTCGAGAAGGGCGCTCGCCGGGTCGCCCTGGAAGGAGACGCCGAGCTTGTCGACCTCGTCCAGCAGGAAGACCGGGTTCTTGGTGCCGGCCTGCTTCATCCCCTGGAGGATGCGCCCCGGCATGGCGCCGACATAGGTGCGCCGGTGGCCGCGGATGTCCGCCTCGTCCCGCACGCCGCCTAAGGAGATGCGGACGTACTTGCGCCCCATGGCGCGGGCGATCGACTTGGCGACCGAGGTCTTGCCGACCCCCGGAGGGCCGACGAAGAGCAGGATGGGCCCCTTGAACTTCTTCTCCTCCTCGCGGGGGCGGACCTCCTGGACGCTCTCGCCCACCACGTGATCGGTGCCCATCGTCCCGGCGGCCTCCGCGGCCTCGACGGCTTCGGCGGCTTCCGCCGCCTCGGCGGCCCGCTGCTCCGCCTCGAGCATCTTCAAGCGCAGCTGGCGGACGGCGAGGAACTCGAGGACCCGGTCCTTGACGTCGCCCAAGGCGTAGTGGTCGGTCTCCAGGATGGCCGCGGCCTCCTTGAGGTCCAGGTGCTCGGGGCTGCGCTCGCTCCACGGCAGCTCGGAGATGGTCTCCAGGTAGGTGCGGATGACCTGCGACTCCATGCCCTCGCGGCCGATGCGGGCGAGGCGACCGAGCTCGCGGTCGACCTCCTTCCTCACCTCCTCGGGCAGGGCGAGCTTGGCGAGCTTCTCGCGCAGCTCGTCGGTCGAGCCGGCGTCGTCCCCCTCGCCCAGCTCCTTCTGAATGGCCCGCATCTGCTCGCGCAGGACCATCTCGCGCTGGCGGTCACCGAGCTCCTCCTGCACCTTGGTCTTGATGTCCTCCTGGGCCTCGATGACCGAGAGCTGGCGCTGGACGTGGACCAGCACCCGGCGCAGCCGCTCCTCGACCGAAAGGGTCTCGAGCAGGCTCTGGCGCTGCGGCTGGGTGAGGTCGGTGTAGGCGGCGACGAGGTCCGCCAGGCGACCGTGGTCCTCGACGCCGGCTAAGACGTTCTGGACCACCTCATCCGGCAGGCCGGCTTTCTTGCCCAGCTCCGCCGCCCGCTCCCGCACCTCGCGGAAGAGCGCGACGAAGGAGGGGTGCTCCGGGGAGAGCGGCGCCATCTCCTCGGCCTCGCGGACCGTCGCCTCCAGATGGCCGTCCTTCTCGATCACCCGCATGGAGATGCCGCGGTTTTCGCCGTGCAGCAGGAGCTGCATCCCGGCGAGGCCCCGCTGGACCTGGCCGATGCGGGCGATGGTGCCGATGGTGTGGAGGTGCTCCGGCGTGACCTCCTTCACGTCCTCGCGCTGCGAGACCGCGAAGACCAGCCGTCCGGGGGTTGCCAGGGCCGCCTCGATGGCGCGCAGGGTGCTGGGCCGGCCGGCATTGATCGGGGTGGTGACCCCGGGGAATAGGACGAAATCCCGCAGCGGGAGTACAGGCAAGATCAGACGTTCCGACATTTCATTCTCCTCGCGGGAGAGGCCTTCGTGGCCGTTCCCGATCTGCTCGGTCCGGCGAGGCCCATTGCCCCGGCGGTCCATGCAAAGACCACAACCAGAGAGGACGAACCCCGAATTCCAGGGACGCACCCGAAGCTTAGTCCAACCGACTCAAGGCGCACGCCCGAGTTCTGCGAGGCTTAGTATATCCAGCTCAACCCTCATCGATCCAAGAGTATTCCCGATACTACTCCTGTTTTGAGGGTTCCGCGGCTCTCCGGCTCTGCAATCCTCCTGCAAGGTGGCGGCGAGTACTATCTTCGCTCTACTTTTTCCTGGAGGTTTGTCATGCAGAGGTCTGGCCTGCCGATCGCCCTTCTCCTGCTCCCGCTCTGCCTGCTCGCCCTGCCGGTCCACGGCCAGGGGGCTCCCGATCCCGCTCCGGCCGCCGGCGCACCCCCCGCGCATCGGGAGGACAAGGAGAAAGATCGGGAGAAGAAGCCTGCTCCCCCTCCTGAGGAGAAGGTCTCCCAGACCCATCACACCCTGACCTTAGGCGGCCAGACGATCGCCTACACGGCGACCGCCGGGACGCTCCTCCTGCGCGACGACGACGAGACCCCCCGGGCCTCGTTCTTCTACATCGCCTATATAAAGGATGGGGTCAAGGACCCGCACCAGCGGCCGGTGACCTTCAGCTTCAACGGCGGTCCGGGCTCGGCTTCCCTCTGGGTCCACCTGGGGGCTTTCGGACCGAAGGCGCTGGCGCGCGATCCGGAGGGTCGGGCCCTGCCGCCGCCGGGGCACCTGGTCGACAACGATCTCTCGCTCCTGGACACCACCGACCTCGTCTTCATCGATCCGATCTGGACCGGCTACAGCCGGCCGCTGCCGGGTGAGGACGTCAAGAAGTTCACCGGTCTCGAAAATGACGTCAAGTCGGTCGCCGAGTTCATCCGGCTGTGGACCTCCCGCAACGAGCGTTGGGCCTCCCCCAAGCTCCTCGCCGGCGAGAGCTACGGCACCACCCGGGCGGCCGGCCTCGCCCGCTACCTCGACGACCGCTACGGCCTGCAGCTGAACGGTCTCATCCTGGTCTCCTCGATCCTCAACTGGCAGGACCAGGACTTCCACGTCGGCAACGACATGCCCTATCTCCTCATCCTCCCCACCTACACGGCGACCGCCTGGTACTACCAGAAGCTGCCCCCCGAGCTCTCCGGCGACCTGCGGCGCACCCTGGACGAGGTCGAGGCCTTCGCCCTCCACGACTACGCCCTGGCCCTGCTCGCCGGCGACCGCCTCCCCGCAGGGGAGCGGCGCGAGATCGCGACCCGGCTCGCCCGCTACACCGGCCTCTCGGTCGACTACGTCCTGCGCGCCAACCTGCGGGTCGAGCTCGAGCGCTTCACCAAGGAGCTGCTGCGCGACCAGGGGAAGACCGTCGGCCGGCTCGACACCCGTTTCACCGGCTGGGATCTGGACGCGGCGGGGGAAACTCCGGAGTACGACCCGGCCTCCGCGGCGGTCAATGCGCCCTACGCCGGGGCGGTCAACGACTACCTGCGGCGGGAGCTGGGCTTTAAGAGCGACCTGGTCTACGAGTACGTTTCCAACAAGGTGAGGCCCTGGAGCTTCGAGCCGTTCCACAACCAGTACGTCAACGTCGCCGAGTACCTGCGCCAGGAGATGAACCAGAACCCGGAGATGAAGGTCCTGATCGTCGGCGGGCACTACGACCTGGCGACCCCCTACTTCGACTCGGTCTACACCATGGACCACCTGGGTCTGCCGCCGGAGCTGCGGGGCAACATCCGGATGATCCAGTACGAGGCCGGCCACATGATGTACATCCGCCGCTCCGAGCACGAGAAGCTGAAGCGCGACCTGACGGAGTTCATCACCGCGGTGAGCGGCGGGGCGAAGCCGCGGTAGGTAGGTCTGGCCCATTGTCCCGGGAGATGGGCTGTATCTGCTTACGCTGGCCCATTGTCCCGGGGGCCGCGCCGGACACCGCTGACCGACCCCGCGGCCTTACAAAAGGCATACCTTCGACCGACGCCCAGTATGGTAGCCTCAACTCTCTTTGTGTTTTTGAACTACACGCTGGAGGAGTGCATGAGATCGCATCCGGTCGTCCGCCTCGTACGAGCTCCGTCCGCCTTCGCCCTCACCTGCCTGCTCGCGATGGTCACTCTGCCGTGGCCGGCCGCCGCCCAGGTCGCGCCGCACCGCCCCGCCGGCAAACCGGGAGCCGCCGCCACCGGCAACCTGGACGTGCGGGTCAACAGCCGGCATGACCTGGTCAAGGTTCTCTCCGGCAACCGCGTCGACACGCGCCAGGTCGGCCCCCGGGCCGCGGCGCAGATCAAGGCCCTCCAGCAGGGAGCTGCGAAGCTCAAGGTGACCTCCCCGGGCGCCGACGTGCGCTTCTCGCCGCTCTTCGGGGCTGCCGAGGTGGTGCGCAACACCCATGGCGCCCTGACCGGCCCCGCTCCCGGCAAGGCGGGACAGGCCATCGTCCTCGACTTCCTGACCGCCAACGCCGGGCTCTACGGCCTGGCCACCGCCGACCTCGCGAACCTCCATTGGAAGGGCGAGAGCCTCGATCGCAAGAGCGGCCTGCGCATGGTGCGCTTCGAGCAGACCCTCAACGGCCTACCGGTCTTCCAGAGCGACACCCGGGTCACCCTCGACAAGGACGGCCGCATCTTCCGCGTCGTCGGCCTCCTCGCCCCCAACGGGCCGGTCAACGCCATCGCCATCTCGCCCCAGGTCACCCCCCAGCAGGCGCTGACGACCGCCCTCCACTCGGTGGGGATCACCCTCGATCCGACGAAGCTGCGGCTGCAGAACGCGACCGCCGACGGCACGCGGGCGGAGGTGGTGACCGGCGACGCGCGGATCGCCGGCACCGTCGCCTCCCACCTGGTCTATTTCCCCCTGGGTCCCGGCGTTCTAGTGCCGGCCTGGCAGCAGGTGACCTTCACCAAGGGCAAGGGCTCGACCGGCGACTGGAACACCCTGGTCGACGCCGGCACCGGCACGCTCCTCTGGCGCAAGAACATGCGGAGCTACGCCTCGACCCAGGAGGCGCGCTTCAGCGTCTACGTGCAGGCCGACGGCATCACCCCCGCGGAGAGCCCGGCGCCGCACTCGCCGACCACTGTGACTCCGGGCTCGGGCACCCAGTTCCCGGAGATCGCCCGCACCACGGTCAACATGTCGGTGGCGCAGAACCTCACCGCCTCCCCCAACGGCTGGATCGACGACGGCGGCAACACCACGACCGGCAACAACACCGACACCTACCTGGACACCGACGCCGACGACACCCCGGACACCGGGCTTCTCGACGACAACGGCCGGCCGGTGGGCAATACCGACGTCAACACCAACCAGCGCGACTTTCTGGGCACCGGCTACGCCTACACCCCGGCCCCGATGGGCGGCAACCCCGACGCCGGCACCGCGCCCACCGACACCCAGGCCCAGCGCGGCACGGTCACCCACCTCTTCTATCTCACCAACTGGTACCACGACCGGCTCTACAACCTGGGCTTCGACGAGGCGTCCGGCAACTTCCAGACCAACAACTTCGGCAACGGCGGCACGGGCGGCGATCCGGTGCTCGCCGAGTGCCAGGACGGCTCGGGGACCGACAACTCGAACTTCGCCACCCCGCCGGACGGCACCTCCGGCCGCATGCAGATGTTCCTCTTCGATTTCCCGACCCCGGAGCGGGACGGCAGCCTGGATGCCACGATCGTCTTCCACGAGCTCACCCACGGCACGTCGAACCGCCTGATCGGCGACGGCAACGGCCTGATCTGGGACGAGGGCGGCGGCATGGGCGAGGGGTGGAGCGACTTCTACGCCCTGTCGCTCCTCAACAGCAGCAACGCCTTCCCCCCGGACGCCGAGTACGTCGAGGGAGCCTACGCCACCTACCAGTTCATCGGCCTGACCGACAACTACCTCTACGGCATCCGCCGCTTCCCCTACTCGACGGACAACACCGTCAACCCGCTCACCTGGGCCGACGTCGACGACGTCACCTACAACCCGGCCGGCGGGATCACGCCGAGCCCGCTGAACGTCTTCTTCGAGGGCGGTGGCGGCCTCGAGGTGCACAACATCGGCGAGCTGTGGGCCAACAGCCTCTGGGAGGTTCGCAGCCGCGTCATCGCCGACCCGGCGGGAGCGAACGGCGACGTGCCGACCGGCAACGACACCATGCTCTCGATCGTCACCGACGGCCTGAAGATGACGCCGATCAACCCCAGCTTCACCGATGCGCGCGACGCCCTGTTCGACGCCGACTGCGCCGCCAACGCCTGCGCCAACGAGAAGTCGATCTGGGGCGGCTTCGCCGATCGCGGCCTGGGCTACAACGCCATCGCCCCCCTGGGGCAGGACGGCATCCTGGGGGCCGGCGCCTTCCTGGGCATCGGCGAGTCGTTCTCGGTGCCCTACCTGGACATCAAGACCTCGACGGTCGACGACAGCACAGGCAACGGCAACGGCACCATCGACCCCGGCGAGACGATCGGCCTCACGGTCGATCTGTTCAACCCCTGGCGCAACGCGGCCATGGGCGTCGCCAGCGCGACCGCGACCCTCACCTCGTCGACGGCGGAGGTCACCATCACGACCGGCAGCGCGACCTGGGGCGCCATCGCGGCGCAGGGCATCACCACCGGCACTCCCTTCGCCTTTACCGTGGCGCCCTCCGCCACCTGCGGCCAGGCCCTCCACTTCACCCTCACCGTCACCTCCTCGCTCGGCACCAAGAGCGTCGACTTCACCCTGCGCGTCGGCGCGCCCGCGGGTACCGGTGCCCCGGTAACCTACACCCGGACCATCCCGGGCGGCCTCGCCATCCCGGACAGCACCCTCCCCGGCGTCACCGACGCGATGACGATCACCGACGACCTGGAGATTCAGGACGTCAACTTCGTGGTCAACGACCTCCCGCACACCTTCACCGGCGACCTGGTGATCGGCCTCAAAACCCCCTCGGGCTACGGCACGAGCCTCATCTATCAGCGTGGCATCTTCATCGGCGACGGCAACGGCGACAACTTCACCAACACGGTGATCGACGGCAGCTCGATCAACGACCTGAACCTTTCCGGCTCCGCCGACGCTCCCTTCACCGGCGACTGGCTACCGGCTTTCAACTCGCCGATCTGGGCCCTCTTCGGCATCCCCAACCTCGGTCCCGACCCGATCGATCAGCTCTCCTACCCGAACGGCGGCAGCACCCTGGGGGTGTGGAAGCTCCACGTCGCCGACGAGGCCGAGGCCGATACCGGCCAGGTCAATACCTGGTCGCTGGTCGTGACTCCCACGGCCTTCACCTGCAGCGCGCTCGCGCAGACGGTCGTGCTCCAGGCCACCAAGACGGTCACCGGCAATTTCGTCGCCGGTGGCGCCATCACCTATACCGTCGTGCTCAAGAACACCGGTACCGGGGTCCAGGCGGACAACCCGGGCAACGAGTTCACCGACGTCCTGCCCGCGACCCTCACCCTGGTCTCGGCCAATGCCACCTCCGGCACCGCGGTGGCCACCGTCGGCACCAACACGGTGACCTGGAACGGCTCGCTGCCGGCCTTGACCGGGCAGGTGACGATCACCATCAACGCCACCATCAAGCCCACCGCCTCCGGGCAGACCATCTCCAACCAGGGGCAGACGGCCTTCGACGCCGACGTCAACGGCACCAACGAGTCGACGGGAGTGACCGACGACCCGGGGACCGGCACCGCCAACGACCCCACCAGCCTGGTGGTGCCGCCGGCGATCGTCAACGTGCCGACCCTCTCGACGGTGGGACTCGCGGTGCTCCTGTTCCTCCTCGCGGGCGCGGGGCTGTTCGTGCTGCGCCGGAGGCGGACGACCTGAAGCGCGGTTCCCGCTGAACGAGAGAAGCCCCCGACCACGCGGTCGGGGGCTTCCTTATTTGCGGCGTCTCGCGCGTGTCCGTCCGTGAAACGTCCGTGCCCGTCCCTGATCAGATCCCCGGCGCCGCAAACTCCTGCACCCAGAGCAGGCGCAAGCGGTCCTCGAAGCGGCCGATGGCCAGGCCCACCCCGAGGTGGGTGAAGCCAGCGTCCAGGAGGTTCTTGCGGTGGCCGGAGCTGCCGAGCCAGCCGCTCATCGCCTCCTCGACCGAGAACTCCCCCTCGGCGATGTTCTCGCCCACCTTGTGCGCCAGATAGCCGGTCGCCTCCACCCGCTCGCGGGGGGTCCGCCCCTCGGGAGTGTTGTGATCGTAGTAGGTGCGGGCGAGCATGTCCTGGGCATGCTCCTGGGCGGCGGCGTCCAGGTGGGGATCGGCGGAGAGAGGAGCCTGGCCGGCGGCCCGGCGGGCGGCGTTCACCCGGGCCAGCATCTCCGAGCGCACCGCCGGGAGATCGGCCAGGCCGGCGATCTGGCGGGCGAAAAAGTCGCGCTCCGGCCAGGCGAAGAGGAAGACGTAGAGCGGGACTCCGCGCAGGGTCGCGACGCCGACTCCGAAATCCCGGTAGTCGGCGGCCATCGCCGCCCGGAAGCTGTCCCCTGCCTTCCAGTAGCGGACGACGGCCTCGACCTCGCCGACCGTCGCGGTCACGCTCTCGGTCCAGCCGTGTGGAATGTAGCCGGCCTCACGCAGGCGGCGCTCGCGCTGCGAGATGAGAAGGAACGACTCCTCCTCCCTGGGCAGCTCGCCGTGCCGGCCGATCTCTTCGGCCCGCGCCTGGGCGACGCGATCGAGGGCGGGATCGAGGGCCAGCGGCCGCACGCCCGCGGCGCTCCTCTCCTGGTTGACGCGGGCGAGGAGGGCTTGGCGCAGGGCCTCGGGGCGGATCGGCGGGGCAGCGGGCGGGGCCTGCGGAAGCGCGGTCCCGGCGGCCGCCAGAAGCAGGACGGGGATCAGGGCGGGTATCCGGGCGAAGGGGGCGGCCACGTCAGCGTGCGTTCTCCGGCCAGCCGAAGGTCTGGACCCACTCCACCCGGAAGCCCTTGGCCCCCTCGCCCAACGCCAGGCCCAGCCCCATCTGGGTGAAGTCGCGGCTGAGGATGTTCTCGCGGTGGTGGGGGCTCTCCATCCAGCTCTTCATGACCTCCTCGACGGAGAGCTGCCCCTCGGCGATGTTCTCGCCGATGGTGTGCCACTTGTAGCCGGCGTCCAGCGCCCGCTGGCGTACGGTCCTCCCTTCCGGGCTCGCATGGGCGAAATAGCCGCGGGCCAGCATGTCCCGGGCGTGGCGCTCCGCCGCCTCGTCGAGGCGCCGGTCGGCGGTGAGCGGCCGGCGGCCGGCCGCCCGGCGCTCGGCGTTGACCCGGTCGAGAATGGCCCGGCGGACGGCGGCGACGTCCTTCAATCCCGCGGTGCGACCCTCATAGTACTCGCGCTCGGGGACGGCGAAGAGGAAGGTGTAGACGGTGTTGTCGGAGTCGCCCGAGTCTCCGGGGGGGCGGGTCACCCCGATCCCCACGTCCCG
>DASQPA010000307.1:0-2818 GCA_035644215.1 Thermoanaerobaculia bacterium
CCTCCTCGACCTGCCCACCGCCTACTGGCACGTCCTCGCCGCCGATCTCGCCGATCTCGCCTCGTGGAGAGCGACCGGAAACGAAGGCTGGCCGGAGACGATCGATCGGGTGATCGTCGGCGGGGAGCGGGCGCTGCCGGAGCGGATGGCAGCCTTCAGGCGGCAGCTCGGCCCAAGGGTCCGGATCTGGAACACCTACGGTCCGACCGAGACCACGGTCACCGCGACCGCCCTCGACCTCGCGACGTTCCACCCGGACGGCCTCCGCGAGCTGCCCATTGGACGGCCGATCGCCGGCGTCCGCGCCTATGTCCTGGATCTCCGGGGCGAGCCGGCGGCGGTCGGCGTGCCGGGCGAGCTCTGCCTCGGCGGTAGCATGGTGGCGCGGGGCTACCTCGGCCGTCCCGACTTGACCGCCCAGCGTTTCCTCCCCGATCGATTCGCGGCAGCGACGGGCGAGGCCGGCGCCCGGCTCTACCGGACCGGCGACCTGGTGCGCTGGCGGCTCGGGGGGCTCTTAGAGTTCCTCGGACGCATCGACCGGCAGGTGAAGGTGCGCGGCTTCCGGGTCGAGCTGGGGGAGATCGAGGCGGCTCTCGTCGAGCACCCCGCCGTGCGCGAGGCGGCGGTCCTGGCGCGGGAGGACCAGCCGGGTGAGCGGCGGCTGGTCGCCTATGTCGCGCCCTACCCCGAGCGCGAGGCGACGGCCGGCGAGCTACGCGCCTTCTTGAAGGAGCGGCTGCCGGAGCACATGGTACCCTCCGCCTTCGTGACCCTGGCCGCCCTGCCCCAGAACGCCAGCGGCAAGATCGACCGCCGGTCCCTGCCCGCCCCGGACGCCACCCGCCCCAGCCTCGGCGCCGCCTACGTCGCCCCCCGCACGCCGGCCGAGGAGGCGGTGGCGGCGATCTGGTGCGAGGTGCTGGGGATCGCCCAGGTGGAGGTGCAGGACGACTTCTACGAGCTGGGGGGCCACTCCCTCCTCCTGCCGCAGGTGATGCACCGGCTGCGGCGCGACTTCCAGGTCGAGGTCCCCCTGCGCAGCCTGGCCGCGGAGACCACCGTCGCCGGCCTCGCCCTGACCGTCGAGGAGCTGCTCCTGGAGCAGATCGAGCGCGAGCTCGCGCTGGTCGAGGGCGTCGAGGGAATCGAGGGCGCCGCGGTCGAGAGGCGCGAGGAGAGCCTTGCCGAGCCGGCCTGAGCCCGCGCTGCCGGAGAGCACGATCGACGGCCTCTTCGCGGCGCAAGCCCGACGGACGCCGGACGCGGTGGCGGTGGTCGAGGGGGCGTCGGCGCTGAGCTACGGCGAGCTCGACCGCCGCTCCGACCGCCTGGCGCGGCGCCTGGCGGCGCTCGGCGTGGGTCCCGAGGTGCGGGTGGGGCTCTGCCTCGACCGCGGGCGCGAACGGGTGCTCGCGACCCTCGCCATCCTGAAGGCCGGCGGCGCCTACGTGCCGCTCGACCCCGCCGATCCGGCGGAGCGCCTGGCCTTCCTCCTCTCCGACACCGGCGCCCCGGTGGTGGTGACCGCGGAGCGCTTCCGGGCCGTCCTGCCCGAGGGCGCCGCGACGCTCCTCTGCCTCGACCTGCCGGCGATCTCGCCGATATCGCCGAGCGCAGCGCCGTGTGGCGCCCCACCGCCTGCGGGCGGCATCGGGCCGGACGGCCTTGCCTACGTCATGTACACCTCCGGCTCGACGGGCAGGCCCAAGGGGGTGGCGGTACGGCACCGGGGCGTGGTGCGCCTGGTCCACCCCGCCCCCGCCGGCACCGCCGACACCGCCGACTATGCCGCGCTCGGTCCGGGGGAGGTCTTCCTCCAGCTCGCCCCGTTTTCCTTCGACGCCTCGACCCTGGAGATCTGGGGAGCGCTTTTAAACGGCGGGCGTCTGGTGATGCCGCCCCCCGGCGACCTCTCGCTCGCCGACCTCGCCGCCCTCCTCGCCCGCCACGGGGTGACGGTGCTCTGGCTGACCGCGGGGCTCTTCCACCAGATGGTCGAGCTCGATCTCGCGGGCCTCGCGCCGGTCCGCCAGCTGCTCGCCGGCGGCGACGTGCTCTCGGTGCCGCACGTCCGGCGGGTGCTCGCCGAGCTCCCGGGAACGCGCCTGATCAACGGCTACGGACCGACCGAGAACACCACCTTCACCTGCTGCTTTCCGATCGCCGATCCGGACCGCCTCACCCCCTCCGTGCCGCTCGGCTACCCAATCGCCCGGACCACCGTCCACCTGCTCGGCCCGGACGGCGAGCCGGTGTCTCCTGGCGAGCCGGGCGAGATCGCGATCGGCGGCGACGGCCTGGCGCGCGGCTACCTCGATCGCCCGGAGCTGACGGCGGAACGCTTCGTGCCCAGCCCGTTCGGCGGTCGCGGCGAGCGACTCTATCGGACGGGCGACCTGGGGCGCCTCCGGCCGACCGGCGAATTCGAGTTCCTGGGACGGATCGACGGCCAGGTCAAGGTGCGGGGGTTCCGCGTCGAGCCGGGGGAGATCGAGGCGGCGCTCGTCCTGCACCCGCGGGTGCGGCAGGCGGCGGTCGTGGTGCGCGAGGACCGCCCTGGGGACAAGCGCCTGGTGGCCTGGCTGGTCCTGGAGCCGGTCGATCCTGCGGGCGGGCTCCTTCGGGCGCTTCGCGCAGCCAGTCGCCCGTCCTCGGAATCGACCGGCTCCAGGACCAGCCAGGTCGCAGAGTCCCCGTCCGCCGCCGAGCTGCGCGCGTTCCTCGCCGACCGCCTGCCGGAGCCGATGATCCCGGCCTTCTTCCTCCCTCTCCCCGCCCTCCCCCTGACCGCCAACGGCAAGGTCGACCGCCGGGC
>DASQPA010000308.1:0-5742 GCA_035644215.1 Thermoanaerobaculia bacterium
GCCCCTCGCCGCCTCCCACCCACCCACACACCCCAGGTAACCGGACGGTACCTGCAAACTGCCCGCTCTGATGAGCTGGCTCAACCAGAGGGGGGGATTTTTAACGTAGAGGAAGGGGGGAAATTTGGCGTCCAGTTGACAGATGGGCCTCCAGGACCCAAGGTGATCTGGATCGGCCTCCAGCGCACCCGAGATTTCGTCCTTGCCCTGGAAGCACGAGAGGCCTCGGGCAGCAGCTAGATGTGTGTAACCATATGGGTGAAAACCCCAGGAAAGTGGAGGAATAAGAATCTCCAGCCCCGAAGGGGCGACGGTAATTCCATCCGCTCCTTCGCCCCTTCGGGGCAGGCTTTTCGCCGCGGGATTGCATTTCCGGGCGCCGCTGGCCCCTTGCCAGCTACTTTGACGGGACCCTTGGCCGGGCGCGATCCCCCCTTGCCCTCCCGCCCCATTCCTGCTACTGTCCCCCCATCGGGAGGATCGCCCTCCCGCCCAAACAAACGGGACCGGCCCGAGCGGGAACTCGAACCGGCCCCTGACTCCGCAAGAGGAAACGTCTCATGCGAAGCTCCCGTGATGGTAGCAGCACGCCCGCTTCTCCCCTCGACAACGCCTTCTCCCCCTCCTACCTGGCCCTCATCCGCGATCGCGACGATGTCCTGACCGCCGCCGAGGCCGAGCTCGCCGGCCCCTGGAAGATCGAGCCCGTTTCGGGACGGCCGGGTGCGGTGGCCATCCTTCGGCTGTGGGAGGACCTCGTCATCGGCGATCCGCCGGTCGCCGTCCTCTGGCATCTCGAAACGGCGCGGCTCCTCTCCGTGCTCCTGCCGGTGATCGACCGCGAGCCGCTCTTCCATCTCGAGGAGCAGGCGACCGCCGACGGCTACCCGCTGGTCGCCGTGTATGGCGAGCAGGGACCACAGGAGGCGGGCTGGTTCGACCGGTACGAGCCGCGCTG
The DNA here is from genome assembly GCA_035644215.1 of Thermoanaerobaculia bacterium. Classification (GTDB taxonomy): domain Bacteria; phylum Acidobacteriota; class Thermoanaerobaculia; order Multivoradales; family UBA5704; genus DASQPA01. The sequence goes on from DASQPA010000308.1 coordinate 959, forward strand.
GGCCGAGGGGCTCCACCTGCTGGAGGCGGTCGTCCGCTCGCCGTGGGCGCTTGCCACACTGCTCGAAGCCGCCGGACCGGGCGCCGAGGAGCAGGTCGGCAGAATCCGCGCCCGGCGTCCATCAGAGTAAGTCCGATCGGGGGCCGGGCAAGCACGGGCGCTCTCCCCTACCTGCCCGGCCTCGCCGGTCGCTGGGGATCGTGTCTCCGGACGCAAAGACGCGTCCGGTGGTTCAGGCCGAGCGTCCAGGAAGGCGCCCGGCGTCGTCGCCTTGTCGCCAAACCCCTTCAGCTGGGCCGCCCACTCTCCCGCTCCAGCAGCTTCTGCTTCCGCTCCAACCCCCACCGATACCCCCCCAGATCCCCATTGGCGCGGATCACCCGGTGGCAGGGGATGACGAGCGCCGCGCGGTTGGCGGCGCAGGCGCGGGCCACGGCGCGGGTGGCGGTGGGGCGGCCGACGGCGGCGGCCACGGCGGAGTAGGAGCGCACCTCGCCGTAGGGGATCGATTGCAGGTAGCTCCAGACCTTGAGCTCGAAGGCCGTGGCCCGTACGGCGACCGGCAGATCGAGCCGCGGCTGGTCTCCCTGGAGGTGCTTGCGGAGCGCTTCCACGTAGGCGTCGAAGGGCGCCGGCAGAGGGGGCTCCAGGGTTTCGATCGCGGCCGCGGGATATTCTTTTCGCAGGCTCGCCAGGAGCTCCTCGTGCGAGGCGCCGAACTGCACGAAGCAGAGGCCGCGATCCGTGGCGGCGACCATCAACCGGCCCACCGGGCTGTCGAAGGAGACGCAGGAGATCGCGAGGCCCTTGCCGCCCGCGCGATATTCGGCGGGCGTCATGCCCAGCCGCTCGTCGGTCTGCTCGTAGACCCGGCTCGACGAGCCGAAACCCGATTCGTAGATCGCGTCGGTCACCGAGGCCTCGCTTCGCAGGTTCTGCTTCAGGGCCTCGAAGCGGCAGTTCTGGAGATATTGGCGCGGCGTGACCCCCAAGGCGGCGCGGAAAGCGCGCTGGAGCTGGTAGGGGGTCAGGCCGGCGCGGCGGCTCAGGGTTTCGAGCTTCACCGGCTCGCCGGAGAGGGCGGCGCGGCGGAGGAGATCGCAGATCTCGCCCATCTTGGCGCTCGTCGCGTCGAGCCGCTCCGCCCGGGGGCGGCAGCGCAGGCAGGCGCGCAGGCCGTCTTTTTCCGCCGCCTCGGGCGCCTCGTAGAAGCGCACGTTCTCGCGGCGCGGCCGGCGGGCCGGGCAGGAAGGCCGGCAGTAGACGCCGGTCGTCACGACGCCGAAATAGAAGCGGCCATCCTGGCTCGGGTCTTTCTGGAGGACGGCTTCCCAGCAATTCTGTTCGTTCAACATGAAGCTCTCCTTTCCTTAGGATACGGCAACCGGTGGGGTCGGGTGGGTCTGGGGAGTGGGGCGATAGGCGGATTCCGGGATCTCCCCCAGCCGCGACGGGTGGACTTTGGGGCCGAGGCCGAAGAACTGGCAGAAATTCATGATCAGCGGACGCCAGGCCTCGGGGTCGATGCGGTCGGTGAAACCTGCGAGGAGCAGGCTCTCGTCCACGTGCACCCGGCGGATGGCGACCTCCAGGGCCACCAGCTTGCCCTGGCGGTCCGGATCGCTCGCCGCCAGCGGATGGGTGCCTTCGAGGACGGCTTCGAGTTGCACCGGGCACTCGGCGACCCGCGGCGGCCGCACCAGTTCGGAGGGTACGGCGGTCAGGCCGGCGACGCCGAACTTGTCCGGCTCGAAGCGGTAGCCCATGGCCACCTTGTGCGGCGGGACGGGGTTCGAGCCGGTGGTCCGCGCCAGCCGGTCGACCGCCGCCACCTGGGCGACCGAGGGCAGGTTGAGCACGCACTCGCCGGTGCGCAGGAGATTGGCAGGGGTCTTCGAACGGGCGCCGAAGCCGAGCAGGCAGCTCTTGCCCAGCCACCAGGCGGAGGACATGGGCGCGAGGTTGGCTGAACCGTCCTCGTTCTCGGTGCTGACGAGGACGACCGGGGTGCCGAAGTACAGGATCGCGGGGTCGACGGTACGGTGCATGATCTCCCTCTCTCGGTGGGGCGTCCCCTCTACGAGGCGCCGACAAGAAGGAGAATAGGTCCCCCGGGGGACCCCTCGCTATCCGTTTTCGGTGTTCGAATTCCGCCCCGCCGCCACCTCCACCGCGAACACCCCGGTGCGCACCGGGCCGCCGGTTTTGACCTGCACCCAGAGGTGATAGCGGCCGGGCCGGGGGAAGGACCACGGGAAGGAGAGGACGCCGTCGCCCGGGAGGCCTGGAACGCCGGGGTGCATGGCGCCCATCGACATCCCGGCCATCCCGTTGCCACTTCCTCCCTGCTGGCTCTGGAAGAACTGCAGCGCCGCCATGGAGACCGTCCCCTCCGGATGGAGGTGGATGAAGACCGTACCCTTCGGATCTCCCCGATCGTCGCGCACCACCGCGGCGTGGGAGAGCATGCCCATGTAGGGCTCGATCACGGCGGGTGTACCGCCCGGTCCGTGGACGGCGAAGCGCAGGCCCGCCTCGGCGCCCGCCACCCGCGGCCCGGGCGGTCCGTCCCAGGTCATCGTGAAGCCGTCCCCCAGGTCCGCCGTCCCGCCGGATGCGGCCGCGGCGGCCCCCAGGCGGAAGGAGTCGTCGGGGTCCGCGTCCGGCGCTCCGGAGGGAGTTGCAGTCGTGGTCTCCGCCGCAGGCAGCTCCACCGTGGTGGTCAGGGTCTCGGAGAAGCCGTTCTCGTGGGTGACGTCGGCATAGAGATGGTAGGGGCCGTCGGGGAGCGGCGGCAGGGGGGTCTCGAAAGTGCCGTCGGGGCCGAGCGGCACCGGGTGGAGGTGGGCGAAGGCGTCGAGCCCCGGCTGGCGGACGAGGAAGAGGTGCATCAGCTTGCCGTGGTCCGGCATCAGGGGGACCCAGTCGCGGCTGCCGCCGGTCGATTCGTCGATCGCGACGGTGAGCCGCCGTTCCCCCCCGGCCGCCCGGGTGCTGGCGGTGAGATGGAAGGGCCGGAAGATCGTTCGCGCAAAGTCGCGGTCGACGCTCCGCCACCAGACCCGGCCCCCCCACAGGGCGAGCCCGAGGAGCAGGGCGGTGCCGGCCATCACCCGGCGCGCCCGGCGGCGCCGGCCGGGATCGGGCTCCTCTCCCGGCGGCAGCGCGCTCTCGCGCACCGCCGCCCCAATGGCGGTGAGCGCGCCGACGAGGAGGAAGAGGCCGAGCCCGGCGAGGAGGAGGCCCATGCCCCGCTGCATGGGCAGGCGCCGGGTGGCGACGGCGACCACCGGGACGAGGACGGTACCCGTGCCGGCGGCGCCGCCCACTTCGACCCGGACGCTGTAGGAAGTGGGGCGCATCAGCCAGAGCTGGGCGCTCCACTGGCGGGCATCGCCGCGCACCGGCTGCGCCCGGTCGGCCGGCGGCGCCCCCTCGGGGCCGGCGTTCCAGACCACCGGCTGCACGGAGACCCGGGAGACCCCCGGCGCCAGGGTCCGCACGTTGATCTCCGCCCGGCCGGGGACGACGAGGGGCGGCCGGACGACGATCCGTACCGGGTAGGGTCCCGCCTTGCCCTCGAAGAAGACGTCGGGGCTGCCGACGTGCCCCCAGGTGAGGAGGGCCACGGCGAGGAGCGCCGGCAGACGGGTGATCTTCCGCAGGATCGGCCGTGGGGGCCAGATCACCGGCTCACCGCTGGACCCGCCCCACCCAGTTTCCCCAGAGGAGCCCCAGCCGCGCCGAGACGGCGGCGAGGACGAAGGCCACGCCGAGCTTCACCGGGGTGACGGGATCAATGTCCACGTCCCAGAACTTGTGGCGCCAGGTGTCGATGCGGTTGTAGTAGGTCCACTGGTCGGCGGCGAAAAACCAGTTGCGGGCGTGGGGGGTGAGCATGAAGTCGGCGAAGAGCCATTGCGCGACGAAGAAGACGGCGAGGAACGCGAAGGCGGCCGCGAGAGCCAGGAGCCCATCCCGGCGAGGACCGTCACCGGTCCCGAACCGCTGGACGAGCAGGTCGACGGCGAGCGCCGGGAGGATGAGCAGGAGCGGGAACTCGGTCGGCCACATGTGGGTGACCGGGTTGTAGATCGGCGCCAGGAGCGGTCGGGCGGGGAAGAGCGGCAGGATCCAGAGCAGGCCGAGCCGCAGGACGGTGTAGGAGACTGCCGTCCAGGTCGCCCCCCAGCGCCGGCGCGCGCCGCGGGCGGCGGCGAGGAGGAGCAGGGGGTAGACGGCGGCGGAGACGACGTAGAAGCGGCCGGAGTGCTGGCGGTTGGCCTCGCTGTACTCCAGGACCACGGTGGAGACGAGGACGAGGAGGATGCCCGAGGCGTAGGCGAAGGCGAGGGAGAGCCGCGGCTGGAGGGCGGGCGGCATCCGGTTGGCCCAGGAGACGGCGAGCAGCAGGGTGCCGAGCTGGATGGCGATCATGCCGGCGGCGAGCACCATGTGGGGCGGCGAGATGATCTTGACGTCCAGGCCGTAGGCGTTGTGCCACCAGTCGTCGAACGGGGCGGAGGTGACCATCGCGAACGCGCCCCAGATGCACACCCACGCGCCGAACGGCGCGCGGAATCCCCAGAAACGCACGGCCGTCCCGCGATCGGCGTCCGATCCGGCAAACGTCGTCGTCAACGCGACCCATCCGCACGTCAGACCGGCCACGATGCCGCCGGTGTAGATGGCGAGATGCGCGGGCGTCCAGAACGTGTCGCGGCCGATCGACCGATGCCACGAGATGTCCCAGATGACGCCGAGAATCACGCACGTCGAGGCAA
>DASQPA010000309.1:0-5162 GCA_035644215.1 Thermoanaerobaculia bacterium
TCCCTTCGTCACCGATGGCCGGAGGCGGTAGAGACGGCCCAGGTCCTGAACGATATCGACTCGGAGTCCACGGGGACCGCGGGCCGTCTCCGCCGAATCGGGTGACGGCCTCGCCCACCGCTGCGCCGCCCCCCTCGGGGCACCGCCGGAGGCCTCGGGATCGCCCCAAAACGGCTCGAAATCCATTTGGAGCGGCTCGAAATGCATTTCGGGTGGCTCGAAATCCATTTCAGGCGGGCCGAAATCGATTTCGCGTGACTCGAAATGCATTTGGAGTGGCTTGAAATTCAATTCGCGCGGCTCGAAATGTATTTCGGGCGCCTCGAAATCCATTTCAGGTGACCCGAAATGCATTTGGAGTGGCTCGAAATCGATTTCGCGTGACTTCTCTGGCATTTCGCGCGGCCGAAGGGGACCTTTGGATGCCTCTTCCTGATTTTCGCTTGACTCCCGCCCCCCCCTTTCGATACGCTGCGTCCCGCAGCCGCTTCGAAGGAGGTGCCCACCCCAGAAGCCTGACCGCCGGTCCCCGACTCCACAGCGGCCGTCCCGGCATGTGTCCGGCGAGGCCCCACACAAAAGCGGCCCGGGCGAGTTGGCGCTCACCCGAGCCAGACCCCGCAAGGAGATGAGATCCATGCGAGATCCACAGGATCGTAGCACCCCGCGTCCCTCCAACGCCTTCACCCCGGAGTTCCTCGACCAGCTCGACCAGCAGGACGAACCGTTGACCGCGGCCCAGGCCGACGTCGCCGGCCCGTGGATCGTCGAGCCGATGCCCAGCCCCGGCTGGGCGCTCTTCCGCCGCGGCGAGAGCCTGGCCGCGGGCGACCGACCCGCCGCCGTCTTCCGCGAGCGCGAGCGAGCGCTCCTCGTCGCCGCCGTCCTCCCCGGCACCGGCCTCGACCGCCGTTTCCGTCTCCAGCCCGAGGTCAGCCCCGAGGGCTACGCCGTCCTCTCGCACGGCGAGGTCGTCGGCCACCTCCAGCACTACAACCCCGAGCTCATCACCGCCCTGAACACCGCCGAGGCGGTCGTCCGGCTGCCGGAGTGTCTGGCGCAGCTGCTCGAGGCGAGCGGCGGGGTGGCGTTGGCGCGGGCGGGGCGGTTGTTGGTTTTGGGGTAGAGGGTAAATTCGATGCACCCGAGGGGGACTTGTCCCCCTCGGGGCGCGCCTTCGAAGCAGAGGCCAGAGTTTTCAGAGATCAGAGCGGAACGGGGAAAGCACCACCCGAAAACCGGTAAAGTCGAGCCGGTAGGTCGGGTTGATCCAGTTACGCCGGGCGCAGCGGATACTCCTCGAGATGAAGGCAAACATCCCCGAGCGAACTACTCGCATATGTTGAGAAGACGCTTCTATATTTTCACGCCCGTCCTCGGCAACATAGGGATAACCGAACGCGGGCCCCCCGAGTTCGCCGAAAACGCTCCGCGTCCACTCCTCAACATTGCCGCCCATGTCTTCACAGGCGTTAGGACTGCTCCCGCCAACAAAACTTCCCACTGCGCTGGTCCGTAACAGACCAGTCTCGGCGTAGTTGGCTCGATTGGGATCTGCCTCGTTCCCCCACGGGTACAGACGCCCGTCTGACCCGCGTGCGGCCTTCTCCCACTCTGCTTCAGACGGCAGACAGACTCGGAGCTCGTCAGCCGCCAGGGCGGCCCAGAGGCCGCCTTCCCCGACCTTCCTCTCCTGCGCCAGTTCTCGCAGGCGTTCCGCTAGCCAACGGCAATAGGCAATCGCGTCGTACCAGGTGACACGCACTACAGGATGGTTCGCCAACCCCTTCAGCGAGCAAGGGTCCGCCGGCTCGTAGCCGCTCGCCTCCACGAAGGCCCTGAACTGAGCCAACGTCACAGGATAACGAGCGATGTAAAACTGAGGAAGATGAACCTCGTGCCGAGGAATTTCGTTCTCATAGGCTCCTGGGTCACCTTTGTTACTCCCCATCTGGAAGGGTCCCGCGGAAACCTTCACGAACCCCAGAAGCGGCTCTCTCGGTAGGTACCAGTAGTTCGTGTCGAAGCGCGGGTCCCCCAGCGTCGCCAGCGCCCGCCCCGCCGCGGCACGTTCGAGCACCGGGAAGGTATCGGTCCGCATCAGTTGGAGGAGCCAACGGCGTACCCGGTCGAGCTTCACTGCATTGGCGCCGCTCACCCGCCCTAGGTCCGCGGACTCCGCTAGAACCTGGCCGGCGAGGAGAGCGCCCCACTCGTCCTCGAGCCCGGTTCCCGGCCCGCCAGGCTCCTGGAAGCAGAGAGCATCCGCCAGTTGCCAGGCGGAAGAGACCGCCCCGCGCGCTGCCTTGGCGCCGGCCAGGAGGACCGCCTCCCGCCAGCGCCCCGGGTCCTCCCGCCCCAGCCGTGCCGCCTCCTCGGGGAAGCTCCCTCCCGTCAGGTGGCAAGCCGCCAGGTACTCCTGAAATGTCCTGTGCGGAAAGGTATAGACGCCCACGCCCCGCTCGACCAGGAGGCCCGCCCGGTCGCGCAGGTAGGTAAGGAGCTGCACCGCGTCCGCACCGGGATTACGGCTCAGGTGGAGCAGGCGGCCGACCAACTTGCCTTCCTCGACATCTGCCGTGCCCTCCTGGTCCGGCTGCGCACCGTGGGCCTCGAAGGCGAGTTCCTCCAGCGCCTGCCGGACCTCTTGCCGATCCACCCGCAGCCACTCGGCGAGGCTTGGCTCGATCTGCACCGACTGCCCCTTCCGGTCGAGCGTCATCCGCTGGCGCTCCCAGGTGTTCAGAAGCAGCTCGACCGCCTCCGCATAAAGCTCCTCCCGGCGCTCGGGCAGGCTGCCACCCCGCCAGGCGTGGAGACTCGCCATGAGGGTGAGGAGGAGCGGCCGCTCGGCCAGGCCCAGCAGGCGGTCGCTGCTGAAGATCGCTCCTCGGAGAAGCGAAGCTCGTCCCTCCGCGTCCTCCTGGCGGAACCTCCCCAAGGCCACCATCTGCCTGTACCAGAGGCCGACGAAGCGGTCGATCTGTCCGCGGCTAAACGGCGCCAGGATCGCCGCCTTGAAGCCCAGCAGCCGCCGCCATGCGCTCAGGTTCCGGTAGGCGTAGGTACGGCTAGTCACGAGCACCCTGCTCTTGCCCAATCCTCCAGAGAAGTTCTGGATCACCTGCAGGATCTGCCCCAGCCGCTCCGCCTCGGGCACCTCGTCGAGGCCGTCGAGCAGCACCAGGCCGCGGCCCGCGAGGAGCTCCCGGCGCAGCACTGGGAAGAAATCTGCCAGCCCCGCCTCTTCCAACTCGGTTTCGAGGAACTGCCACAAGTCTCGCGCCGTCGCCATCTCGCCAGCCTCCGGCAATCCACGGGCGGCAAAATCGCGTAGCACGATTCGGATAGGGAGGAGCATGCCGTGCTGCCAGGGCTGGGGTATGAGCCTATGATCTCTCTCCCAGGGTTTAAGCTCATCCTCGGGCAAAGGCGATGTTAGAAGCCGCAAGTTGGCGTCCTCCCGGCCGAGCGCCTCACCTGCCAGGCAGAGTGCCACGAAGTTCACGAACGTGCTCTTGCCGCTTCCGGGGTCGCCGAGGAGAACGAGCCGCGTGTTCCTATCGAGCATCTCCAGAGCTGAGAGGGGGCGCGAGCTTTCCCGAGTTTGGAGCTTCCAACTTGTCATCAAGGCGGTATAGACCGCGCCAAGCTGCAGCCGCGTATGCTTCTCGCTGGCTACCGCCGGATCGATCCCGGAAAGCGAGAGGAACCCGGTCTGTTCGAGGAGCCTGTTGAGATAGGCGGTACGGAGGGCCGCCTCGTCGGGGCCGAGCGGGGAAGACGGCACACCCGAAGCCGAGCCGGCGCTCTCCATATGGAGGCGGTGGAGAGCCGCGACAACGCTCGTCGCCAGTCTCTGGGGGTCTTCGAAGTTCTCGACTACCTGCTCGCGGCACACCCGTTCCCGGAAACGCTGTTGCCGCTCCCAGGCCTCCTGCGCCTCGCGCAGTTTGCCCGCCACGGGGAAGTCCTCTCCTGCCAGGAAGATCAGGCGAGGCTTGGCCGCCGCGGCCTCGTACTCCCCCTCGGTGAACGAGCGCCCGCTCCCCTCCGGACAGCTGCCGTAGAGGTGGCCGATCAGCCCGACGAAGACATCCGCCTCGGCGACCGCCCTCTCGCACACCGCGGCCGGCGCTCCATCTCGCGACCCGAAGCCCTCCATCCGCACGCACTGGTAGGCGGGCAGCTTGAGGATGGCTTGGAAGACGGCGTCCCGGTGTGGCTGGAGATCCTTCGCCGTCGAGCTCAGGAACACGGTCGTGACGTGGCGCATGGTAGCAGCGCCATCGTACCAGCTTCAGGAAGGGATCAGCTCGGGAGGAAGGTGAGTCAAACGAGAACCGGCGCCCTGAATTCGGTGACTCGCGCCATGTCGCCGGTGACTCGCGCCAGGACGCCGCCGACCGGCGACCATACCACCGGTGGCTCGCGCCGTGACGCCGACGACCGACGACCATACCGCCGGTGGCTCGCGCCATGACGCCGACGACCGGCGACCATACCGCCGATGGCTCGCGCCGTGACGCCGACGACCGACGACCCTACCGCCGATGACTCGCGCCATGACGCCGACGACCGACGACCATGCCGCCGGTGACTCGCGCCATGACGCCGACGACCGGCGACCAGTGGCCAGCCACCGAGAGGAGCTTCCCGCCCACGCAAAGCTGGATTCATCCAGCGCAATGCATAGCGCGGAGATTTATCTCCGGGCGGAGGTCCGCGCCAGAACGACCGCCGCCCCTTCGGGGCTTTTGTTTTCTTGGGGTTACCCTACCTGGGGCTCTCGCCCCAGGCTACCGGCCTACGCCCCTTCGGGGCAGCCCAAGCGCCCGGGTACGCTGCTCTGAAGCCTGTGAGGTAGGCGCCCCCTCGGCTGTGCCACCCCCCTCCTGTCCTCCCCCCATCCCCACCCCTCACGCCCGCCCAGGGGGGAGGGACCCGATCGGCAGCTTCTCTCGTGCCCTGACCACCCGGCGAACGGCGCCGCCTACCACGTTCCTCCCCCCTGGGCGGGGAGTGGGGACCGCGCAAGCCCTTTCAGGCGACATGCCGCCGCCCCTTCGGGCTATCCCGGCAGGCCACCACATCCGACGACCTGCGAGCTTTTTCTTCTCTCCCCCTCTCCCGGGGGCCAGGGGGGGCGGGCCAGGAGAGGG
>DASQPA010000310.1:0-18088 GCA_035644215.1 Thermoanaerobaculia bacterium
GTCCCGGGACTTTGGGCCATGGTCCCGGGACTTTGTTTCATGGTCCCGGGATCATGACTCCTGGCGTCGCACGGACGGGTCGAAATCCCGGGGTTGCGACGGTTTTCCCGGTGACGGGAGTCTCGGTCCCGAGATCACGAAGCAAAGTCCCGGGACTTTCGTTCCTGGTCCCGGGACCACGTCTCGATGTCCCGAGACCGCGAGCCGTGGTCCCGAGACGTTGAGTCTTGGTCCCGGGATGCAGAGCCATTGTCCCGGGACTTCCAACCATGGTCCCGGGACCACGAGTCCCGATCTCTCGATCCGGGTCGTTTTTCAGGGATTGCAGCCTTGGTCCCGGGGCAACGCAGCAAAGTCCCGGTACCAGGTAGTGTCCTAATGTCCTGTTGGTGGTACAGAGGCGTAAGGTGAGCGGCGGGACCGGCGGGAGGATTGTACCGCGGAACGGGGGCGGTATCATCCCGGGATGCTTGCAAGAATACGGCAGCGGCTTCCCACTTGGGGCCGGGTGCGCCCCGTCCTCCGCTCCCTCTCGCTTCCTCGTTCATTCGGCGGCTGGATCATCTTGGTCGTGGACTGCGCGCAGCGCGTTCAGTTCACCAAGAATCTCGCGGGAAGGCGCGTGCTAGACCTGCTCCATCAATGGGGATGGCTCGCCGGCATCCTCTGGCTCGGATGCGTCGTGCTTTGGGCGGCAGCGCGACCGAACGAGCTGGACCGGGTGCATGCGCAGCATCGCTTGAAGGAGGCCATCGTCCAGGCGGCACTGAAGCTTGATTCTCTCCTATCGCCGTCAACCTTCAGCTTCACTCAAAAAGAAGCGCCCGCGTTCTACCAGGCCGCGCAGGACTTCAGGTCGGCGCTCCACGCCCTCACGATTGCGGCGATTGACTCAGCGCCAGCCGACAGGCGCGCGGAGTACACCGCACTCTACTGCTCGATGCCCAGGCTTCAAGCTTCCTCCGGGACCGCCCGGGCGCAGGGGAAGAAATTCGGGACTTGCTCCAAGTACTCTACGAAAAAGCCGACCCGCCGTCCTCGCCTTCAGGCTCCGCCTGAGCCTGCATCGGCGCCCAAGTGCCCCGGGATGTATCCCGGGACATAATTGCCGTTACTGGCTAGGACTTGACGCCTCAGGGCGTCAAGTAGACCCTCTCTAGACAACTTGCACCCGGTTCTGCCATACTCCCCTTGACGTAAGCCGTTGAATCTAAAGAACAACCTTCTAGCAAATGGAAGAGGCGGAAGGGAGACGGTAAGACCAGAAAGCGAAAACCCCCCGGAAGGGGGGCTCTCTTGACTCGACCCGGGAGCCTTGCGGCGCACGGATGACGACCTCAGAGACCGCCATCCTACCGCCGTAGGGCCTCCCCGGTCAAGACCGGAAAGGAGGTTTTATGGCCCTCTGTGGCGGAGCCGCACCACTCCACCGCCAGTTGAAGGGTCTCCTGCGACCGAGCTTGCCCCGGTCGCGGATACCACTCCGGGCGGCGGTGGAAGTCCTACCCTTCGCCGTCGCCCCTCTTCAACTCGCGCCCCAGCTCTTCCTTCGCGACCCGGATCGCGGTCATGCGGAGCCAGGCGGTGCGGTTCAAGCCCGCCTGGTCCGCCGCTCCGTCGATCAAAGCCAGCTGCTCGGGGTCGAATCTCACGAGGACCTGTTCGGTGTGCCGTCTCTTCTCCATTGGTTCGCCTCTCATCATCCAAGAATACGCCATGATAAATCCAGTGTCAATCCACCCCTTGACACTTGGTTACTATTTGGATATCATTTGGTTAGATCGAGACCGGAACCATGGACGCCACAACCCCCACCCCCTCCCCGACCACCTGCCGCGAGCCCGAGTGCCGCGGTCGGGTGATCCGTTGGGGCAAGGACCGCGGAACCCAGCGCTGGCGCTGCAAGGACTGCGGCGCCACCTTCGCCGACCGTCCGGCCCGGCCCATGGGCTCGATGCGGATCGACCCCGAGCGGGCCGCCCTCATCCTGGGGATGCTGACAGAAGGCTCCTCGATCCGCTCGGCCGAGCGCCTGACGGGTACCCATCGCGATACGATCTGCCGGCTCCTCCGGATGGCGGGCGCCAAGGCCGAAGCGATCCTCTCCCGCCTGGTGCGCCGGGTCGAGGTCGAGGACGTGCAGGCGGATGAGATCTGGGGCTATGTCGGCATGAAGGAAAAGACGAAGACGGAGCAGGGCATCTCCGACCCCCAGGTCGGAGATGCCTACACCTTCGTGGGTTTCGAGCGCACCTCAAAACTCGTCCTCTCCTGGCACCTGGGGCGCCGCACGGTCGAGGACACCCACACCTTTATGGGCAAGCTCTCCGGTGCCACGGCGGGCCGATTCCAGCTCACCACGGACGGGTTTGGACCCTACCCGGGAGCGGTCGAGGAGAAGCTGGGCGCGCGAGTCGACTTCGCGGTCCTTCAGAAGTCCTACGGGACGGACGCGAGGGAAGACCAGCGCCGCTACTCCCCGGCCCGGATAATAGGCGCCGAAAAGCAGGTGGTTTACGGCAACCCGGAGGAGTCGAGGGTCTGCACGTCGCACGTGGAGCGCCAGAATCTCCACATGCGCATGCAGGTGCGCCGCTTGACCCGGTTGACGAACGCCTTCTCCAAGAAGTGGGAGAACCTGAAGGCCGCGCTCGCCCTGCACTTTTGGGCGTTCAACTTCACTTGGATGCACTCGGCGATCCGCTGCACTCCGGCGATGGCGGCCGGGATCTGCCGGAAGCCGTTGCGGGTGGCGGATTTGCTGGCGGTGTAAGGGTAAGCCTCCCGCCGGGTTGGGGGGCGGGAGGCTGATGGACTTGGACAACCCTACGCTACTAAGGCTTAACCTTGCGGCCGTTCTTGGACCGGAAGCACCAAGCCGTATAGCCGTAGTCCGAAGCGATCATCCGCTTGCCCCACCGATTGACATACTCGGGGCAAAAGGTCACTCCGTTTTTGTCTTCACCTGCGTCGCCTTGCGGCGCGGTCGGCTCGGGGGGTGGAGGGACAGGAGGGGGCTTAGCTTCCATTTCGTAGCCTTGTCCTTCTGACCTCGGGCTTGACGGGCGACCCACGGGGGCCATATCATGGGCCGGTCTGTCCTGCCTCGCCACGAGGTCGAATTTGTTTGCCCCTGGGGCCGCAGCTCTCAACTGCGGCCCTTAACTCCTTATCATCAAGCATTTCATTCATTTGCCCTATCTGCGGGATAGTATTTCGCGCCTCGCTTCTTCAAATGATCAGCGTTAGCCATGCGGCGCGCTTCATTGTTTACGCGCACCGCAAGTTGAGTCTTCGCGTCGCTCGTGAACCCCTTCGCCTCTACCCGCTTCGCGATTGCGGCCGCCGTCAACCCGGGTTCAGCTGCGACCGCGTCACGAATCCACTGCCGCAGACCGGTGCGCACGAATTTTGCGCTCTTCTTCTTGAGCGCCACTTTGCGAGGATCGGCGGCGAGCGGCAGCTCACCCTGCAAGGGCTGCGACTCGTCTTCTTCAAGAACTCCCTTGATGTGGTCCATCCGCTTTGCCAGCCATTCCAGTTCGGCCCTGAGATCTTCTTTGGTTTCCGGTCGCAGCATAATGCCCCCCGATGGGGTGGGATGGTAGAGTAAAGCCATCCCAGAGTCAAGCCAGGGAATTGGGGCCATGCCTGCATGGGATGAGCGACAGGGCCAGGGTCGCTTTTGGGATGGCATGCGGGGGCCATCTCATCCTTGAGGAGCGCCGTCCGTGCTCCATAGGCTGCAACTACCGACGATTTAGGGCGGGCCGGCCCCTCTCGGAGCCGGCCCCATGTGCTTCTACGCTTCCCTCCTGTACCGCTCTACGATCCCCTCAGGGTCGGGAGGCGAGAGTCCCCGCAGGAGGGCCGGGGCGATCTCCGATGCCAGGGAGCGGGCCTTGGACGCATACCGGAAGGTCGCCAGGATGCGCCGCTCCGGCAGGTAGACCAGGCTGTACGCCTTGCACCCCTCGTAACTCGGCCCGGCGGAGTCCCCCAGGAAGATGCCGAAGGGAGGGGAAACCGTACCCCTCAGCTCGACCTCCTGGCCGTCCATGAGGACCACCCGGAAGCGGCCGCCACGGCGCCAGGACAGGGCGATCGGTAGGCCCGCCCTGGCCCGGACCCGCATGTAGAGATCGGCCGCCTCAGCCAGCCAGGTGCCCACCGCGCGGTGTCCGGCGGACTCCGCCGCCATCTTCCACCTGGCCGACTGCTCCGCGTTGGCCGCTACGGTGAAGTGCGCCATCTTGAGGCTACCCACGCTTCACCCCCTTCCTCTTCCGGCGCTTGGGCATCGCTGGAGGCTTCCCCAGGTACATGCCCGGGTTGGCCCGGTAGGCGGCGCGTTCCGCCCGCTCGCGCTCCCTCTTGCGCCGCCTCATCTTTTTCTCCTCCTCCCGGATCTCGCGGCGTACCGCGGCGAGCTTGCGGTGGTGGCGGATCACATACTCGACGCACAGGTAGAAGAAGCTCTCGACACTGACGCCCTGTCCCCATAGGGCCGTCGTCGCGAGCCGGTAGCGCCACTGCGCGAATTCATCGTCGACCCGGACCCTGTACACGACGGGCCGGTACTCCCCCTTGCAGGCGTTCGCCCGCGTCTGCCATTGACCGTGAGTCGTCCAGTTGGGCATGGGGGCTATACCTCGTAGAGCTCTACGCCGTAGGGCATGGCGGGGTTGGCCTCGACCCGGAGCATTTCCCACTCCTGATCTTCGGGAGCATCGTCGCCGGCATCCCACTGGCGCCAGATCGCCAGCCACCTGCCGGCGAAGTGGAAGACGGCAAGGCGGGACTCGTCTGCGGAGTAACGGGGATACCACTCGTCCGCTTCCCGGGCCGCGCGGACCTCCTCCAGGGTGGGGCTGAAGTGGATCGCCACGACGGCATCGTAGAGCGCTCGGCGGGTGGCCTCCGTGACCCGGGACAGATCGATCGGAGGCGGGGGCGGGGAGCCGGGAGGAGGAGGGGATGAGACGAAAAAGGGGCCGAAAGGCGGGATAGACTTACGCCAGCTGGGCATGGGAGTACGCTCCTGTGCTCGGTCAGGCTCCGGGCGCGCTCTGCGGGCTCGCTCGGGGCCGCTGTTGGTGTGGAGAGGGGAACGCTTCCCCCCTACGGGGGAACGCTATACAGCAGAAACCGGGCGGGAATTTCACCAACAGGGGATTAGGACACTACCCGGTACCACGGAGCTTGGTCCCGGTACCGCGGACGGTTGTCCCGCGACCAGGAAGCAAAATCCCGGGACCCTGAACTGAAGTCCCGCGACCGGGAAGCAAAGTCCCGGGACCGGGAAGCGAAATCCCGGGACCAAGAAGCGTCGTGCCTGGAGCGGCAGCTCGAATCGAGAGACCGTCGAACGGATTCTGTGGAGGTGACTTTCACGGGGAGGGAAAAAGAGGGGGCGTGCCGAGCACGCCCCCGGAGTGCCAGGACGGCAGGTCAGCGGCTGGCGGGAGCGGTAGGCGTCCCGGCCACCTCGACCGTTGGCGGGGGGACGCTGGGGGTCGTCGGCGCCGGCGCCGGCTTGCGACCGCGGAAAGGCTGCATACCGAACTCGGCGAGTTTTTCCGCGCGGATGCCATAGTGCTGCTTGACCGCCTGGCGCAGCAGGTTGGCCAAGCGCACGCCCTCGGTGATGGTCTCCTGGAGCTGCTTCGAGGCCTCCTGCTTGGCGGCCCGCTGCGCCGCCTGCTGCTTCTTGAGGTCCGCGGCCTGGGAGACCATCGCCGCCAATTGGGTACGCGGAATCTCCAGGTGCTTGAGGTCGTCGGCATTGGCGACCAGCGGCGCGAGGAGGCGCTGCCAGTCGCCGACTTTTCCCGCCGCGGTGGTCTCCCGGTTGCGGGCCTTGGGGTTGGGGGTCCCGGTCGGCGGGGGGGTGAGGGTCTCGTTTTTCATGTCGCGCTTCCTTTCGCGAGCCTTGCGGCTCCAAGGACGGGCGCCGTAGGTGGCGCCGTCACGAACAGGAGTTTCTCAGGCCGGTTCCGGAGAAAGCGACAAAACCGGGGAGACGAATTTAAAAACTTTTCCTGAATCCCTATCTTCTAGCAACGTAAGGAGATACAGGGAGCGAAGAGACGGAGGCGGTGAGGTTCCCGAGGTCGCGTAGGTGCGAAGAGTCCGGGGAGGACCCTTCCAGGGTCTGCTGGGTTTTCGCCTCCCTAGGGCGCCAGGAACCCCAGGTCCGGGTTGTTGAAACGGCTCAAATTTGGAAACACCGTGGCCAGGTCCGTCGAGGTGACCCCGAACCAGCGGGCGAGAGTGGCGCTGTACTCGTCGACCGAGGTGGTGGGAATCCAGCGACCCTGGCTGCCGGAGTCGTCGGGGCCGCCCTCGCTCAAAACGGGAACCCTGCCGTAGATGTCGCCGCCGCGGACGGCGCCGCCCAGGATCATCTGGTGGTTTCCCCAGCCGTGGTCCGAGCCGCTGCCGTTGCTCATGAGGGTGCGGCCGAAGTCCGAGGCGGTGAAGGTGGTGACGTCATTGGCCAGGCCGAGCTCGACCGTGGCGTTGTAGAAGGCGGAGAGCGAGTCAGAGACGTCGGCCAGGAGGTTCGCCTGGGCGTTGATCTGGTCGCCGTGGGTGTCGAAACCGTCCGCCGAGCAGAAGAAGACCTGGCGCTGCAGGCCCAGCGGGGTGTGCGCGGAGATCAGCTTCGCCACCATGGCGAGCTGTTTGCCGAGGCTGGAGGTGGGGAAGACCGTGGTCAGGACCGGCGCGCCCGCCAGGGCGCCCTGGAGGATCTGGTTGTTGTCGAGGGCGCGGGTGACGATCCCCCCGGCGGCGCTCACCAGGAGGTTCGGCTGCGGCTGGCCGAGGATGCTGCGGATGGCCTTCGACACCGGATCGCCGTTGGGGCCGTCGGTGAAGCCCGAGAGGCCGATCACGCCGCTCGACGAGACCTGGAACTGGGTGACGACGTTGCCGACCTGGAGGACGTTGGCGCCGGCGAGCGAGAGGCTCATCGACACCTGGTTGTTGTTGTTCAGGCTGTTCAAGAGGTCGGCGGTGCGGCCGCCCCACCCGGTCTTCGCGGGCTGGTCCGGAATCGAGGTCTGCCACTGCGTCTGCTGGTCGCTGTGCGAGAAGAGCTGCGGCGGCGCGGCCACCGAGTGGTTCAAGAACTGGCTGCGATTGAGCGGCGCGACGAGCGGGCCGACGTTGGCGAGGAGGGCGAGCCTGCCGCTCCCGAAGAGAGTCTGGATGCCGGTGGCGCTGCCGTGGAGGCCGTAGGTGCGGCCGTCCGGGGTGAGCGGCGTGATCGGCAGGAGCGATGCCGCGGGAAGGGCGAGGATGCCGCGGGCGGCGGCGTACTGGGTGTAGTCGGTGCCGGTCCGCGGGACGAGGAAGTTGTTGCCGTCGTTGCCGCCATAGAGAAAGACGCAGACGAGGGCCTTGTAGTCGCTCGCCGTCTTCGCCTCCGACCGACGGGGCAGGGTGGCGGCGGCGGCCACGTTGCCGAGGTCGAAGATCGTGCGGACGATCGAGGTCGTCCCGACGGCGGCACAGACCGAACGGCAGATGAGCTCGCGGCGCGTGATTGCCATTTTCGTATCTCCTGAGCCTTGAGTCGTTACCGTTCCACGAGGAATTCCGGCGCCGTGATGATCAGGCGGATGGCCGCCTTGGTCCGCAGGGTGGGGTCGGCAAGCGTCGGGCTCGCCAGGGTGTTCAAGAGGGTCGTCCGCAGGGCGGGCGACATGCTGTTGGCCAGGAGGAGGAGGTTCAGCTGGTCGACGAGCGCCGCGGGGTTGGTGGCGAGGGGGATCTGCTGCGAGAGGTCCAAAGTGAGCGTCTCGCCGCCGTTGGTGTAGCCCGAATAGAGCAGGGTGCGCAGGAAGTTGAAGCCGCCGATCGCCGAAGTCTCGTTGAAGATCTCAAATTCCGGCGAGGTGAGCCCCGCCGCGGCGACCGGGCCGGAGAGCGAGTAGTCGGGGCTGAAGAAGTTGAAGACGGTGGGCGCCCGCAACGGGTTCTCCGCCATGCGGAAGGCAGGGTCCTGCAGGTTCCAGAGGCGGAACTTGCCGGAGGGCGCCTGGCCGTTAAAGGTGCGCAGCATCGTCCCCAGCCGCAGAATGGGCTCGCGCAGATGGCCGAAACCCTCGTAGCTGGTCACCAGCTCGGCCCGCGCCTCGTAGTCGGTGAGGATGGTCTTGACCACCGCCTTCAGGTCGCCGCGCACCCCCTGACCGTTGTTGGCGAACACCTGCGCCACGCGGTAAACGTAGGCGGGGCTGGGGTTGCTCGTCACCAGTCGTTGGATCAAGCCCCTGGCGAGGAACGGCCCGGCGTTGGGATGGTTGAAAATGGCGTCCAGGGCCACCTTGAGGTCGGCCGTCGCGGTCTGGTTGGCGGGCTGGGTGAAGCCGTCCAGGAGGAGCTTGCTGCCGGTCGAGTGGTGACTCGGCCAGCTCGCCATGGGGATGCGGTAGTTGACCGTCGGGCGGTAGAAGCGGGACGAGTTGGTGGTGTCGTCGCCGCCGAAGTTCCAGCCGGTGAAGACGTGGGCGAAACCGATCACCACGTCCTGGTCGTAGGTGGCGATGGGGAGACCGGTCGTGGCGTCCAGGAGAAGGGTGCCGTCGGGATTCAACTTGAGCAGGCCGATCGAGAACAGCTGGAGGATCTCTCGGGCATAGTTCTCGTTGGGGTTCTGACCCGTCGCCAGGTTCTCCTTGTCGTTGCCCCGCAGGTTCAGGTAGGTCCCCATGGCCGGGCTCAAGGTGACGTCTTCCAACAGGGTGCGGAAGTTGGCGAAGGCGTCCTTTTCGAGGACGTCGTAGTAGGCGGCCAGGCTGTAGGGATTGTTCCGCAGGGTACCGTCGACGTCCGAGAGGACGAAGATCTCGGAGAGCGCCAGGGCCACCCGCTGGCGCAGGGCGTCCGGACCGGTCGCCGCCTGCTTCCAGAACGACTCCATCATCTGGTGCGAGCTGAGAGTCTCCCCGCCGAGGACGGCGGCGTCCAGGTAGGCGGCGTGCGAGACGAGAGGCTGGGCGAGCTGCTGGTTCAACCAGGTGTCGAAACCGGTCGTCTGGAGACTCCCGATCTCGGCGAGCGTCGGCCCGAAGGTCGCCTGCTGGAGGAACCGCGCGGCGTCCCGGGCGGTGGGCGGACCGGGCGGGAGGAGGGGCGGCGGTGGCGGCGGCGTGAACGTCGAGGTGCCGTTCGCCAGCACGAACTGGCCGCGGATCTCTCCCGAGGGGTAGGTCGAGGTATGGACGTTGATGTAGGTGAGGCCGGTCTTGATGTAACTGAGGATCTGCGGGACGGTGTTGGTGCCCACCGGGACGAAGGTCCAGACGTAGGAGCCGTCGGCCTGCGGCGGGGTGGCGTCGATGTCGAAGAGGATGCCGGCGGAGACTCCCGGGCCGCCGGGGCCGTGGATGTGCTGGGAGGTGACCGGCGTCGTCAGGTTCGAGTAGGTGTAGCGGAGCACCGCCGAGGTCTCGTCGCCGGCGACCAGGAGGGTGGCCTGGCCGGAGCCGGTCGAGAGCGCCGCGCCCTGCGGGGTGAGGGTCGCGATGTAGAGGGTCGGCAGGTGGGAGATCGTGTAGGTGCCGGTGTCGACCGGGCTGTCGGTCTTGCCCGTGGCGTAGGCGATCGCCTGGACGGTCGCCGTGCTGGCGAGGGCGAAGGCGCCGGAGTAGAGCGTGCCGGTGGTCTTCGTGGGCACCGAGCCGTCGGTCGTGTAGCGGATCTGGGCGCCGGGGGTGCTCGTCGCGAGCGACACCGTCTGCGTGCCGTTGTAGCTCCCCGGGGGTGGCGAGAGGACGGGAGGCGCCACCTTCGTCGTGTCCAGGGCCGGATCGGCGAAGTAGCCGGTGACGTCGACGATGACGTCGACCGTGCCGCCGCCCATGACGGTGGCGCAGGCGACGCCGCCGTTCGCCCCCAGGGTGAGCACGGTGTTGTTGGCGCGCACCTGGTTGGCCGAGTAGCTGATCGTCGAGGCCAGGGGCAGGGTGCTGCCGGCGGGGTATAACGTCAGGTGGCCGAGGGCGGCGGGGCCGACGACGGTGATGTTGGCGGAGACCGCCTGGGCGCCGGTCGAGATGCCGCACTGGCCGGCGAGGTTGAACGTCCGGGTGCTCGACGCGACGAAGGCCGGGCCGCCGAAGCCGTTGGGGTCGATGGCGTTCCGGCTGTCGAGCACCCGGCAGGGGGTGACCGTGAAGTAGGACGTACCGGTCTGGGCGAAGGCGGGGAGGGCCGAGCCGAGCCAGGCCAATATCGCCAACCTCGCGAGCGCGGCGAACGCCGCCAGGGTCGCTACGGCGAAGGGGGAACGGTTCGTTCGGGCACGCCGGATGCTCCGTACACCTCTGGGCTGGTACGACACCTCGGCACCTCCTCAGGATTCGTTGGGCGTGCCCAAGGATAACAGAGATATTTGCAGATATCTATGGACCGCGGCACGCCGCCTCCGCGTCCGCCGACCCCTTCGTCCGCGCTATGCTCTTCCGGTGAAGCGCATCCTCTTCTATAGTCTGGCGGGCGGAGCTCTCCTTGCGCTGCTCAAAATTCTCGAATACCAGTACTTCGTCCGCGCCTATCCGGGTGAGGTCTACGGGGGGTTGGTGGCGGTGCTCTTCTCCGCCCTGGGCCTCTACTTCGGGATGCAGTGGGCGCGGCCCAAGGGTGTCGAGAGCCGGGAGGTCCGCGTTCCGGAGAGCGGGCCGGTCCCCTTTGCGGTCGATACGGAGAAACGGAAGGAGCTCGGAATCACTCCGCGCGAGTACGAGATCCTGGGGCTCATCGCGGAAGGCTTGAGCAACCGGGAGATCGGCGAGCGGCTCTTCGTCTCCGAGAACACGGTCAAGACCCACTCGTCCCGCCTGTTCGACAAGCTGAGGGTCAACCGCCGGGTGCAGGCGGTGCAGAAGGGGCGGGAGCTCCGCCTCCTCCCCTGATCGGGGGCCGGAGGGGGTCAACGAAAGGGTGATTTCCGGCTTCCGGCCCGAAAATCACCCGAACGGAGGACGACGGCCGGGGGGCGATGCTGGGAGGATGCGGGTCACTCAAGGAGGAAACGGTCATGAAGAAAATCGTGCTTCGCTACGGAATCCTGTCGGGCGTCATCCTGATGAGCCTGATGGCGGTGATGCTGTCCATCAACTCCGCCCACAGCGAGATCCTCGGCTACACCACCATGGTCCTTTCGCTTCTGCTGGTCTTCTTCGGCGTCCGGAAATACCGCGACACCGTGGGCGGCGGGGCGATCGGCTTCGGCAAGGCGTTCCAGGTCGGCCTGCTCATCAGCCTGGTCACCTGCGCGATGTACGTGATCGCCTGGGAGATCGCCTACTTCAACTTCTTCCCCCACTTCTTAGACGGGTACAACGCGCACGTCCTCGCGAAGATGCGGGCGGGAGGCGCGAGCGAAGCGGCCATCCGGGCACAGGCCGCGCAACTCGCCGAGCTCGCCAGGCGCTACCAGAACCCGCTCTTCAACTCGGCGATCACCTTCATGGAGGTCTTCCCGGTCGGCCTCATCGTGACCCTGGTCTCCGCCGGGATCCTGCGCCGGAAGCCCCGCCCAGGGGCGCCCGAGTCGGCGGTGCCGGCCTGAAGGGGGAGCGGGCGGCCGAGGCCAAGCTCCTCTCCGCGCTCGCGGAGGGGAGGCTCTGGCCTTGAGGGCCCTCGCGGCCCTCACAGTCCTCGCACCCATCCCGTAAGGGTCTTCTTGATCTCTTTCCAATCTGCCTTCCAGAGCATCTTCGGCTTGGGCTGTGGATCAGCGTCATCGAAGTAGACCAGAGCATAGAGGACGTGGCTGATATCCTCGACCTCGAACTTCCTGCGGTACCAATCCAACATCTCTGCGAGACGAAAGCCGTTGCGGCCGAGCGCGTAGAGGTCGACGAAATCTTTCTTGGAGCCCCGCTGGGTGATCGCGGACAGCTTCATACAGGCGAGATCGCGGAGTCCGGCGAGCTGGCAGTCATACTCTGGCCAGGGGAGAAAGGGATCGAGCATCGGGTACCGAAATTCGAAGAAGCTGACGCGGACTCCGTACACGGTGCCGTACAAGGTGGACCTGGCGACCTGTCCCGTCATAAAGGGAATGCCAGCCTGCCGGATCTCCAGCGCGAGCTGCAAAGGCTCCGCCAGGTGGTCGGCCCGAAACCAGTCGAAGTCCACGGAGCGGCGGTGGCCGAGGTGGAGAGCGATCGCCGTACCACCGGCGAGGTAGAAACCGTCCGGCGCCGTTTGCGGACCGAGGAGCCTCAGAGCCTTACGTTGCCGCTCGGTCAGGATCTCTGGATGAAAGCTCATGGAGCCCGGCGGTCCCAGACTTGCCGCCCTTCGCTGCGCAGCCAGGCATCGACAACGCGCCTTGGGATCCCAAGCATGAGCTGCCAGTAGCGCAACTGCGGCGGCGAGAGGCCCCGGCCGTCATGCTCCTCGATCCACCCGCGGATGGCATCATCCCCCAGGACGGAGCGGAGCCACTGGACCGTTTCCCAGGGTCCCGAGGCGAGGACGCGGCCGATGATCATCCCCTGGTCCCGATCCAGACGCAGAGAGCGGGGCTCAAGGTCCCAGAAGAGCTTCTTGACCTGCAGCGGAAGGGAATTCGTGGACCGAGCGGCCATCGTGGTTCCCAAGTATACCTTCTTGTGTAGAGGCTTTGGCGGGCCGGCCCGCCACCCTCCGGCATCCTCCCTGGAGAGGATACCCATGGCGGTCGCGGGCCGCTATCCTTGACCCGTGCTCATAGGGAGCTCGCGCGGTAGCGGACCTCCCGCCAGATCGAACGAAAGGAGATGTTCCCTGAAACGGTTCTATCCCCTCGCGATCCTCGGCCTTCTCGCCCTCGGAGTGAGCCTCGCGCCGGACGTCGACCCGCTCGATCCCAACTCGACACCTTTCATCACGTTTGATTGCAGTAACCTGAACGGGCATCCCTACCGGCGCGTGCAGCCCAGGTAGGACGAAAGCCGTTGCGGCCGAGCGCGTAGAACCCGGCTGTCCCAAGGCTCGCTTCAAAGCCCTCAGAGCACCTCTTCTTGTAGTGCTACAAGAGGCGTCTTGCCTCGGAAAGAGAGGTCTGCGTGAGGAATAGAAGCGTTCTCGCAGTGTTCGCGGTCTCGTTCCTGGTCGGCCTGTCTCCGCTGAGCGCGGATTCAAGGATCGGGCGCGGCATCGACGCCTTCACAACTACATCCAATGGGTCCACCTACATCGACTTTGCCCAAAATCCAATCCCGGCCGACTTCTTCTGCGAGGGCTCCGCGGCGTTCACCGAGCGGATGGCGCTCAGGGGCCTGCCTCTCACGACCGGAGCTCCGGGGCAACTTGGCAGCGCCGACACGGTCGTCGAGCGGCTCGACGACGCCGTCTTCGACGCCAAGGGCACTGCCGTGACACGTATCCAGTTCCGGGCCTTGTCGTTGGTGAGCGTCGCCCCCATCAAGACGGCCTGCGGAGCCTTTCTCGCCTACGTGTCCCTGGCCGGCCAGCAGAGGGTGACGAGGATGACGATTTACCAGACGAAAGCGGTCGGCGGGACCTTTGTCGCGCCTCTCGCGGTCAACGCGCGTATCACCTTCATCCCTGCGAAGCCCTTGAAGGGCAAGAGGACAGGGAAGTTGGAGCTAACCCAGAGCATCACCTTCCCCGCCAAGGCTCTTCCATGGAGCTTCCAGAGCCCGAGCGCGAAGAGGAAGAGGGTCGACTCGGTGACGGTGGATACCGACGGCGACCTGATCCCTGATACCGTACTTCCCGGTACGTCAAACTTCGCACCGGGCCGGTCGCCCAACAATCTCATGCGGGTTGCCGGCGAGGACTGCCCCCCTTGCACGGAGATGGTTTGCCACGATTACAACGGCGAGCAGCATTGTTTTTGGAATAACCCTCCATACTGCGAAATGGCAGCCTGCTAGCCTCTGGAGCACGGGCTCGGGGCGGCAGTCCCCGACTACGGGGCGGATGTCAATCAGGTACTTCATAGAGAGCAAGAAACCCCCTCGCGGCACCGGCACAGGCGCCGCGGGGGAGCGTGAGGGCTGACAGCCCGACCGTCGCGTGCAGCCCAAGTAACGCGGATCGATGCACGGACCCCAGAGAAAGGAGATCCTGATGCTCTCGTCCATGAGGTCGTTCCCCTCCCGTCGTTGGATCGTGGCGGTCCTCTTCGCCGCCGCTCTCTTCCTTCCCCTGCCGAGTCGGGCCGCCAACCGGATCGACATCGCCGCCGCGCGCGCCCTGCCGCTGGGGACGGTGGTCACCGTCAAAGGCTCGGTCACCGTCCCCTCGGGCGCCTTCTCCTCGAGCACCTTCGACCAAGGATTCGCCATCCAGGACCGGACCGGCGGCATCTTCGTCAGCATCGCCACCGATCTCGATCTCTCGGTCCGCCGCGAGGTCCAGGTCACCGGCCGCCTGGCGGACAACGGGGAGGGCGTGCTCAACCTCGTGGTGGCCGATGCCCGTGACGTCAAGGTGGAGGGCAAAGGGCCGCGGGTCGAGCCCCGCTGGGTGTCGACCGCGAGCGTCAACGAGTCGACCGAGAGTCTTCTTCTCCAGGTCGTGGGCACGATCACCGGGCCGATCGTGCCCGATCCTCCCTTCGGCACCATCCTCTCCCTCGACGACGGCTCCGGCCCGATCCGGATCTTCGCCTGCACCAGCACCGGCATCGACTTGAGCGGCCTGGCGACCGGCCAGCGGCTGAGCGTGACGGGGTTGGGCTACCAGTTCGGCGACTACGAGGTCGATCCCCGGTTCCAGAGCGACCTCCGCCGGCGCGAGGACTGACGGGGCAGGCGGGGTGGCGGAGGGCAGGGCAGGCACAGGGGCTCTGCCCCTACCTGCCCTGCCTGGGACCGCTCTCGACGGGTTCCTGCAAGTTTGTACACCATGCCGGCGTTTTACGGCGTAAAATGACGGCGACATGGACAAAACGGTACTCCAACGGATCACGGTCGCGCCGAAGGGCAGCTTCTTCCTGTTCGGTGCCCGCGGCGTCGGCAAGAGCACCTGGGCCCGCGAGACCCTCGCGCGGGCGCTCACCGCTTCGACCTTCTCGACGAGGGGCTTTTTCAAAGTTTCCTGGCCGACCCGGCGTTGTTCGGAGCCGAGCTGCGGACGCTCGAGCCGGACAGTTGGGTGGTGGTCGACGAGGTGCAACGGATTCCCGGGCTCTTGAACGAGGTCCACCGCGCGATCGAGGAGCTACGGCTGCGCTTCGCGCTGCTCGGATCGAGCGCCCGGAAACTCAAGACCGCGGGGACCAACCTCCTGGCCGGCCGGGCTCTATGGCGCACGATGTACCCTTTCGTGCCGCAAGAGCTGGGCGCCGCTTTCGACCTCGAGAGCACCTTGCAGTTCGGCAGCATCCCTCTCATCGTGGCGTCCGAGGAGCGAGCCGCGACCTTGGCGGCCTATGTCCAGCTCTACCTCCGTGAGGAGATTCGCGGCGAAGCGTTGGTGCGGAATCTTCCGGGCTTCGTCCGCTTCCTCCCGATCGCCGCTCTCGCTCACGCCCGGGTCGTCAACGTCGCCGGCATCGCCCGCGATTCGGGCACCGCGCGAACCACCGTGCAGGGCTATTTAGAGATCCTCGAGGACACTCTTCTCGCCTGGCGGCTGGCGGCCTTCGAGACCCGCCTGCGGGTGCGGGAACGCAAGCACCCGAAGCTCTACTGGCTCGATCCCGGCTTGGTGCGCGCGGTCAAAAAGCAGCACGGCGCCGTGTCTGCCGAGGAGGCGGGCCCCCTGTTCGAAGGCTTTATCCACACCTTGCTCCGCGCCTACGGCGACACGGGATCGCTGTTCGACGAGATCGCCTACTGGGCGCCGGCCGAAGCTCGGTCGGTCGAGGTCGATTTTCTCCTCCAGCGGGGTGGCGAGCACCTGGCCCTCGAAGTGAAAGCCGGGGCGCGCTTCACGCCCGCCTGGCTGTCCGGCCTCACGGCGATCGGCGACCTGCCGCGGCTCGCGCGGCGGGTCCTGGTCTACACCGGCACACGCGAGCTGCGCACGCCGGAGGGAATTGAGGTCTGGCCGCTCGCCAAGCTCCTCACCGCGCTCGCGGAAGGGACGCTCTGGCCTTGAGCCTCCGGCCGGTGGTGTCGCATCGGGAGCCCTGCACCCGCCACCCTTCGTAGCTCGCTCCCAGGCGGGACGGGGAGCCGTATCCTCTCTAGAGACGATACCCACGGCGGCCGCGGACCGCTATCCTGCGAGAGCAGGGCCTGAGACCCAACAAAGGAGACAGCGAATGAGTTGGTTAACGAGAAACGTAGTTGCCGGTGTGTTTGCATTGACGTGCCTCGTGGTGTTCCTGGCAGCGACCCCCGTCGCCGCCCGACCCGCGGTGCCGGACAGCGAGCGGTCGATCGCGCTTTTCCCGGGCGATATCGAGCCGAGACTCCATGAGTCTTCCGTTCCTATCTGGGATCGCGAGGAAGGTATCGTCATCGCTGGGCCTTCCGCACCCCAGCTCGATGCGCTGCGCGCAGAGGGCATCGAGCCGATCTGGAGCGCTCCCGACCACGGCCAAGGCATCCACGTCTTGAGCCACGACCGCTACTTCACCCCGCCCGTCCTCCCCGGTGTTGTTGCCCGCTTCGAGATCAACCCTCGTGCGATGCTCTATCTCATCCCTGCGGAGCTCACGATGAACCTGCCGGGGCTCAAGTTCCACGGCCTCTTCCATGGCGTGCCGCGCGTCGCGCTCGCGCCGGTCCGCGTCCATCCCGCCGATCGCGCCGCCGCGCCGCCTGTGGCGTTGGCCCCCATCGCGCTGGTGCAGCAGATCGTCGACGCCACCAGCCAGGCGAGCTGGTTCCAGGACGTCCGCGACCTGTCCGGCGACAGCGACGTGACCATCCCCGGCTTCTGCACCAACTGCCGCATCCGCACCCGCGCCTCGAACTACATGTTCCCGCTCAACAACACCGGCACCCCGCTCGGCAACCCTTTCGCCTCCGAGTACCTGGAGATGAAGGCCGCGGGCTGGGGCTTCACCGGCCCCTACGCGGTGCGCGAGAGCTACACCTCGGCGAATTCGGGCTGCACCACCCGACAGGGCTCGCAGACCTGGGAGAACCTCGTCTTCACCCTGCCCGCCCAGGTCGACTACGCGCAGACCCAGCAGGTCATCTTCCTCGTCCATTACGACACCATCTCGGAGAGCGCCGCCAACGACGCCAACAATTCAGAGGGCGCGGACGACGCGATCTCCGGCGGCTCGGCGCTCCTTGAGGCGATGCGGCTGTTCAACGGCTACGCCTGGCAGTTCCCGGTGAAGTTCCTCTTCGTCAGCGGCGAGGAGGTCGGGCTGTGCGGCTCGACGGCCTACACCCGCATGCATCCCACGGCGCCGATGTGGCGCGTGCTCAACATGGATCAGACCGCGTTCGACGGCAACAAGAACGGCCTGATGAACCTGTACAACTGGAGCACGGCGAGCTGCCCCTCGTGTGTCGCCTTTGGCGATGCCTTCGTCCAGGCCAACGCCGACTATGGCACCATCATCGATCCTGCGAAGATCGTGCGCAACACGACCAAGATGTGCCAGACCGATCACTGCCCGTTCTGGAACATCGGCGTGACCGCGATCGATCTCAACGAGGACCTGACCAACAATGACATCTGTCCGTGTTTCGATCAGTTCCAGAGCTCGACCTGCCGCGACACCGTCACCCAGTTCTACCCGGTCGGCGGCACGACGCTGATGTTCGATCAGAACTATTCGTGGCCGACCGAGAAGGCCGCCATCGCGCTCATCGCCGCCACCGCCCAACCGCTCTACGCCTGCCCCGCCACGGGCGCGACGGTCACCGCCACCACGGGCACGCTGCCGCAGGCGCAGCTCACCTGGGCCGACGTGCCGCCGGTGACCAACTACGTGGTGGAGCGGGCGGACGGCGGCTGCGGCGGCACTTTCGCCGGCATCGCGTCGACCGCCACGGCCGGGTATACGGATACCGCCGTCGCCGCCGGCGCCACCTACGGATATCGCATCCGCACCTGCCCGTTCCAGGTGAGCAACTGCGCCGTGGCGGTCATCCCGGGCACGACCCCGACCACCACGACCTTCCTTTCCGTTGCCGCGCAGGAC
>DASQPA010000311.1:0-2555 GCA_035644215.1 Thermoanaerobaculia bacterium
CGTCGCCTTCGACGTCGTCGATCAGAACGGCGAGCTGCTGATGGTGACCGACGGCGGGTACGGCAAGCGGACGGCGCTCGACCACTATCCCATCCAGCACCGGGGCGGCAAGGGCGTGATCACCGCCAAGCTCCCCGGCAAGCGGGGCCACATCGCCGGGGCGTACGTCGTGCGGCCGGGCAACGAGGTGTTCCTCATCGCCAGCGACGGCCAGGTCATCCGGATGGCGGCCCGGAGCATCTCGAAGCAGGGCCGGGGCACGACCGGCGTGCGGGTGATGGGCCTGGATCCCGGCGTCTCGCTGGTGGCGCTGGCCCCCGTGACCGAGGACTAGCCCCCTTCGGCTGCTCCTGCTCTTGGCATTTTTGGGCGTGAGATAAGCTCGTTTGAGCCCTACACCCTGCCGGCGGCCGCTGCCGGAACGGTCCCGCCCGCCCCTTGACGGCGGAGCGCCCGCGCCCCCACACCCCCGGAACTGCGCCCCCTTCCGTGCCGGCCGTGGGCCGCTTGCGGATCAGCTTGCGTGGGGGCGCGCCCACCGTCAAGGGCCTGACGGCGGCTTCGCCGGCGGGCTGGTTGGGCGCGTCGAGCTCAGAGGCCAGCATGGCTTCCCTCCTCCTTCCCGGGCTTCTTTTCGGGGTGTGCAGCGAGGCGGTTCTCCTCCATGAGGACGAGGTACTGGTCGATCAGACCCATGGACATGCCGGTGAGGATCGGCAGCTCCTCCCGGGGGTGCTTGGCAGCCAGAAGCCGCACCCGCTCGAATCCCCGGATGTAGCGGTCGACCGCCTCCTTGGAGTGGTAGGTGCGGGCCGCGATGGCAGGGGTGGTGAGCCCCGAGAGGTAGAGACGGACGATGGCCGCCTTGTGGGTCGGGAACTCGCCCATGTCCTCCACGTAGCCCCGCAGGGCGAGCAGCTCACCCTGGTGACGCAGGGCAACCGCCACCTTGCCGACCGAGCCGGTCGAACAGCCAAGGAGCAGTCCGAGGTCGGCCTGGGAGAGGGCGGCGCCCTGGCGGGCGGCTTCTCTCGTGAGACGCCGGATCTTGATCTGGCGCCGCTCGGTCGGCGTGATGCGGGCGACCATCGCTTCGACGTCCTCCTCGGCCACCAGGCTCAGGCGGATCGGCACCAGCTTGGTCTGAGCCATGGTCTTGCCCCGCCCGCCGCGCTGGCCGAGGGCGGGAGCGGGGTAGAGCACCTGGCCGGGCTCGAGATCGCCCGGCCGGGCGTAGTAGCGGCGAACCGTCTCGCAGATGTCGGCCACGATGGCGCCCGCCACCACGGGCCCCTTGTCGTAGCCGTACTCGTTCAAGAACTTGAACCGCAGCAGGGCGGCCAGGTTGCGCCGGGCCAGGCGCCGGTGCAGCGAGGTGCGGGACTCCCCCTTCAGCGACACGGACGGCCCCCCTTTTTCGCGTTGTGGACATCCAGCAGGTCCGCCAGGCGGGGTGCGGAGGGAAACTCCCGCCGACCCCGCTCGTAGAGGCCGATGTACTCGTTGATCAGCGAAGCGGAGCGGCCGGTGGCCGCCCGGATCTCGGCCAGGGAAGCACCCCTGACGTGCAGGGCGGCGATCTGGCGAAAGTCGGCCAGGTACCGGGCGACGGAGCCCTCGGAGTGGGAGGTGCGGGCCTCGATCTCGGTGAACTGGATTCCCCACAGGTACAGCTGCACCACCTTCGCCTTGTGGGAGAGGGTGGGGCCGATGTCGCGGACCTGCCCCCGGGTGGGGACGGCCTCGTCCCTTGCTCGGCAGGCTGCCAGGTCACGCTTGACCGTGGCCGGCGACGAGCAGGTCAGGTAGGCGAGGTCCTCCACCGTGAGCAGCGCCCCCTGCACCCTCGCCTGGCGAGCGAGGCGGGACAGACGGCGCTGGCGCATGGCAGCCAGGCCCTTGTCCCGAAGGACCTCGACGTCGCCGGGCGCGGTCAGCTCGAGGCGGACCTGGACCTTCTGGCAGAGCGAGATCGGCTTGCCGGCCGGCTCCACCGCCGACACCGCGAGGTAGCAGAGCTCGCCTGGTTGGGCCGGCACCTGCCCGTACTCGGAGAAGTAGCGGACCATCTGCTCGTAGTGGGCACGAGCCAGCACCGGAGTGAGATTGAAGTCAACCGAGATGCGGGCGATGATCGCCGACTCGGCATCCTTGGCGGCAAGGCGAAGCGTTCCGTAGGTGTCCACGAGCCCCCTCCTGTGCGTTAGACCCACGCATCCAGGGTAGGGCTCATACGACCCGAGAGTAGACCGCGGAATTCGCGGTTCCAGGCCCAAAAATCGATGAGATGGACCCATCCGGGGGGGATACAATCCGCCATGCACCCGGGCCCGGTGACCACCGTCGAGCCGGCGACACTCGAGCACCTCGATGCCCTGCTCGTCGGCGGCGACGCCTTCGAGGCCCGGTTCGGGCTCCGGGTCGTGCCGGGGTACCTCGCCTTCCCCGAGGCGTTGCAGCCCGCGCGCAGGGGGCTGATCGAGGGCATCCCACCCGAGTGGTCGAGCTACCTGATCATCGACCCCACCGCCGGAGAGCTCGTGGGCCTCGGCGGC
>DASQPA010000312.1:0-6675 GCA_035644215.1 Thermoanaerobaculia bacterium
GCTCCTCGTCGCCTTCTCTTCCGTCAACAGCCTCTTCGGCGGCGCGACGTTCTGCGCCTACTCGGCGGCCAACAGTTTTCTCGACGCCTGCATCCTGCACCAGCACCAAAGTGGCCGCCGGGCTTATGGCTTCAACTGGGCGATGTGGGACGACCTCGGCATGAGCCGCGGCACCCCGGCCTTCGCGCGCGACGCCGCCCACGCCGCCGGCTACCACATCCTGTCGCCCGAGCGCGGTTTCTACTCGCTGCTCGCCGGTCTGGAGCGTGCTGAGACCCAGCTCGTCGTCGGCCTGGACAGCGACAATCGCCACCTCCGCCATCACGTCCTCGCCACCGCGTGCGAGCGCCAAAACCTGACCGCCTTCTTCACCGGGCCGGCAGAGACCAGCCACCTGCAAGAGTTGGCGGTGCGGGACCGTTTCGGCAGCCCGAGCGCCTGCCAGCTGCACCGCTTGGCCGAGATGCCGCGAACCGCCGCCGGCGAAATCGACCGCGAGCGGCTGATCGCCCTGGGCGACAGGGCACGGATGGCCGGCCCCGCAGAGCGAGTGGCGCCGCGGACCGAGATCGAGCGCCAGCTGGCCGAGATCTGGCAGCAGGTCCTGGGGACCGGCTCACCGGTGGGCATCGACGACAATTTCTTCCAGCTGGGAGGCGATTCGATCCTGAGCATTCAGATCCTCGCCCGTGCCGCCGAGAGAGGACTGCACCTCACCCCCAAGCAGATCTTCCAGCACCCGACGATCGCCGAGCTGGCGGCAGAGGTCGAGGTCCCGACGATCGACTCGCACCCTAGCCCGGGGATGACGGCGGTCGACTTCACAGCCCAGGAGCTCGCCGGCTTCAAGGACCGGCTGCTGGACGCCGGCATCGCCACGGAGCCGATCGAGTCCGCCTACCCGCTCTCGCCGATGCAGCACGGCATGCTCTTCCTCGCCCGCCAGGCGCCCGTTGCGGCAATCTATTTCGAACAGTTCTACGCCACCTTCCGCGGCGCGTTCGATCCCCCAACTTTCGGACGCGCCTGGCAGCGGGTCGTCGACCGCCATCCCGAGCTGCGCACCGCCTTCGTCTGGAGCGGGCTGGCCGAGCCACTGCAGGTCGTCCACCGGAGCTCCGAGCTGCCGCTCGAGCAACTGGCCTGGCTCGACGCGAGCCCTGCCGAGCAGGAGCTGCGCTTCGCCGAATACCTGGCGACGGAGCTCCAACGCGGCTGCGAGCTGTCGCGGCCGCCACTCCTGCGCCTCGGCCTGATTCAACTGTCGGCGGATACCTGGCGCTTCGTCTGGGGCGTCCACCACCTCTTGGTCGACGGCTGGTCCGCGCCCCTCGTGCTCCAGGAGGTCTTCACCGTCTATACGGCGCTGCGCCTTGGGCAGGAGCCGCCGGCAAGCCCGCCGCGCCCCTCCTACCGCTCTTACATCGCCTGGCTCCGGCAACAGGACAGGTCCCGCGCCGAAGCCTTCTGTCGTCGGCAGCTCACCGGCTTCACAGCTCCCACCCCCCTGGGCATCGATCGGTCGCCGGGCGCCGTGCCGGAGCAGGAACGGCGCGGCGAGCGGCGGGCGCAGCTCGGCGCGGCCACCAGCCACGCGCTGCGCGAGCTGGCGCGCCAGAACGGGCTGACCCTCAATACCCTGATGCAGGGCGCCTGGGCCCTGCTCCTCGCCAGCTACAGCGGCACCGACGACGTGGTCTTCGGTACCACCGTGTCCGGGCGTCCGCCCGAGCTCCCAGGGGTGGAGTCGATGTTGGGGATGCTGATCAATACCCTGCCCTTGAGGGTGCGAATCGAGCCCGACCAGCCACTCCTCACCTGGTTTGCCGAGCTGCAGGCGGCGCAGGTCGAGGCGCGTGAGCACGAGCACACACCGCTGGTCGACGTACAGGGCTGGAGTGCCGTACCGCGCGGCCAGCCACTCTTTGAAAGCCTGCTGGTGTTCGAGAACGCGCCGTTCGACGACTCTCTGGCCCAGACGCTCGGCGAGGTCGAGATCTCCCGTGCCGGCTTCTCTTCCGAGCGCGCGAGCTACCCCCTCGCCTGGATCGTCAGCCCCTCCGAGGAGATTCTCATCATGGCCTTCTACGACCGGGCACGGATTGCCGACGAGGTGGTCGCCCAGGTGCTCGAACACTGGCAGGCCCTGCTGCGGGACGTCGTCACCCATCCCGCAGGAAAGCTCGGCGAGATGAGCGTGATCGCGACCGTGGAACAAGAGACCCTCTCCCAGTTGTCGACCCGGGACCAGGCCGAGGAGTTCAACTTCTGACAGCCCAAGCGGCTGGAGTGAACAGGATGTGCGCAGCGAGCTCAGAAGTACTCATTTTCGGACGGCAGCTGAAGGAAGAACGGGACTACTGGGTCGAGCGACTCCAGGGTGAACGTGCTCCCGTCAGCCTGCCCGTCGATCACCCGCGACCGGCGGGCCGTCCGGCGCGGGACGCGACGGTCGCCGTGGACCTCCCGGACGACCTCTTCCGCAGCCTGAGCAGGCTGACCGGCAACGGCCCCTTCCTCCTCTACACCACCCTCTGCGCGACGCTCCAGGTCTGCCTCGCGCGCTATGCGGGGAGCTCGACGATCGTCGTCGGCAGCCCGGCCCGCCGACTCGAAGGCTCCAGTCCGGCAAGCAACGCTCTCGCCATCCGCGGAGAGATCAGGGAGCAGGAGCCGTTCAGCCGACTGCTCCAAGACGTCCGTCAGGCCCTGCTCGATGCCTACGCCCGGCAGAGCTATCCGTTCCACCGTCTGCTGGCCGACCTCGGCTATGGCGCCGAAGCGCGGCAGTGCCCGCTCTTCGGCGTTGCCCTGGCGCTCCGCGACATCCATGGCGAGCTGCCCGAGGTCGGTCACGACGTCGACATCCGGTTCGCCCTCGGAGCCGATCACCTGAGCGGAGAGATCGACTTCGACCCGGCTCTCTTCGAGCGTGCGACCGTCGAGCGCTTCGCGCGGCATTACTTGAACGTCCTGCGCTCGGCTCTCGCCGATCCCCGCACTCCCGTTGGCGACCTCGCGATGCTCGACGAGACCGACCGGGCGCTCCTCGCCGGCTGGAGCCGGGGGCCGGACCTCGCGGCCCCTCGACGCTCGGTGCACCAGCTCATCGCCGCGCAGGCGGAGCGCACCCCGGACGCGCCAGCCGTGCTCTACGGCAACGATCGGCTGAGCTTCCGGGATCTCGACTCCGCGGCCGATCGCCTGGCGCATCACCTGCGCCAGGTCGGCGCCACGGCCGAGTCGCGGGTTGCCATCGTGCTCCACAGCTCGCCCCAGGCGATGGTCGCCATCCTTGCCGCGCTCAAGTCCGGCGCCGCCTACGTGCCGCTCGATCCCAACCACCCCCAGGATCGCCTGGCGACGATCCTCTCCGACGTCCGCCCAGCCGCCCTGATCACCACCTCCAACCTGCTGCCGAATCTGCCGGAGCACAAAACCCCGGTGGTGCTGGTCGACCGCGACTGCGAGGCCATCGCCGGCCAGAGGCCGCCGAGCCCGGCCGCGGACTGCGACGACACGGCGATCGCCTATGTCATCTACACCTCGGGCTCGACCGGCATGCCCAACGGCGTCATGATCTCCCATCGGGCCCTGGTGAGTCGCGCCTTCGACATGCGGCAGATCTTCGACCTCGACACCCAGACCCGCCAGCTGCAGTTCGCCTCGCTCACCTTCGACATGTCGTGTGAGGAGATCCTGGCGACCTGGATGTTCGGCGGCGCGGTCGTTCTGCTCACCCCTCAGCAGAGGCAGTCGGGGCTCGGCATCCTCGCCGAATGCGACCGGCTCGGGGTGACCAAGATGAACATGGCCGCCTCCGTCTGGCACAACCTGGTGGACGAGGCGGTGGCCGCCGGGCGCGGCGTGCCGGGGTCGCTCAGGATCTCGGTGGCCGGCGCCGAGAGCCCGTCGCTCGAGAAGCTGCGGACCTGGAACGGCCTGGCCCGCCACCCGCTGCGTTTCTTCAATATCTACGGCCCGACGGAAGCAACGATCATGGCGACGTTTTTCGAGGTCGCCCTGGGCACCGGAGATCTCGGCGATCTGAGCCGCCTGCCCATCGGCCGTCCGTTGCCCGACACCCGGCTCCACGTCCTGGACCCCCAGTTACGCCCCGTCCCCATCGGCGTGCCTGGCGAGCTTCACCTCGGCGGCATCGCTCTCGCCCGCGGCTATCTCAACCGACCGGACGTGACGGCGCGCAAATTCATCCCCGACCCGTGGAGCGAGGCGGCCGGGGCGCGCCTCTACAAGACGGGTGACCTGGTGCGCCACAACGCCTCGGGTCTCGTCGAGTTCCTCGGCAGGGTCGACTTCCAGGTCAAGATCCGCGGCTTCCGCATCGAGCTCGAAGAGATCGAAGCGAGCCTGCGCCAACACCAGCGGGTGCGCCGGGCCGTCGTGCTGACGCGGGAGGACACCCCTGGCGACAAGCGGCTGGTGGCCTACGTCGTTCCCTCGGGCGGTAGCGCCCTGGACGTCGAGGAGCTGCGCCAGTGGCTCTCGGGAAAGCTGCCCGAGCACATGGTGCCCAGGGTCTTCGTCGAGCTCGCCG
This sequence comes from Thermoanaerobaculia bacterium, assembly GCA_035644215.1. Classification (GTDB taxonomy): domain Bacteria; phylum Acidobacteriota; class Thermoanaerobaculia; order Multivoradales; family UBA5704; genus DASQPA01. The sequence continues at coordinate 4,559 of DASQPA010000312.1, forward strand.
AGATCCCCCTCCTGCCCAGCGGCAAGATCGACCGCCAGGCACTGCCGGCTCCCGACCGCGCCGGCCACGACCGGCCGCCCTTCGTCGTCCCGCGCACCGCGACCGAAGAGTGGCTCGCCGAGGTCTGGGCCGACCTCCTCATGGTCGACCGCATCGGCGCGACCGACAATTTCTTTCAGCTCGGCGGCCATTCCCTCCTGGTCATGCAGCTCGTGTCGCGAATCGACGAAACCTTCGACATCGAGCTGGCCATGCAGCAGGTGTTCGACCTGCCGAACCTGGCCGAGCTCGCGGCGCAGATCGAAGCTGCCAGGACGACCGGCTCCGCGGCGCCACCTCTGGCACCCGTGTCTCGCGGGCACCGTCTGCCACTTTCCTTTGCCCAGCAGCGCCTGTGGTTCATCGACCAGGTCGAGCCGGGCAATCCGTTCTACAACGTGCCCAGCGCCATACGGCTCACCGGCCACCTCGACGTCCTCGCCCTGGCAAAGAGCCTCCATGCCATCGTCAAACGCCACGAGGCGCTGCGGACGACCTTCGTGGCCGAGGACGGCCGGCCCTGGCAACGGATCCAGCCCGAGCTCATCCTCCCGCTGCCGGTGATGGACGTGAGCGGCCTGCCGGAGGGCCGGCGGGAGGCCCAGGTCCGTGGGCTGCTCGCCGAGGCTGCGCGGCACTCCTTCGACTTGCAGCGGGGGCCGCTGCTCCAGGCGATCCTCATCCATATCGCCGGCGACGACCACGTCTTCGCGGTCACCGCGCATCATGTCGCCTGCGACGCCTGGTCGATCGGGATCTTCAATCACGAGCTCAGCGAGATCTATCAGGCCACTCTCGAAGGGCGGCAGCCCCGACTGCCGGAGCTGCCCCTCCAATATGCCGACTTTGCCCACTGGCAGCGCCAGGGGCAGACCGGCGCGCGCGTCGCGCAACAGGTCGCGTACTGGCGGGAACGACTGCGCGGCGCGAAGTTCGACCTCAACCTGCCCACCGACCGGCCGCGGCCGGCGGTGCCGAGCTTCTCGGGTGCCTTCCATCTCCTGTCCCTGTCGCCGGCGCTGACCGCGGCCATCGGGCACCTCAGCCGGGAGCGCGGCATGACGATCTTCGTGCCGCTCCTCACCGCCTTCGTCGCGCTCCTCCACCGCTACTCCGGCCAGGAGGACCTGGTGGTGGGCTCTCTCTCCGCCGGCCGCAATCACACCCAGATCGAGCACCTGATCGGATTTTTCGTCAACACCATGATCCTGCGGGTGGAGATCGACGGCGATCCCGGCTTTCCGGCCCTGCTCGACCAGGTGCGCGAGGTCACTCTGGGTGCCTTGTCCCATCAGGATCTGCCTTTCGAACGGGTGGTCGAGGAGCTCAACGTCGCGCGCGACCTCAGCCGGCAGCCGCTCTTCCAGGTGATGTTCGCCCTGCAGAACGCTGCGGTCGAGCCTCTCGACCTGCCCGGGCTTGCACTGCGGCCGGCCAGAATGCAAACCAGCTCTGCAAGGTTCGACCTCACCCTCACCCTGACGGAGAGCGAGGGCCGGCTGATCGGCGGCGTGGAGCACAGCACCGAGCTGTTCGACGCGGCGACCATCGACCGCTTCGCCAGTCACCTGACCCGTCTGCTCGCGGGCATGACCCGAGACCCCGAATGCCGCATCTCGGATCTCCCGCTGCTCTCGGCCGCGGAGCGCCAGCAGCTGGTCGAGGACTGGAACGATACCCGGGTCGAGCTGCCACAGACCTCGATCCATGCCTGTTTCGCGGCCCAGGCGGCGCGCACGCCGACTGCGGCGGCGGTGATCGCGACCGAGGAGACCTTGAGCTATGCGGAGCTCAACACCCGGGCGAACCGGCTGGCTCACGGCCTGCTCCGCCTGGGGATCGGTGGCGAAGACCGGGTGGGGATCTGCCTGGAACGCTCGGCGGCGATGGTGGTCGCGGAGCTGGCGGTGCTCAAGGCCGGGGGCGCCTACGTGCCGCTCGATCCCGGCTATCCGCGCGAACGGCTGGATTTCATGCTGGACGACGCCGGGATCTCGGCTCTCGTCCTGGCACCGGGATCTCCGCTGTCGTCCGGCGCGATCCCGAGTCTCACCGTCGACTCCGGCGGCCACCTCCAG
>DASQPA010000313.1:0-19745 GCA_035644215.1 Thermoanaerobaculia bacterium
GGCGTTGCGCGAGGTGCGCGAGCGGCGCCTGCCCCCCGAGCCGCGCCTGCAGTCCGACCCCGACGGCGACATGCTCCGGCTGCGGGCGGACGAGGACCAGAGGCTCGCGCGGCCGGCCTGGATCGATCAGAAGCAGGGGACTCTGCGCATCCCGGTCGACATCGCGATCGACGTCCTGGCGCGCCGCGGTCTGCCCGCCGTGAGCGGTGCCGCCGCCCCGGCCCCGGCGACCACCGCTCCCTCGCCAGGAGGTCTGCGGTGAGGCGCACTTTCGTTCTTCTGGGACTTTTCCTGGCGATCCCGGCGCTCGGCCAGCCGGCCATGCCGTCCCCGGTGCGCGAGACCACCCCTCCGGCCCGCGAGGTCCCGACGCCCTTGAAGAACGTCGGCTACGACCAGAAGCTGGGGGCGTCGCTGCCGCTCTCCACCCTGGTCCGCGACGAGGCCGCCCGGACTGTGCGCCTGGGAGAGTTCTTCACCCGCCGGCCGGTGGTCTTCGCTCTCGCCTACTTCCGCTGCCCGATGCTCTGCAACGTCGTGCTGGACGACCTCGCGGCGACCTTGAAGATCGTCCCCTTCACTGCCGGCAAGGACTACGACGTGGTCGTCGTCTCCTTCGACCCGCAGGACACCGCGGCGCTCGCGGCGGCCAAGAAGAACGAGATCGTCGCCCGGTACGGGAAGCGCGAAACCGCCCCGGCCTGGCACTTCCTGACCGCCGGCCCGGAGTCGATCGCCGCCATCACCCGCGCGGTCGGCTTCCGCTACTACTGGGATCCCGAAACCCATCAGTTCGCCCACGCCGCCGGCATCGTCCTCCTCACCCCGCAGGGCCGGATCTCGCGCTATTTCTACGGTGTCGAGTTCCCCGCCCGGGACGTGCGGCTGGGGCTGGTCGAGGCCTCGGGCGAGCGCATCGGCTCGGCGGTCGACCAGGTGCTCCTCTTCTGCTTTCACTACAACCCGGTCATCGGCCGCTACAGCGCCGTGATCATGAACATCGTCCGCCTGGGGGGCGCCGTCACCGTGATCGGCCTGCTGCTCCTGGTGGTGCTCCTCCGCTTGCGGGAGAGCCATGCGCTGGGGAGAGCCTAGATGAGGTCGGACCTCCCGCTGTTTCCGGACGCGGCCTCGACCGGGGCGCACCAGGTCGACGCCCTGTTCTACATCTGGGGCGTGGTCAGCATCTTCTTCTCGCTGCTGATCGCCGCCCTGATCGTCTATTTCATGACCCGCTACCGGCGGCGGCGGGAAGAGGAGATCGGCAAGGACACCACGGTGCCCCTGATGCTGGAGATCGTCTGGTCGGCGGTGCCGCTCGCCATCTGCCTCGCCATGTTCGTCTGGGGAGCGCGGGTTTTCTTCTACGTTTACCGGCCGCCGGCCGACGCCATCGAGTACTTCGCCGTCGCCAAGCAGTGGATGTGGAAGTTCCAGCACCCCGAGGGCAACCGGGAGATCGACCAGCTGCACGTCCCGGTGGGGCAGGCGATCAAGATGACGATGACCTCCGAGGACGTCATCCACAGCTTCTACGTCCCCGCCTTCCGCATGAAGCAGGACGTGCTGCCCGGCCGCTACACGACGACCTGGTTCAAGGCCGACAAGCCCGGCACCTATCACCTTTTCTGCGCCGAGTACTGCGGCACCGAGCATTCGCGGATGATCGGCAGCATCGTGGTGATGGAGCCCAACGCCTACGAGGCCTGGCTCGCCGGGTCGCAGCCCGGGCAGTCGACCGTGGCCTCGGGCGCCCAGCTCTTTTCCACCCTCGCCTGCGACACCTGCCATCGACCGAACGTCGCCGGCCTGGTGCCGCGCGCGCCGCGGCTCGAAGGGCTCTTCGGCCATCAGGTCAAGCTCGCCGACGGCCGCACCCTCGTCGCCGACGAGAACTACATCCGCGAGTCGATCCTGAATCCCGGCGCCAAGATCACCGCCGGCTGGACCCCGATCATGCCCACCTTCCAGGGACAGGTCACCGAGGAGCAGCTGGTGCAGCTCATCGCCTACGTGAAATCGCTGGCCGGGGATACCGGGGGGACTGCGACCTCCTCCGAAGGACCGTCGAAATGACCGCCATTCCCACCAACCGCACCGCGATCGATTCGCCCACGCCCGCCGTCACCTCGGACCGCGAGCTGCCGCGGCGCAACTACCTGAACGCCGCCTACGGCCTGCGTTCCTGGCTGCTGACCCGCGACCACAAGCGGATCGCCATCCTCTATCTCATCTCGGTCACCACCTTCTTCTTCCTCGGTGGTTTCTTCGCTCTCTTGATCCGCCTGGAGCTCTTGACCCCCGAGGGCGACCTAGTGGGGCCGGACACCTACAACAAGCTGTTCACGATGCACGGCATCGTGATGGTTTTCTTCTTCTTGATCCCGGCGATCCCGGCGGTCCTCGGCAACTTCCTCGTGCCGCTGATGATCGGCGCCAAGGACCTGGCCTTTCCCAAGATCAACCTGGGGAGCTGGTACGTCTACAACCTGGGGGCGGCCTTCACCCTCTGGTCGATCGTCCATGGCGGCGTCGACACCGGCTGGACTTTCTACACACCGTTCTCGACCACCTACTCGAACACCTACGTCATCAGCGCCGCACTGGGGATCTTCATCACCGGTTTCTCGTCGATCATGACGGGCCTCAATTTCATCGTCACGATCCACCGGTTGCGGGCGCCTGGGATGACCTGGTTCCGGATGCCGCTCTTCCTCTGGTCGATGTATGCGACGAGCCTCATCATGGTGCTCGGCACGCCGGTGATCGCCATCACCCTGGTCATGGTGGCGGCGGAGCGGGTGCTCCACCTCGGGCTCTTCGACCCGGCCTACGGCGGCGATCCGATCCTCTTCCAGCACCTTTTCTGGTTCTACTCGCACCCGGCGGTCTACATCATGATCCTGCCCGCCATGGGGATCGAGAGCGAGCTCATCGCCGCCTTCGCCCGGCGCCAGGTGGTGGGCTACAAAGTGGTCGCCTTCGCCAGCGTGGCGATCGCGGTTCTGGGTTTTCTCGTCTGGGGCCATCACATGTTCGTGACGGGGCAGTCGATGTACGCCGCGACGGTTTTCTCGGTCCTCTCGATGGTCGTCGCCATCCCCTCGGCGGTCAAGGTGTTCAACTGGACGGCGACGCTCTACGAGGGCTCGATCTCCTGGTCGACGCCGATGCTCTACGCCCTGGGCTTCATCGGCCTCTTCACCATCGGCGGCCTGACCGGAGTGATGCTCGCCACTCTGGGCTTCGACGTCCACGTCCACGACACCTACTTCATCGTCGCCCACTTCCACTACATCATGGTGGGCGGTACGATCATGGCGTACTTAGGCGGCATGCACTACTGGTGGCCGAAGATCACCGGCCGGCTCTACCCGCAGTTCCTGTCGCGCCTCGCGGCGCTCTTGATCTTCGTCGGCTTCAACCTGACCTTCTTCCCGCAATTCATCCTCGGCTATCTCGGGATGCCGCGGCGCTACTGGTCCTATCCGCCGGAGTTCCAGGTGCTGAACGTGCTGTCGACCGCCGGCGCCTCGATCCTCGGAGTGGGGTACGTCATTCCGATGTGCTACTTCCTCTGGTCGATGCGCTATGGCAAGAAGGCGGGCGCCAACCCGTGGGGCGCGGTGGGCCTCGAATGGGAGACCGAATCGCCGCCGCCGACCGCGAACTTCGACGTGACGCCGGTCGTCACCCACGGACCCTACGAATACGGTCCCCGTCCGGCCCTGGCCGCCAAGGAGGCCGGCGTTGTCTAGCCATCACAGCGCGCTCGCCCATCACTTCGACAGCCTCGAGCAGCAGCGCGAGGCGTCGACCTTCGGGATGTGGGTCTTCCTGGTGACGGAGATCATGTTCTTCGGCGGCCTGTTCACCGCCTACGTGGTCTATCGGCTGCAGTACCAGGCGGCCTTCGCCGAGGCCAGCAACTCGCTCCTGACCTGGGCCGGCTCGGTCAACACCGTCGTCCTCATCTGCAGCAGCTTGACCATGGCGATGGCGGTGCGCTCGGCGCAGGTCGACAAGCGCAAGGCGATCGTCGTCTTCCTCCTCCTGACGATCCTCCTCGGCGGAGTCTTCCTGGGGATCAAGGCGTTCGAGTACTACTCGGAATTCAAAGAGCACCACTACCCGGGCGCCAACTTTCAATTCGAGGGGGCCGATCCGCAGCACGCCGAGATGTTCTTCTCGATCTACTTCTGCATGACCGGGCTCCACGCCCTGCACATGATCATCGGCATGAGCCTCCTCGGGGTGCTTCTCGTGCAATCGTGGAAGGGGCGCTTCAACTCCCAGTACCACAACCCCCTGGAGTGCATGGGTCTCTACTGGCACTTCGTCGACATCGTCTGGATCTTCCTGCTGCCGCTCCTGTACCTCTTCGGCGCCAACCTGCACCACGGAGGGTGAGGGGGAGTCATGGCCGAGCACATCGCCCCGAAGAAGACCTACATCCTGGTCTGGGCCGCCCTCATGGTCCTCACCCTGGTGACGATCGGAGTGGCCCAGCTGAACCTCGGGCCGTTCAACGACGTCGTAGCCCTAGCCGTGGCGGTGACCAAGGCGCTCCTCGTCATCCTCTTCTTCATGCACGTCAAGGACAGCAGCCGGCTGACCCGCCTGACCGTGGTGGCCGGTTTCTTCTGGCTCGCCATCCTCATCGGGATCACCCTGACCGACTACCTCTCCCGCCCGACCGTCGACAAGCTGCGCGCCGTCCCGCCCGCCGGCCAGCTGCACCTCCTGGGCGAGAGCCGGCAGGCGCAGCCGGGGAACCCGAATCCGACGGGGAGGCGGTAGGGGGGCGGGCGCTCAGGGCGTCAAAATCGACGGACTCTGGGTTCCAAGCCGCCCCGAAGGGGCGCAGGTCGGTAGCCTGGGGCGAAAGCCCCAGGTGGGTTAACCACAAGAAAACAAAAGCCCCGAAGGGGCGACGGTAGGATTGGGATTCCCGTTGCCCCTTCGGGGCGGGCGGGCTCAGCCCTGGCCACGCGTGGTATCCTCGGAAGGCGATACGGTTATGGTCCTGATGCGGAAGTTCGAACGGAGGTAGTACCATAGAGGAGGGTGGGTGACCGACTGGCATCGCTTCAGCCCCGCGGATTTCGAGTATGACTTTGAAAGAGACAAACTCGCAGCGCATGGAGTCGACTTCAACGAGGCCGTCGAGTGCTTTTTCTCAGACTTTACGGTCCGAAAGAACCAGGATTACGCAGATCGCTATGCACTCTACGGCCGTGCCATCGGAGGTCGGCCCCTCAAGATCATCTTCCAACTCAAACCGGGTAGAATCGTCCGGATCATCACGGGTTGGCCATTATGAGTAAGAAAAGCAGGGCTGCCGAAGAGAACCTGTCCCAGGAAGAGATCGACGAGAGGGTGATCGCCCAAATCGACGACCCTTCTGCCTGGGGGGAGCCTATCGAGGTGCACAGGGATGTACCTGCCAGGCTATCGATTTCCGCCGAGCTCGCAGCCCGCGCGGAGTTCCTGGCTAAGCTGCACCACGAGCCGAATCTTGAGCAGTGGCTCACGCGAATCATCCGCGAGCGAGTAGAGCTCGAAGAGCTGGCCTTCGGAGAGGCCAAACGCGACCTCATGGTCAAGAGCGGGACCTGAGCGCCTCCTGACGGACTTCAGACTAGCTCACAGCCGCTGAACCCGGACATCTTCAATGCCTTCTACTTCCAGAGGATAGGCACCGCTACAGATTCGGAAGGCCAAGCAGCTGATGACATGCCGCCTAAACTCTCGTTGCAGCGGACAACACCCGGGCATTCGCCCATTGAGAATCGGTCTGGTATGCCAGAGAGCCACATAGCAATGGCGAGAAGCAGCGAGATATGTTCGTAGAGTACTGGGGCGTGGGAGCGGCCACCCCAACTAGCTTGCCCATGACCATTCAGCAGGTGTGCGGCCACCTAACAGCTGACTGGGTTCCATCGCTTCCTGCGAGTGTTAGTTCGTCGTTCGTGGGGTGGCCGCCGTTCCTGCTCCAACTTGTGCGCGTTGAGGAAACGGAGTTTCTTGCCCTGCGAGGTGAAGCCGAGCGCAGCGACCGCCAATGGAAAGGGGTCCTATCCTGGATGCTTGGTGTCGCCGGCGCGCGACATCTTCTAGAATCGGAGAGATATCGCTGGGTCGCGCCGTTGAGCGCCTTCTACCCGAACGCTACAGGATCGGTGGACTTAACGGGATGGAATATGTCCTTTCCACCCAGTTCAGTTGTCGTTGACCGCGCACCGGGATCGCACTCTAGGCTTCGGCCGGACTACATAGCACTACGGCCGAGCGTTCCTCAGGGGAACGCCCCATATGAGTGGGCAGTCGCTGAAGCAAAGGGGACGTGCTTGAGCCTGGCAAATCGATCATTGTGCCCAACCGACTGGTACAATCAAGCCCGCAATGTCAAAGTTGAGTGCAATAGAGTTCCTCAGCCTATTCAGCGACATCTCGTTATCGCCACGCGTGTAAATCCAAAAGCTAGCTATCCTCAGACTCGGCGGATTCAATTGCGGGCCTGGAACTCTGAGGATGACCCAGCGCGCACAGCTTTGCCGATCGGAGCGGCTGTAGATGTCGTAGCTGCTCACTTGTTTGGTTTTTTCAGGACCCTACACCTCCGCGAGAACGCTCGTGCTCTTGCGATATCGACACTAACGCGTGGCTTGGTTCGCCGTAGTGGAATTCCGAGCACCGAGGATCTTGAGAGGGCGGTGGCCCGGGCCGACGAAGAATTGCGCGAACGTACTCGAATACGAGAACAAGAGGGCGCGAAGGGAGAGACGGTTATATTCATCGAGACTGACTTCGGCACGATCGATGTCGAAATTGCTGCACCCACAATGACTCTTGCTCGGGAGCTGCAACGTTCCCGAAACGACGACACGGCTCAGGCGGCGCTTCGGGAGGCCGATAGTCAACTCGACAGATTGTTCAAAACATCAACTGTGCGGCCTCAGGAGGCGGAACAGGTGAGACTCTCGTGCGGCGTCAGGCTTCTACTGCCTCGCGACCTCATGAGGTTGTGATCGATGATCGAGATCCTCAGTCATCGCATGTTCCCTGCTTTGGGGGCGCCACACACCCGGGACTGCGGGGACTTCGGCCCAGAACCCACCTTCTTCAGCCTCGTGGACAACGACCTGGAGCTTCATTCTCGGCTTCCTCGCCCCCTATGGTACCAGCGTGAACCGGCGCGTGCTACCCTCAAAAAGGGACACCTCTATGGCTCCCAAGATCCCAATCGAGCATCGCCACCTCGCCGAGGTTTGCCAGCGGCATCACATCCGCAGCTTGGCCCTCTTCGGCTCGGTGCTCCGCGACGATTTCGGGCCGGCGAGCGATGTCGACGTGCTTGTGGAGTTCGAACCGGACCACGTGCCGGGGCTCGACTTCTTCCTCATTGAGGAGGAGCTTTCACGTCTCTTCGGCCAGCGGGTCGACCTGAACACTCATGGGTTCCTCGGTCCCGAATTGCTCGATCGCGTGCTGGCCGAGGCCGAGGTGCAGTTTGTCCATACGTCGTTTGATCAGGCCGTCCACGCCCGGCTGCTTCCTCCGGTACCGGAGGTTGAGGGCGACCGTCAGCAGGCGCTCCTCGGCAGCGTCGAGATTCTCGGCGATATCCTGGAGCCCGTCCTTCCTGCCGAGGATTGGGAGGTTCTGGGGATCAGAGGCGAGGAGTGAGTTTCCTACACGACACCCTGAGAGAAGAGACTCAGGCGGCGGCGCGTGGACCACCTGTTCGCCACGGCGGACTGCCTGTCTACTCTCCAGCTTCCGCCTTTGACCGAGGCGGAGCTCAACTCCGAGATCCTGTCTGCTCGTGCCCAACGTCGACGACCACGGGAGCGCCGTCGCTGATACCCGGTCGGCATTGCAGAGCTGCCGTGCAGACGCGTATTGACAGCCACCGGGTATCGGCGGTTCGCGCCATCCAGCCGGTCACCAACGTCCAGCGCGCAGCCGCAGCCGTCCAGGCGCCTATCGCTCGCGTCCGGTAGCCGGTCGTCGGCGTCCGGAGGGCAGCGACCGCCCCTCTTCATTCGGTCATCGGCGTCCGGAGGGCAGCGACTGCCCCTCTTCATTCGGTCATCGGCGTCCGAGGGGCAGTGACTGCCCCCCTTCATTCGGTCATCGGCGTCCGGGGGGCAGCGACTGCCCCTCTTCATTCAGTCATCGGCGTCCGAGGGGCAGTGACTGCCCTTGGGATCTGAGCAGCCGGCGGCGTGGTGCCGATGGCCTGTCGTTGCAAGAAGATAGTCGCTGGAGAGGCCTCATGCCCCGCCGGCCAACGCGGTAGATGGAGGGGACGGTCGCGGAGGGGCTCCAGCCGGGGCCGGGCCCCGGCCAGAGCCGGCGGATTGGGGGGCTGCCTCGGCTACCTGGCGTCCGTTCGTATCCTGAGAACGTTTCTCTCCCAGGCAAAAGGCAAGGGGCTGGCGGCCGAGCGGGCAGGGGTCGGTTCTTCACCCGTCACCCCCGCTTGTCCGGTGGAGCTCTGGACCGGCCCGCAGCGAGTCTTGTCCTGGGTCCAGTACGTCGTCGTTACACCCCACCACCAGACGTAGCCGGTACAGTCATTGCGGTATTCCTCTCCCACCAGGGTAGAGTAGGTCGCGTCCGAATACCAGGCGGTGTACACCTCATTGAGGGCCGACGCGGGGCGGGCCGCGAGCAGGCTGGCCCCCACAATGACCAAGATTACGGCAAGACGGCGCAGCGCCTGAGAATCGATGGACATCGTAGGCCTCCTGACGGAAGGGCAGCCGCAGGCGATTCTGCAGCTCCGGATCAATTCACTGATTTTCGCATATCTTTCTTCTCATGGGTGAAGGCCGATGGAGCTCCGCCCGCATGCAAAAGGGAGACTGGCTCCATGACGGAGCCATTCCAGCCCCGAAATGGTTCCACTATGGAGCCACGCGCTATGTGCCGCCGGCCCGGCGACGCGCTCTTCAGGGATCGTCTTCGATCTCGTGTCGGGTACCCGGCGCGACCAAGGACCTACTCGGGCTCCGGCGGCAGCCGGTGGGGCGCCGGCACGGTCTCGATCCCGAGTTGGAAGCGCCCCGGGGCGACCGGCAGGCGATAGACGACCTTCCCGCTGGTGGTGAAGCCGCTCCCCAGCCGCACCTCGACCGTGACTTTCTGTCCCGGCTCCACGTCGACTCCGGTCTCGACCGCGAGCCCCGCCGGGCTGATCGAGCGGAGGTCGAGCTCGGCCTCGTACTCGACCTCCGCCCGAGTCCCCGGCGGCGGCTGGAAGCGGTCGCAGATCCGACCGCCGATCTCGGGCTCGGCGTGCTCGGCGAGGAAGCGCGCCACCTCCCGGCCCCGGTCGCCGAGCACCTCCAGGAACTCGAGTCCCATCTCGTAGACCGGGTGCGGCGCGGCGCCGTTGCGCTTCGTCCGCAGCGTGCTCCGGGCGACCGTGGCCGCGAGCTCCAGCCGCCGCGGCCCCTGGCGGAGGAGGAGCCGGTAGGTCTCGCCCATGGCCAGGCGGCTCGCCGTGGCCACGGCTGCGCCGGTCAGGCTCAGATTCAGGACCTCCGCCTCCGTTTTCACCCGCAGGAGCCCGCCCACGCCGGTCACCGGGCGTCGGGGTTGGCTTCGTCTCTCGGTCGGCTCGTCCATGTCGGGCATGCTCTGCAAACCTCGCACCTATCGGCCGGCTGGGGCCAGGTGTATCGTCCTACGTGGAGTGACGAAGGCGGGCGAAGCGTTTCACCCGTCGTCCTGGCGGCGCAGTGTATTTGTTTCCTTACGAAGTATCGGTCTTTTTTGCAAGAGGCCCGAAGCCACCTCGGCGAACCCCTCCGACCCTTGACACCCCTCCCCCCGTTCCGCTAGAAAGGACCCACTAAGGACAGACCCAGCAGTAACCGCACCCTCGAAAGGGGTCTTCATGGCCGAGGAAACAAAGGACAGCGCCGCACCGGGGAATCCGGACGCGGCGCCGTCGGCGAAAGAGCCACCGGCGCCGCCCTCCCGGACCTCTACCCCTCCCGAGAGCACCCCTGCCGCACCCGTGATCGCCGGCGGTACCAACGCACCCCCACCGAGCACCCCCGCGGCACCGGCTCCGAAGGCCCCTGCCGCACCGGCTGCCCGGCCTCCCGTGGCTGCTACCGCCGCCAAGCCCGTGGCCGCCAAGCCGGCGGCAGGGGCAGCGGACGATCTCACCCGCCGTGGCTTCTTCTCCTGGGCGGCCGTCGCCTGGGTGGGCTTCACCGCCGCCATCGGCGGCTGCGTCACCACCTGGGGCCGCTTCATGTTCCCCAACGTGCTCTTCGAGCCGCCCACCCTGTTCAAGGCCAACAAGCCGGAGGACTACCCCGCTGGGGTCGTCGACACCCGGCTGGTCGACGAGCACGGGGTCTGGATCGTCCACGACGGCGGCAAGATCTTCGCCCTGATCGCCATCTGCACCCACCTGGGCTGCCCGCCGGCCTGGCTGCCGACGCAGAACAAGTTCAAGTGCCCCTGCCACGGCAGCGGCTACTACCGGACCGGCATCAACTTCGAAGGCCCGACGCCGCGGCCGCTCGAGCGGGCGAAGATCTTCGTCAGCCCCGACGACGGCCGGATCGTCGTCGACAAGGGGCAGAAGTTCCAGTGGGAGCTGGGCCAGTGGGAAGACCCGAGCTCCTTCATTGCCGGCTGATCACGATCGATTCCGATTGCATCCCATATAAAGAGGCCTCATGATCGGCAACCTCCAGAAGAGCATCACCAAGACACAGGTGTGGAAGTCCATCTTCCGGGTGGGCATCCCGACCGACAACCGCAAGCGGGCCCTTGCCATGCTCGGCAACGTGGTCCTCCACCTCCACCCCATCAAGGTGAAGAAGTCGGGCATCCGGATGAGCTACACCTGGTGCATGGGGGGGACGGCGTTCTTCCTCTTCCTGGTCGAGACCATCACCGGTCTGCTCCTCATGTTCTACTACCGGCCGAGCGTCGAGTACGCCTTCGTCGACATCGTCGACCTGCGCGAGGCCGCAGCCTTCGGCATCATGCGCGAGCTCCACCGATGGGGCGCCCATGCCATGGTCATCTCGGTCTGGCTGCACATGTTCCGCGTCTTCATGACCGGCTCGTACAAGCCGCCGCGCGAGTTCAACTGGAACGTCGGGGTGATCCTCCTCGTGCTCACCCTGCTGCTCTCGTTCACCGGCTACCTCCTGCCCTGGGACCAGCTCGCCATCTGGGCGATCACCGTCGGCTCGAACATGGCCCGCGCCACGCCGATGCTAGGGAACGAGGGACCGGGTGCCGCCTTCCTGAAACTGGGAGGGCAACGCTTGATCCATGCCGGGAGCGACGCCCGGTTCGCCCTGATCGGCGGGCGGACCATCGGCAACGCCACCCTGATCCGCTTCTACGTCCTCCACTGCGTGGGCATTCCGCTCGTCGCCGCGTTCTTGATCGCCGTCCACTTCTGGCGCGTGCGCAAGGACGGCGGCATTTCGGGGCCGGTCTAGGAGGCGAGGCATGGAAGCCATCAAGAGGTTCATCGACTGGCTGTCCCAGCCGTGGTACTCGTTCACGCTGGTGATCGTCGCCTTCTTCCTCATGCTGCGCTCGCGGTGGCTGTGGACGAAGAAGGGGGGCCTGACCCTCTTAGGCGTCGGCACCGCGTTCCTCGTCGTCTCGCTCTTCGACCCCAACTTCCGGTCGATCGTCGCCAAGCCCGACAACGTGCCCATCGTCATGATGGTCTTCCTCGTCGGCTTCTTCGTCTGGCTCTCGATGAGCAAGGCGAAACGCAACGACGACCTCCTGGCGCGCGGCGAGCCGACCTTCGAGAAGACCGAGGTCGAGGACAAGATCTTCACCTGGCCCGACCTCGTCTTCTCCGAGTTCATCTTCATGGTGGTGCTGACGGTCGCCCTGGTCGTCTGGTCGATCGTCCTCAAAGCCCCGCTCGAGGACCCGGCGAACCCGGCGCTCGCCCCCAACCCGTCGAAGGCCCCCTGGTACTTCCTCGGTCTCCAGGAGATGCTCGTCTACTTCGATCCCTGGATGGCGGGCGTCGTCCTCCCCGGCCTCATCATCGTCGGGCTGATGGCGATCCCCTACATCGACACCAGCCCGAAGGGGAACGGCTACTTCACCTTCCGGGAGCGCAAGGTCGAGATCACGATCTTCCTCTTCGGCTGGCTCATCCTGTGGAGCCAGATGATCGTCATCGGCACCTTCCTCCGCGGCCCGAACTGGAACTTCTTCGGCCCCTATGAGTTCTGGGACATCACCAAGGTCGACCCGCTGGTCAACGTCGACCTCTCGGAGTACTTCTGGATCAAGCTGCTCCACCTGGGGCTGCCGCCGAACTGGTTCGTTCGCGAGCTGCCCGGGATGATCCTCATCGGCTTCTACTTCTTCGTCCTGCCGGTGCTCCTCGCCAAGTGGAAGCGCCTCAAGCCGTACTACGAGAAGATGGGACCGACGCGCTTCTACGTCGGCCTCCTCCTCTTCCTAATCATGCTGCTCCTGCCGATCAAGATGTACCTGCGCTGGATCTTCAACCTGAAGTATTTCATTCACGTCCAGGAGTACTTCTTCAACATATGACCCCTCCAACGCCTCCCACTGCGAAACCCCTGCCGGACAAGCGCCCCGACCGGCATTACAACTTCGGGCGCATGAACATGGTGTTCGCCGTGAGCTCGTTGCTGCTCCTGGCGGTCACCCTGTGGATGGTCTTCGCGGACTATGCGCAGCCCTGGAAGCGCTACCAGGCCGAGTTCCGCACCCTGGAACGCCAGAAGCTCGCCAAGGACGAGGAGGCGGAGAAGAAGAAGATCAACGAGCAGCAGGTCGCCCAGCTGCAGAAGGACGTCCAGGCGGCGCAGGCCGCCGTCGAACAGCACAACGCCGGGGCGGCCGAGATCGAGAAGAAGATCGCGCGTTTCAAGTCGGAGGTCTATAACGCCGACGCGGAGTGGAAGAAGGCCAAGTCGCTCCTCGACGCCCAGCGCTTCGAGTACGACCGGGCGATCCAGACGAACGCATCGGACGCCAAAGAGACGGGGAAAGAGCTCGAGCGATTGAAGAATGCCCTCGCCGCGGCGAAGAAGAAGCGGGAGGACTTCGAGACCCAGCGCGACGCCGCGAT
The DNA here is from genome assembly GCA_035644215.1 of Thermoanaerobaculia bacterium. Lineage (GTDB taxonomy): Bacteria > Acidobacteriota > Thermoanaerobaculia > Multivoradales > UBA5704 > DASQPA01. The sequence goes on from DASQPA010000313.1 coordinate 13,124, forward strand.
GGCCGAGCTGGCCGAGAAGCGGAAGGCGATCACCGAGGCGCAGAAGAAGCTCGACGACCTCCAGGGGGGCCTGACCGCGGTCGAGAAGCGAGCGGCGGTTCTGGGCAAGGGGATCGACTACCTGCTCCTGAACGCGCCGCTCATGGACTTCGTCCAGCCGAGCCTCCACGTGCAGCAGGTCGTCCTTCCCGGCCTCTACCTCAACATGAACTTCACCACCATCAGCCGGGTCGACCGCTGCATGACCTGTCACGTGGCGGTGAACCGGCCGGGCTTCGACGGTCCGGAGTGGAAGGAGCCGTTCCGCACCCACCCGAACCTCGACGCCTTCGTGGGGGACGGCTCGCCCCACCCCTTCACCAAGTTCGGTTGCACCGCCTGCCACGGCGGCCTGGACCGCGCCACCGACTTCTCGCGCGCCGGCCACAGCCCCAAGGACGAGGCGCAGGAGAAGGACTGGAAGCACCGCCTGGGCTGGGTACGCCAGGCCTACCTGGAGAACCCCATCCTGCCCTCCGGGATGAGCGAGGCGGGCTGCGTCACCTGCCATGCCTCGGACGTCTGGACTCCCAAGGCGACGACCCAGGAGACCGGCCGCTACCTGATCTCCCACATGGGCTGCGCCAGCTGCCACGTGATCGACCTGCCGGCCTACTCGAACCTCAGGAAGCCCGGTCCGGATTTGACCCGCATCGCCAGGAAGACCAACCCCGGCTGGGCCTACAAGTGGATCGCCGCGCCGCGCGACTTCCACCCGACGACCTTCATGCCCCACTTCTTCTTCCAGGAGAACATCAAGGGCGACACCAACAAGCGGCGCCAGGAGACGGAGATCACCGCCATCGTCTCCTTCCTGTGGGCGAATTCGGACCAGACCCCGTACACCGAGGCGGTGCCGGCCGGCGACCCCAAGAACGGCGAGAAGCTCTTCCTCGCCGTCGGCTGCGCCGGCTGTCACATCCGCGAGGACGGGGTGACCCGCGCCCAGTTCCTGCCGACGATGAACCGGCTGCACGGGCCGAACCTCATCCGCACCGGCAGCAAGGTGACCCCGGGCTGGCTCTACGCCTGGTTGAAAGATCCCAAACAGTACTGGCCGGAGACGGCGATGCCGTCGCTGCGCCTGACCGACGGGGAGGCGGCGGACTTGACCGCCTACCTACTGTCGAGCCGCGATCCGCGCTATGAGAACGTCCAGCCGCCGGCGCCGGACCCGAAGCTCCGCGACGAGCTGGTCCTCGGCTATCTCCAGTCCACCCTGACGACCGAGGCGAGCCGCCGGAAGCTCGCCACCATGCCCGAGGCGGAGAGAAACGTCTACCTGGGCAACCAGACGATCCAGAAGTACGGCTGCTACAGCTGTCACACCATCAAGGGCTTCGACAACGTCAAGCCGATCGGCACCGAGCTCACCGCCGAGGGCTCGAAGCCGCTCCACCAGCTCGACTTCGGCCACGTCGAGATCGCCGACACGCGGCACGACTGGATTCACGAGAAGCTCCTGCGGCCGCGCATCTTCGACCAGGGCAAGGAGAGCGTCAAGGACTACAACGACCTCCTGAAGATGCCCAACTTCGGCATGAATGAGGAGGAGGCGCAGGCGGTCCTGACCAACGTCGTCGGCTTCACCAAGGAGTCGGTCGAGATGTCCCACCGGGCCGGCACCGATGCGCGGACGGCGGCGCTCGCCGCCGGCCGCAAGCTGATCACCAACTACAACTGCCAGGGCTGCCACCTCATCGAGGGCAACGGCCATGCCATCAAGGCGGTGATCAGCGAGCCCTCCATGCTGCCGCCCAACCTCGCCGCCGAGGGGGCGCGGGTGCAGTCCGGCTGGCTGTTCGACTACCTCCACGACCCCAACCGGGTGAAGATGCGCCCCTGGCTCACCGTGCGCATGCCGACCTTCGGCTTCACCGACGAGCAGGCGAACACCGTCCTCGCCTACTTCGGGGCGCGCGAGGAGCGCCAGCCGTTCCTCTCGCCGTTCCCGGGGGCGGACCCGAAGAGCCTGGCCGTGGGCAAGGTGGTCTTCGGCCTCTTCCAGTGCGCCAAGTGCCACCCGGCGGGAGCCGAAGCGGCGAAGGCGACGGGGATGACCCCCGACCTCGCCCCCTCGCTCCTCCTCGCCCACGATCGGCTGCGCTACGACTGGGTGCCCTCGTGGGTGAAGGACCCGCAGAAGTGGGTCCCCGGCACCCGCATGCCGTCGAACTTCCCCGAGAGCTCCCCCGGCAAGTACGACTCGCCGGTCGCCATGGCCATCGACTCGCCGTCCTTTGCCGCCCAGAAGGCCGAGCTGATGAAGCAGTTCAGCTCGGAAGCCGAGCTCAAGGCCTTCCTCGCGGACGTCGACAAGGTGACGACGGCCCTGCGCGACCAGATCTGGAACCTGTCGGGCGGCGGGGCCGTGGCGTCCGCCCCGGCAGCGCCGACCAAGACGGCGAAAACGGCCAAGACGGCGAAAGCTGCGAAGGCGGCGAGGCCGGACCCGGCCGCGGTGGCGACCGGAGCCGCCCCTGGGGGCCACCGCTAGTCTCTTCGAAACCTGTGCGGAAGGCCGGCGGCGCCTTGTGACATAATGGCACCGTCGGCCTTCCGGCCGATCCATTCGAATACCCTTTCGAACGACTCCAAGGAGGTTTTTGCGTATGAATAGGAACAGACTGCCGGTGCTCCTCGCCCTCTGCGCGCTGGCGCTCCTCGTCGCCTGCGGCGGTGGTAACAAAGAGGCAGCCGCACCGGCCGCCGCTCCCGCCGCGGCGCCTGCCGCCTCCGGTCCGGCCAGCACCGTCTCCGGCGCCGCGACCTTCGCCGGCACCAGCACCGACACCGTCATCCAGATGAGCGCCGACCCGAAGTGCGCCGCGCTGCACAAAGAGCCGGTGACCACCGGCAAGATCGTGGTCGCCAACGGCAAGCTCGCCAACGTCTTCGTCTACGTGAAGAGCGGTCTGCCGGCGGGGGCGACCTACCCGGCGCCGACCACCAAGGCGGAGATCAACCAGGAGGGCTGCCTCTATCACCCGCACATCCAGGGCATGCAGGTCGGCCAGGGGCTGGTGATCAAGAACAGCGACGACACGCTGCACAACATCCACGCCCTGCCGAAGACCAACACCGAGTTCAACCAGGGCCAGCCGTTCAAGGGCATGTCGTTCGAGAAGACCTTCACCAAGCCCGAGGTGATGGTCCACTTCAAGTGCGACGTCCACCCCTGGATGAGCTCCTACATCGGCGTCGTCGACAACCCGTTCTTCGCGGTCACCAAGGAGGACGGCACCTTCACCATCCCCAACCTGCCGCCCGGCAAGTACACCCTCGAGGCCTGGCACGAGGAGCTGGGGACCCAGGATCAGGACATCACGGTCGCCGCCGGCGCTCCGGTGACGGCGAACTTCGACTTCAAGCCGAAGTCGTAAGCGGCTTCCCCCGAGGAATCCGGCGCGAAACCCCCCGCGGCCCTAAGGCCCGGGGGGTTTTCTGCGTTCCAGGGGGTTGCGTTGGAGCCTGGGGATGATATGCTCTATCAACATAGAAGTTGAGGTTCATTCGTCTGGTGGAGAGAGAGGAGGGTTGTCCGATGCGGAAGTGGATCGTCCCGTTCCTGGCGTTGCTCCTGGTCGCCTTGATGCTCAGTCTTCCCCGCCCGGCTCACGCCGTGGCCTGTACCCTGGACCGCGTGCCGGCGGCCACCCTGCTGCTCCCCTACTTCGAGGTCGACCTCGGCCGGCCGAACGGCCGGACCACCCTGATGGCGGTGGTCAATGCCAGTGCCCAGCCGCAGCTCGCCCACGTCGTCCTGTGGACCGATCTCGGGGTGCCGACCCTCACTCTCGACCTCTACCTGACCGGCTTCGATACGCAGAGCCTGAATCTGCGCGACCTCTTCGCCGGCAGCCTGCCGCAGACCGCGGACGCGGCGCGCGACCCGAACGACCGGACGAGCCCGCGAGGCCGGCTGTCGCAGGATGGCTCCTTCCCGGGCTGTTTTGGGCTGCCGCCGGCGCCGCTCTCGGCGGTCTTCCGGGAGCACCTGCGCACCGCTCACACCGGCCTCGGCTCCCCGCTCTACAACGGCTTCTGCGCCGGGTTGGCCTACGCGGACAACGTCGCCCGTGGCTACGTCACGGTCGACGTCGCCCGGCGCTGTTCGTACCTCTTCCCCGGGGCGCCCGGGTACTTCGGCCCCGACGGGGTGGTCGGCATGGACAATGTCCTCTTCGGCGACTTCGTCTATCTCGACTCGGAGAACAACCTTTCGGACGGCAACTCCCTGGTGGCCATCGAGGCGGCGCCCTCGCGCTTCGGCCCCGGCGCGCCGACCTTCTATCGTCGTTACGTCGAGAATTCCGGGGCGGACGGCCGCGAGCCGCTCCCCACCCGCTGGGCGGTGCGCTTCCTGACCGGGGGAGCGTTCAGCGGCGGTACCGACGCCATTGCCTGGCGTGAGGTCGGTGGGCAGGCGCAGCCTTTCTCCTGCGGCCAGTACCCGGGCTGGTTCCCCACGGCCCAGCGGCAGCTCGTCGTCTTCGACGAGCAGGAGCACCCGGTGCTCCCCTTCTCCTGTCCGTTCGAGTGCCCACCCCAGCCAATCTTCGCTCCCTTCCCCGGAGCGGCCAATCGCACGAGGGTGGGCGGCGCGGCACTGCCGGTCCCCTATTATTTCGGCTGGCTGTTCCTCGACCTCAACCCCGCCGGTCCCGGCGACTCCTTCGCCCAGTCCTGGATGGGGACGGTCCACAGCGCCCGCGGGCGTTTCAGCGTCGGCGTCGGAGCCACCGCCCTGGACAGCGGCTGCGATCCCGGGACCATCGCCGTCGGCTACTGAGCGAGCGCCCGCCGCAGCCAGATCCGGGCGGATTGCCATTCGCGCTTGACCGTGGCGGGGGAGACGCCGCAGGCCGTCGCCGTCTCCTCCGTCGTCAGGCCTTCGAATACGCTGTGGTACAGTTTCCTCTCTCACGATTGAAGCATGGGCCTGTTGAGGGAAATCGTCTCCGCGGAGCGGTCTCGGGAGGGAACGTGGCGATGAGAGAGCAAGACCCCCGGGAACGCGCCCGGGCGGGGCTCGCCGAAGCGCTCGCCCGGTACGGTCGAGAGTGGGCTCGCCAGGAGGCGCGCGGAGCGGAGCCCTGGCCCGGCGACCTGTTCGTTTTGCCGGAGACCGCCGACTGGCCGGTCGAATGGCTGCTCGTCGAGCGGGCTCGCGAGGGTCGCTGCCTGGTCGTGGCGGCGGATGCCCACCCGGTCCTCGGCTGCGCCGACGTGGCGATCGGACCCGAGGCGGAGGGTGGCCCCTTGAGCATCCGCGCGGACGTCGGCCTCTGGATCGGGATCGAGAGCCTGCGGCGGGCCGAGCGCACCGGGGCGCTGGCCGCGGACGACCTCGACCGGGTGCGCCGAAAGCGGGCCGAGCGGGCCGGCGGCGGTATCGGCGGGATCGGCGGCATGACCGATTCCCGCCTGGGAGAGGATGGGGAGCCCGATCCCGAGTACGAGGACTGGCTGGACGAGGTGGTGCTGCCGGCGCGCGGGGCCCTCCCTCCCGCCTTCCTGGAGGAGCCGGAAGGGTCCCGGTCCCGGCGTTGGAGCCGGATCGGCGTTCCTGGAGCGGCGGCTCTCGCTCTGTTCCTGGCCTTCTGCGGGGTCTCGATCCTGGCCTGGCGCTATCACCAGGCCGAGAGTCGGGCCTCGCGGCAGGTGGAGCGCCTGGGGGTGGAGCGCCGGCACCTCGAGACGGAGCACCGCCGCCAGTTGGAAACCGAGCGCCAGCGTTTCGCCGCCGCCGCCGCGCGACACCTGGAGGAGCTGCGCGCCGCCAGGAAGGCGCCCACCCCAGTTTCCCCAAGCCGCGAAGCGCGTCTGCCGCTGGCGAACCTGATGTACGCCAGCCTTTATCCCGGGGAGTCTCGCGGCGCTGTGAGCGAGCTCGACCTGCCGCCGCAGACGACCTACCTTTTCCTCTTGCTCGATGTCGGCGTCCCGCCTTCCTTCCCGGAGTACCGTTTGGAAGTATCCAGCCGCGCTCCCGGCGCCGCGGCCTGGGTTGTCGACCACCTGCGGCTGCTGCCCAGCCAGGAGGTGAGCGTCGCCCTGCCTCGCACCCAGTTGCCGGACGGCACCTATCTCCTGCGCCTCTACGGCCGGCGCGACGGGGAGCGTCAGGAGGTGGGACGGTACGAGCTGCGTCTGCGCTCCGGCGACGGGACGCCGGAGCGTTGAGGGAGATCCCGCGATGACACTTTTCGGTCCCAGGGTCCATTCCTGCCACCGGGCCGCCCTTCTTGGTGCGGTCCTGGCTTTCTCTACCGGCGTTGCCTGGGCTCGGTCGTCTGGACCGTCCGCGGTTGGCGAGGGGGTGGTCGTGGAGGCGATCCGGAGAGGCAATACCCTGAGCGATGCCGGCGTGCGGCCGGGAGACGTGCTGCGCTCCTGGGAGAGACTGCCCAGCCCACCCGAAAATCCGGAACCGGCTGCCGGGGAGCTGAGCTCGCCCTTCGACTGGGATTGGGTGGTCTATGAGCAGTCGATGCGCGGCACTTTGAGGTTTGTCGGGGAACGTCAAGGCCAGCCGCTCACCTGGACCGTGCCTCCAGGTTTGTTGCAGAACGCGGAAGTC
>DASQPA010000314.1:0-11529 GCA_035644215.1 Thermoanaerobaculia bacterium
ACAATTTCGAGGCCACCTTCGCCATGCGCAACCACCTTCTGGACCGCGGCTACGAGGAGGGGAGCGACCTCCTCTACCTGGCCTTCCCCTGGGCCCAGCACAACGAGCAGAACTGGGCCATGCGAGCGCACATCCCCTTCCAGCACTTCTTCCGCGACTGAAAGGGGGCAGCCTCCCCCGGAGCGCCGTTGAAATGGAACGGCCCGCGGGATCACTCCCTTGGGAGGGCTCGCGGCGCGGGTACCCTTGCCGGGTACCCTTGCGATATGCTTTCGCAGCTCACGCAAAGCTTGGGAAGAGAGGTACGAAGAGGATGTTGCGAAAATTTGCCCCCGGAGTCTTGGTTCTTCTGCTCGTGCTCGCCCTCCCCTCGGCCGCGACCGCGGTCCAGCCGGCGTTCCAGGTCAAGGACATCAAGACCACGGTCGATTCGACCTCGCCCTTCAACTTCGTCTCCGACTTCGTGGAGCTGGGCGGCGCGCTCTATTTCACGGCCAACGACGGTATCAACGGTTTCGAGCTCTGGCGCTCGGATGGGACCACCAGCGGCACCCACCTGGTGAAGGACATCTGCCCCGGTATCTGCTCCGCGCAGCCGCTGGGCCTCACCCGGTTCGGCTCCTCTCTCTACTTCGAGGTCTCCGTCAACAGCGCGCTCTGGAAGAGCGACGGCACCGCCGCCGGCACCGTCCCGGTCTTCACTCCGCCCTCTCCTCTCGCGAGCGGGTTCTACGTCCAACCCCTGGCGGTGCTCGGCACCACCCTCCTCCTGACCGGGGGTGACCTCGCCAACCAGGAGGGGCTGTGGGCGACCGACGGCACCGCCGACGGCACGTCGCTCCTCAAGAGCTTTCCCGGCAACGGCTCCGCGGATCCGTATTCCTCAACCAGATCGGCAACACGGTCCTGTTCAGCGCCGACGACGGGACGCACGGCAGGGAGCTCTGGAAAACCGACGGCACCGCCGCCGGCACCGTGCTGGTCAAGGACATCGTTCCCGGTCCGCAGGGGTCGTTCGTCGGCGGGATCACCTTACCTCCCTTCGTGACTCCCGTGGCGGGCGGCAAAATGTTCTTCGTCGGCTCCGACCCGGATCACGGCGTGGAGCTGTGGGCGACCGACGGCACCGCCGACGGCACGGCCCTGGTCAAGGACATCGCGCCCGGCACGGACTCCTCCCTCATCACCTACCTCACCGCCGTGGGCACCACGGTGTATTTCGTGGACTACCTTGCCGGGGACCGGCAGCTGTGGAAGAGCGACGGCACCGATGCCGGGACGGTCCCCGTCCGGACGGGGTTTTTCGACCTCGCGGAGCTCTCCGCGGTGGGGGACCGGCTCCTCTTCCGGGCGAGCGACTCCACGCACGGCGAGGAGCTGTGGACGAGCGACGGCACGACCGCGGGCACGTCGATGGTCGCGGACATCAACCCCGTCGGGGGCAGCCTCGACGTCCAGGGCTCAGCTCTCTTCGCGCTGGGCGACCGCGTCGTCTTCTTCGCCGACGACGGCACCCATGGCCCGGAGCCCTGGGTGAGCGACGGCACCGCTGCGGGGACGATTCTCCTCGCCGACCTCAACCCGGGCCCGGGCGGTTCCCTGGGAACGGCAGATCTGTTCGGCCGATTCCGTGGCGCCCCACTCGCCGGAGTGGGCCTCTTCGCCGCCTATGGCCCCTCCGGCTGGGGGCTCTACGCGACCGACGGCACCCCGGGCGGAACGGCCCAGCTCCAGAACCTGAACACCCAGGCCTCGGCGCTCGCGATCCCGCCGTTCATCGATCGCGGCGGCACCCCCCTGTTCCGCGCCGACGACGGCACCACCGGTACCGAGCTCTGGAAGAGCGACGGCACGGAAGCGGGGACCGCGCTCGTCAAGGACCTTGCACCAGGTCCCGACTCCATCCCGATCGGCGGGTTGACGGCGATCGGCTCCCAGGCTTTCTTCACCACGACGAGCTTTCCCAGCGGCTCGGACCTGTGGACGAGCGACGGCACCGCGGCGGGTACCCGGTCCGTTGTGCCCGCCGCGTACGCCAACTCTCCGCCCGAAGCGATGGCGGTGACCGCCTTTGCCGACAAGGTCCTCTACGCCCAACCGGACGGCCAGGTGCTCCACCTATGGAAGGTCGATCCCACCGGCGCGAGTGCCGCGCTCGTCCAGAGCTTCGACGTGACCGACTGGATCCAGGGCTCCATCTCGTTCGCCAGCGTCCCGGTCGGCGATTTCCTCTACTTTCTCCTCCCCGGCTTCGGCGGCCCCCTCTACCGCAGCGATGGGACCGCCGCCGGCACGATCCCGGTCGCGCCGGGGCCCTTCTTCAGCGGCCCCATGAGCAGGCTGGGGGCGGGTCCGCGCCTTCTCTTCGCCTCCGCCGGCCAGGTGTTCGTGAGCGACGGCACGGCGGCAGGCACAAAGGCCCTGGCCTCCCTCTATGTCGCCTCCCGCCTGATCGCGGCGGGTGGCAAGGTCTTCTTCATCGGCTATGACTTCGCGTCCGACATGTCGGAGCTCTGGGTGAGCGATGGCACCGGGGCCGGCACCCACATCGTCAAGGACATCCAACACGGTTTTGACTTCTCGTCGTCCTTGACCTCCATCGGCGACCACGTCTTCTTCATCGCCGACGACGGCGTCCACGGCAGGGAGCTGTGGGTGAGCGACGGCACGGACGCCGGCACCCACCTGGTCAAGGACATCCTGCCCGGGATCGACTCCTCCCAGCCGCAGGACCTGACAGGGGTCGGGCACCTCCTCTTCTTCGCCGCGACCGACGGCGTGCACAACCTCGAGATGTGGAAGAGCGACGGCACGGACGCCGGCACCCAGATGGTTCAGGACATCGCTCCCGGCGACCTCCCTTCCAGCCCCTGGGGGTTCACCGCCTCCGGGCCCTACATCTACTTCGCCGCCAACGACGGCACCCACGGCTTCGAGCCCTGGGCCCTGCCGCGGGCCGGGCTGGGCGGCTTCCTCCAGGCGACGATGACGGTCGCCGGGCAGACCCGGGAGGGCGGCACGGTCACCTACACCCTAACCGTCACCAACGTCGGCGCCGGGCCGCATCCGGATAACCCGGGAGACGAGGTTTCAGACCTCCTCCCCGCCGGCCTCACTCTCCTCTCGGCGACCGCCGGCAGCGGCGCGGTGACCGTCGACCTCCCCGGCAACCGGGTGGCCTGGAACGGCGCCCTGGACCCCGGCGCCTCCGTAGCGATCACCATCCAGGCCCAGGTGGCGGCCGGCACCTTCGGCACCGCCCTCGCCAACCAGGCGACCCTCGCCTTCGACGCCGACGGCGACGGGACCAACGAATCCGCGGGAACGAGCGACGATCCGGGGCGGCCGGGGAAGGCCGACGCCACGACCTTCAGCCCGGCGACCTCGACCCTCGCCTTCTACACCGTCACCCCCTGCCGGGTGCTCGACACCCGCGGCGGCACCCCGCTCAGCGGCAGCGCCCCGCGCACCCTGACGATCGCCGGAGCCTGCGGCATTCCGGCCGGAGCGCGGGCGATTTCCGGCAACCTCACCGTCGTCGGTCCCACGGCGCCCGGCTTCCTCATCGTCTACCCCTCCGGGGGAGCGACGCCGTTCACCAGCACCCTGAACTTCGCCCCCGGCCAGGTGCGGACCAACAACGCCATTCTCGCCCTCTCCGGCGGCAAGCTCGACGCTCGGGCGGGCTTTTCGGCCGGCGGGCAGATCGATCTCCTGCTCGACGTGGTGGGGTACTACCAGTAGCGGCGACGGCGGCGAGGCGACGGCGATGAAACGCATTTTCATCAGCTATCGACGAGCCGACGGCGATGTCGTGAAGCCGCTGGCCGAGCGACTGCGCGCTCTCTTCAACCGAGACCAGATCTTCCTGGACGTCAACCAGGAGGGCGGTGTGGACTATGTCGCCGCGCTCGACCTAGAGTTGAATACCTGCGACGTCGCGATCGTGGTAATCGGCCAGGATTGGCTCGGAACCCACGGGCGGACCGCGGGCCGGCGGATCGATGAGGCGCGGGACCTGGTGCGGTTGGAAGTGGAGACAACCCTCGGCCGCAACGTCCCGGTCGTTCCCGTCCTGGTGCACGGCGCCACGATGCCGCAAGACGTGCCTCCCGAAATCGCGAAGTTGCCACGGCTGCACGCGCTCGAGATCCGCGAGTCGCAGTTCGAGCCGGACTTATTCCGGCTCGTCGATCGCCTGGTGAGGATTCTGCGGTCCTGGCAGCCGGTCAAGATCTCCGCTGGACAGCAGGGTCCGGAGTGGAATCATTTCTGGTACGACATGGCCTGGCTCACCGAGACCGAGGGTTGGCTCTGCGGCGCGGTCAGCGAAGGCGGCGGCGGTGGCCACGTCGGGGAGGGAATCCTGTTGACGACACGGGACGCCGGAGTCACCTGGCGTCAGGCGGCGAACATCGCCAGTGGCGCCGGCCAGTTCAGCTGGGGACCTCAAGGGACGCGGCAATACCGCTGGACCGAGGTCGGTCCCATCACCTCATTCATGATGCATCGCCGGCAGACGGGAGACGAAGATCGCACCACCGGTGTGATGGCGACGGCCACCGGTGTCTACATGGCTGCGGCACCGGCCGGCAGGTTCGACCACGAAACGGAGTGGCGGCGGTCGACCCCTCCGCCCGATCATCCCGAACGCTATGCGTTCCTCCGCCGGCTGGCGGCCATTGAGAACGGCACCGAGATCTACGCGGTCGGTTGGCAGGGAATCGCGCACTGGACCGAGAGGGGCGGACGCTGGGAGCTCCAGAAGCCGACCTATTTCTACAATGTCGCGGCCGTGGCCGCGGTCGGGGGATCCGAGAACCGCAGCGTCTGGGCGGTGGGCCGGGCCGGGGAGGATGAGAAGGGGAATCGTGGCGACAGAAGCCACGGCGCCGTGTATCACCTCGCCTGGCCGGCGAACCGCTGGGAACAGGTGCCACTGCCAGGGATCGAGTTGGAGGAGGCGCAAACTCTGCTCGATCTCTGGGTGCGCGATCCGAATACCGTTTTCGCCGTCGGCGAGCAGGGCCTCATCCTCCGCGGGGTGCGGGAGCGCAGCCGAGAGTGGACCTGGAGCCGGCTCCCCGCGCCGACCGACCAGCCGCTGACGGCGATCGCTCCCAGTCCCTTCGGTCTGTGGATTCTGGGCGGGGGCGGCACGATCTTGAACAGCCTCGACCAGGGCGAACACTGGACCCAACTGCCCCCCGTCTCCGGCGCGGATGGGACGGGCGCAGGATGGGGCGGCGTCCGCTTCTTTGGCCCAGCAGGCTGGATCGTGGGAAACGGGATCGTCCTGCGATCCCAGTGGTGACGTGGGCTGTACCTCTCCGCCCGGACAGTTGAAATCTTCCGGACCTGCATCCATACTCCAATGTCTATGGAAGGGTTCGAAGCCCTTCCTACCTTCGCCGTTCCAACCGGTCCGCTTGCGAGAGGTGGCTGCCATGCTCCCCCGCCCACCCGTTCTTCGGCTCCTGGTCCTTCTCCCGCTCGCCGCCCTGCTGCTGACGTTCGCAGCCCCCGTGGCGGCGGCGACCCTGCCGGCCGGTTTCACCGAGAGTGTCGTCGGCTCCGGGCTGACCAGCCCCACCGCCATGGCCCTGGCGCCGGACGGCCGGCTGTTCGTCAGCGAGCAGGGCGGCACGCTGCGGGTGATCAAGAACGGCACCCTGCTCGCCACTCCGTTTCTCACCGTCACCGTGAGCTCGGCGGGCGAACGCGGGCTCCTCGGGGTGACCTTCGATCCGGCCTTCCCGAGCACCCCCTTCGTCTACGTCTACTACACGGCGACCACGCCGACGATCCACAACCGGGTGAGCCGCTTCACCGCCAATGGCGACGTGGCCATGGCGGGGAGCGAGACCGTGCTCCTCGACTTGAACGACCTGTCGAGCGCCACCAACCACAACGGCGGCAGCCTCCACTTCGGCCCGGACGGCAAGCTCTACGTCGCGGTGGGCGAGAACGCCAACGGCGCCAACTCGCAGACCCTGGCGAACCTCCTGGGCAAGCTCCTGCGCATCAATGCGGACGGCACGATCCCCACCGACAACCCCTTCTTCAGCACCGCGACCGGGGTCAACCGGGCGATCTGGGCCTGGGGCCTGCGCAACCCCTTCACTTTCTCCTTCCAGCCCGGCACCGGCCGTATGTTCATCAACGACGTGGGGCAGAGCACCTGGGAGGAGATCGACGACGGCATCGCCGGCTCGAACTACGGCTGGCCGACGACCGAAGGGCCGACCACCGATCCCAACTTCCGCGGGCCGATCTTCTTCTATGGCCACGGCACCGGGCCGACCGTCGGCTGCGCCATCACCGGTGGCACCTTCTACAACCCGCCGGTCGACTCCTTCCCGCCCGGCTACACCGGCACCTACTTCTTCGCCGACTTCTGCTCCGGCTGGATTCGCCGGCTCGACCCGGGGAACGGCAACGCGGTCACCGACTTCGCCTCCGGGATCAACGCGCCGGTCGACCTCCGGGTGGCCGACGACGGCAGCCTCTATTACCTGGCGCGGGGCGACGGCAAGGTCTACCGGGTACAGGCGATGACGCCGCCGCTCTCCTTCTTCACCGTCCCCCCCTGCCGGGCGATCGACACCCGGAGCGGCGCCCCGCTCACCCCGGGCGCCCCGCGTACCCTGCCGCTCGCCGGCAGCTGCGGGATACCGGCCGGAGCGGAGGCCCTGGCGATCAACCTGACGGTCACCGGTCCCACGGCGGCCGGGTTCCTGAGCGTCTACCCCTCGGGGCAGACCCCGCCGCCCACCAGCACCCTGAACTTCAACGCCGGCCAGGTACGGGCCAACAACGCCATCCTCCCCCTCGCCGGCGGCGGCTTGGACGTCATGGCCGGCCTCCCGCCCGGCGGGCAGGTCCACCTGGTGGTCGACGTGGTGGGGTATTTTCAGTAGGGAAAATCGGCGGGAATCATCGCGCGTGCTCGCCGGCCGTGAGGCGGCGGGAGTGGTCGGCGGCCTCACTCTGGACGCGGACTGTACGGGCACCGATCCATCGCTCGACCAGGGCGGCACCTGCGTCGGCTGTCAGCACACCCGCCCCATCCTCTGCAACTGATCGCTTCGCCCCGGGGAACCCGCACTGCGATGCGGAGCTCCCGGGGCGACCTCGGCGCCTGGCGGCCGGCGCCTTTCGTGTCGGCCGCCGCCTTCCGCTCGCTCTCCCTCGCGACCTTCTTCGCCCTCGCCACCCAGTGGCTCGACTTCCTGGAGCGCCGGGCTGGCGCGGCTGATGACATCCGGCGGGTGACCGTGTTACTGTTCTAGTACGGTGCAGCCACTGTAGCCCACAAGCCCTCTGCCTGGAGACACGAGCGGCGGCCCGGGACGTACAATCGGTGCGATTCCGACAGGGAGATCTTCGCGATGAGATGGAAGCCGCTTGCCGCTGTGCTGGTTCTTTCTGTTCTCTGCGGCCCCGGCTCCGCCGCGGCAGGAGAGACGCCGGCGGCGCCGGCCCCGGCCGCCGCCCCGCTTGCCAACCTCGACTTCGAGGCGGGCGAGATCGGCCAGGAGCCGCCGGGGTGGTTTGTCGTCAAGGCCGTCAAGGAGAAAGGTTTTGCCGCCGTCACCGTGTCCGAGCGGCCGGAGAGCGGCGCCCGCTGCGCCGTTTTGACCGCGCCGGAGAAGCTCGCCGGCCCGAACGACTTCGGCAATCTGACGCGCTCGTTCGACGCCGCCCCCTACCGCGGCCAGCGGGTGCGTTTGCGGGCCGCGGTCCGCGTCGAGGGGGCCGGCGACAAGGCCCAGCTCTGGCTGCGTGTCGACCGGTCCCAAAAGCAGATGGGCTTCTTCGACAACATGGACGACCGCCCCATCCGCTCCGCAACCTGGGCGCGCTACGAGATCGTCGGCGTGGTGGCCCCCGACGCCGAGCGCGTGGTCCTGGGGCTGATGCACTTCGGGACCGGCAAGGCCTGGATCGACTCGGTGAGCTTCGAGGCGCTCGGCGCGCCGACCGGCGGCAACGAGCCGGCGCGGCCGCTCGCCCCTCGCGGGCTCGACAACCTGGTCGCCTTCACCCGCCTCCTGGGCTACGTGCGCTACTTCCATCCCAGCGATCCGGCCGCCCAGCTCTCGAAGACCGACTGGAACCGCTTCGCCCTCGCCGGCGTCCAGCTCGCCGAGAAGGCGGCGGGGCCGGAGGAGCTGGCCCGCACCCTGACCACCCTCTTCCTTCCCATCGCCCCCACCGTGCGGGTCTACCCCACCGGCCGGCCGGAACCGGTCCCCGCCGAGCTCCTCGCCCCGCCCAAGCCGGAGACAGGAGAGAAACCACACCGCGTGGCCTGGCGCCACCTGGGAGTGAGCCTGGGGATGGACGTCCAGGAGGGGGCCTACCGGAGCGAACGGATCGCCGATACGGCTCCCGACAAGACGCCGGACGGCGAGGCGCTCCCCACCGTGCTCCCCGAGCCGGCCCAGCCGCTCCGCGTCGACCTGGGCGGCGGCGTCTCCGCCCTCGTCCCGTTGGCCCTCTATGCCGATGCCAAGGGCACGTTTCCCCGCATCTCTACCGAGGTGAAACCCCGGGCGCCCGAGAAGCCCGACGGGTTCCTCCCCTCCGGCGACGACCGCGCCACCCGCCTGGCCGACGTGGTCCTGGCCTGGAACGTCTTCCAGCACTTCTACCCCTACTTCGACGTCGCCCAGGCCGACTGGCCGGCCGAGCTCCGGCGGGCTCTCACCAGCGCCGCCCAGGACGGCGACGAGCGGGCCTTTCTCGACACCCTGCGCCGGATGGTGGCGGCGCTCCACGATGGTCATGGCAACGCCTTCATGACCACCGAGGGGGGCCGGGTGCAGCTGCCGCTCCTCTGGGAGTGGGTGGAAAATCGGCTGGTGGTGATCCGGGTCGCCCCCGGGAAGGCCGCGGGGATCGCGCCCGGCGACATGGTGACCGCGATCGACGGCAGGAAAGTATCGGAGGTCCTCGCCGAACGGGAGGCGCTGGCCTCGGGGGCGACCCCGCAGTGGCGGCGCTTCCGGACGGTCCAGGCGCTCCTGACGGGCACCGCGGGGAACGTCCGGCTGGCGGTCGAGCATCCGGGCGGGGAGACGACCACGGTGACCCTCGAACGCTCGGTCCCCGCCTACGGCCCTGGCGCTCTGGAGGAGAAGCGGCCGGAGAAAATCGCCGAGGTCGCCCCCGGCATCCTCTATGTGGATATCGGCCGGATCAGTGACGACGACTGGAAGGCCGCCCTCGACCGCCTGGCCAAGGCCAAGGGGATCGTCTTCGACTTCCGCGGCTACCCGAGCGGCCTCTCCCCGGTCTTCCTCCAGCACCTGACGGCGGCGCCGATCCAGTCGGCCCAGTGGCGCATCCCGGTCATCACCCGCCCGGACCGCCAGGAGTGGGGATACAACGTCTCCCACTGGAACCTGGACCCGCTCAGCCCCCGTCTCACCGGCAAGATCGCCTTCGTCACCGACGGCCGGGCGATCAGCTACGCCGAGAGCTGCATGGGGATCGTTGAGGCGTACAAAATGGGCGCCATCGTCGGCGGCCCCACGGCGGGCACCAACGGCAACGTCAATCCGTTCACCCTGCCCGGCGGCTACCGCCTGATCTGGACCGGTATGCAGGTCCTGAAGCACGACGGCTCGCGCCACCACGGGGTGGGCATTCTCCCCACCGTCCCCGTCACCCGCACGCTCGCCGGGGTGGCGGCGGGAAGGGACGAGCTGCTGGAGAAGGCGATCGAGGTGGTGTCGCGGTGATTTCAGTAAGCAAGCACTGTTTGGTCGGCGCGACAGCCGGGCCGTAGGATAGGCGATAACTTTTGTAGGGGGGCCTCCAATGACTCACCACGCTCGGGTGCTCTGTCTTCTCGCCGGCCTCGGGCTGGCCTCGATCTCCGTTCCCACCACGGCGCAGCCGGCGTTCCAGGTCAAGGACATCAATACCTCGGCGAGCGGCGGCATCCAGGTGCTGGGAGACGACGCGGTCACGGTGGCCGGCATCGCCTTTTTCGCCGCATCGGACGGCGTCGTCGGCGCCGAGCTGTGGAGGAGCGACGGCACCGCCGCCGGCACCCGGCGGGTCAAGGACGTCTGCCCGGGGTCCTGTCCGTCCAACCCGCTGTTCCTCACCGCCCTGGGTACGGAGCTCTACTTCAGCGCCGACGACGGGGCGCACGGCCGCGAGCTCTGGAAGAGCGACGGCACCGAGGCGGGGACGGTTCTCGTCAAGGACGTCACCCCCGGGCTCGGGAGCAGCGGTCCCGGGGTGCTCACCGCGGTCAACGGCCGCATCTTCTTCTTCGCCAACGACGGCGTCCATGGCCAGGAGCCGTGGGTGAGCGATGGGACCGACGTCGGCACGACCCTGCTCGCCGACGTCCTGCCCGGAGCCCTGGGCTCCAGCCCCTGGCCCCTGGCCACCGTCGGGTCCACCCTGTTCTTCTCCGCCGACGACGGCATCCACGGCGGCGAGCTGTGGAAGACCGACGGCACTCCCCTGGGGACCGCCATGGTCAAGGACATCAACCCCGGGAGCGGCTCCTCTCTCTCCTCCGGCTCGCCGTTCTTCTTCCCCAAGGCCGCGGCCCTCGGCGGCCAGCTCCTCTTCGCCGCCGACGACGGGACCCACGGCATCGAGCTGTGGACGAGCGACGGCACGGCGATGGGCACCGGCCTCCTCGCCGACCTCGTGCCGGGCAGCGGCGGCGCCAACCCCTTCGACTTCGTGGTCGCGGGAACGTTGGTCTTTTTCCAGGCGAACGATCCGGTCCACGGCCTCGAGCTGTGGGCGAGCGACGGCACCCCCGGCGGCAGCGGCCGGGTCAAGGACATCAACCCAGGTACCGCCAGCTCCGTACCCTGGGAGCTGACGGCCGTCGGCAGCCAGGTGTTCTTCACCGCCAGCGACGGCGCGCACGGCCGGGAGCTGTGGAAGAGCGACGGCACCGACGCCGGTACGGTGATGGTCAAGGACGTCAACCCGGGCGCCGGCGACAGCGCCTACATCTTCACTCCCATGCGGTTGACAGCCTCCGGCAGCCGGCTGTTCCTCTTCGCCAACGACGGCGTCAACGGCCCGGAGCCCTGGGTGAGCGACGGCACCGACGCCGGCACCACCCTCCTGGCCGACCTGAACCCCGGTCCCCAGGGCTCGTTCCTCGGCCAGGGTTTCGGCATCAGCCGGTCCACGGTCGCCGGGGGGCGCTGGTTCTTCACCGCCTACACGCCGGCGACCGCCTCGGAGATCTACGTCAGCGACGGCACGCCCGCCGGGACGACGCTGGTCGCCGACGTCGACCACCAGGCCTCGGCCTTCGGCCTCTCCTTCTTCTCGGGATCGCTCATCGAGCCCGGCGCCCTGGCCGACCTCTCCGGCACGCTCTTTTTCCAGGCCACCGACGGGATCAGCGGACAGGAGCTGTGGAAGAGCAACGGCACGCCGGGCGGCACCGTCCAGGTGGCGGATCTCGTCCCGGGGGCCGTCGGCTCTTCCCCGGTCGAGTTGACGGCGGTCGGCGGCGCGCTCTTCTTCGCCGCC
>DASQPA010000315.1:0-2082 GCA_035644215.1 Thermoanaerobaculia bacterium
TGCGTGCCAAGCTCCCCCCCTACATGGTGCCGGCAGTCTTCGTGCTGCTCGGCGCCCTCCCCTTGACCCCCAATGGCAAGGTCGACGTGGCGGCGCTCGCGCGGCTCGAGCCGGGTCGGGACGAGGAGACGGCGAGCTACCTGGCGCCGCGTACGCCGGTCGAAGAGACCCTGTGCGAGATCTGGGCGGGCGTCCTCCGGCGCGAGCGGGTCGGGATCCGCGACAACTTCTTCGAGATCGGCGGCCACTCGCTCCTCGCCACCCAGGTGGTCTCGCGGATCCGCCAGACCCTGGAAGTCGAGCTGCCGGTGCGGCGCCTGTTCGAGGCGCCGACGGTCGAGCAGCTCGCCGCGGAGCTCATGCCGCAGCTCGGATCGGGAGTGGGCGAGATCGCCGATTTTGCCAGTATCGCCGGCATTGCCGGCATCTCCGACGCTCTTGGCGGTGTCGGCGACGGCACCGCCGTCGCGCCGGCGGCGATCCCGCCGCTCCAGTCCATCCCGCGGGCGCCGCGCAGCGCGGACGCGGAGCTCCCGCTCTCCTTCGGCCAGGAGCGGCTCTGGTTCCTCGATCAGCTGGAGCCAGGCAGCCCGCTCTACAACCTGTCGGGGGCGCTCTCTCTGCGGGGCCGCCTGTCGGTCGCGGCGCTCGGACGCGGGATCGGCGAGATCGTGCGCCGCCACAAGGCGCTGCGCACGGTGTTCATCGCGGCGGCCGGCCGGCCGGCCCAGGTGATCGTCGAGCGGGGATGGGGCGGCCTCCCCGTGGTCGACCTCGCGGGCCTCAGAGCCCGCGCCCAGGAAGCGGAGCGGCGGCGCCTGACCCGGGAGGAGATGCTCTCGCCGTTCGACCTGCAGCGCGGCCCCCTGCTCCGGGTGCTCCTCCTGCGACGGGCCGCAGAGGAGCACGAGCTGGTCGTCAACTTCCACCACATCGTGAGCGACGGCTGGTCGATCCGGGTGTTCGTGCGGGAGCTGGGCGCCCTCTACGCGGCGTTCCTCGCCGGGCGGCCCTCTTCCCTGCCGGAGCTGCCCATGCAGTACGTCGACTTCGCCGCCTGGCAGCGGAGCTGGCTCACGGGCGAGATCCTGGAGACGGAGCTCGGATACTGGCGGGAGCGGCTCGCCGGAGCGCCCCCGCTCCTCCGCCTGCCCGCCGACCGCCCGCGGCCGGCGGCGCCGCGACGCCGGGGCGCCAGCCTGCGCCTCTCCCTCGACGCGGAGCTCGCCGCCGGCCTGCGCCGGCTCGCCCTCGCCCAGGAAGCGAGCCTGTTCATGGTGCTCCTGGCGGGCCTCACGACGCTCCTCCGTCGGATCTCCGGGCAGGACGACCTGGTGGTCGGCACCCCCATCGCCAACCGGACGCGCGCCGAGCTCGAAGAGCTGATCGGGTGCTTCGTCAACAGCCTCGCCCTGCGGCTGAACACCGCCGACACCGCCAGCTTCGCGGCGCTCGTGGCTCAGGCGCGGGAGGTGGCGCTCGGCGCCTACTCCCACCAGTCGCTCCCCTTCGAGAAGCTGGTCGAGGAGCTCCAGCCCGAGCGCAGCCTGAGCTACTCGCCGCTCTTCCAGGTTCTCCTCGTGCTCCAGAACACGCCGGGCGTCTCGCTACGCCTGCCCAAGCTGTCGCTCGAATCGCTGGAGCTGGAGACCGAGACGGCGCGCGTCGACCTGCTGCTGTCGCTCATGGAAGTCGAGGGCGGCCTCTCCGGCGAGCTCAACTACGACCGCGACCTCTTCGATCGGACGACGATGGCGCGCTTCGCCGCGCAGCTCGCGCGCCTGCTCGAAGGGGCGGTCGTCGATCCGCTCCGCCGCCTCTCCGAGCTCCCCCTTCTCGCTCCGGCCGAAGAGCAGCAGCTCAGGGAGTGGAACGACACCCGGGCGAGCTATCCCGGACTGGGCGCCACGCTGCCCGAGAGGATCGCCGGGCAGGCCGGGCGCTCGCCCGACGCCGTCGCCCTCGAATTCGAGGATCGGTTCCTCACCTACGCCGAGATGGACGCCCGCGCCGAGCGCCTGGCGCAAAGGCTCCGCGATGCGGGGATCGACGGTGCCGGAGAGGCACGGGTGGGGATCTGCG
>DASQPA010000316.1:0-5043 GCA_035644215.1 Thermoanaerobaculia bacterium
GCGAGTGGAGCATCGCCGTGTAGGTGCCGTCCGGCGAGCGGCTGGCGTGGTCCTCCGCCGTGATGTAGCCGCCCGCCCAGTCGTCGGTGGGGACCGTGGGGTCGGCGATCGCGAGCGCCGCCACCCCGGGGAGGGTCGAGAGCCGATCCAGGAGTTGGCGCGAAAGCTGGACCACCGCCGGGTCGGCCGCGTATTTCGGCCCCTGGAGATCGATCCGCAGGGTCAGGAGGTCGGCGGTGCGGAAGCCCAGGTCCTGGCGGGTCATCCGGTGAAAGCCGTGGGCCATGAGCCCGGCGACGGTCGCGAGGAGCAGGGCGAGGGCCACCTGGGCGATCACCACGGCGCTCTGGAAGCGGTGCCGGCCGCTCCCCCGGCGGGCCGATTGGCCCGGGCGGGTGAGGCTCTTCGCCAGGCCCGGCTGGAAAGTGATCCAGACCGACGCCAGGCCGCAGACGATCCCACAGAGGATCGCCACGCCGCCGAGAGCCGCGATCACCCCCGGGGTGGCGGCGACCCGGACGAAGCCCGGGAAGACGACGCCGCTCGCGGCGAGGAGGGCGGGGGTGGCCCCGGCGGCGACGAGGAGTCCCAGAGCGGCGCCCAGCAGAGAGAGCTGAAGGCTTTCGGTCAAGAGCTGACGGATCAGGCGCTGACGATTGGCGCCCAGGGCGAGGCGGATGGCGTGGGCGCGCTCCTCGGCCACCGCCCGGGTGAGGAGGAGGTTGGCGACGTTGATACAAGCGAGGAGGAGGAGGACCCCGGCCCCGAGGGTAAGGAGAAGGAGGCCGCGGCGCAGGCCGCCGAACCAGTGGTCGCGCAGAGCGGTGACCCGCACCCCTATCCCCTGGTTCATGTCCGGATACTGGCGCGCCAGGGCGGCGGTCCGGCGGTCCATCTCGGCCTGCGCCTGGGCGATCGTGACCCCCGGCTGCAGGCGGCCGACCGCCGCCAGCCAGCGCACGCGGCGGATCTGCAGATACTCCTTCATGGGCGGGAGCCGCGAGGGGACCCAGAGGTCGGCCTTGTCGGTCAGGCCGCGGAAGCCCGGGGGACCGATGCCGACGACGCGGTAGGGGGTGCCGTTCAGGTCCAGCCGCCGCCCCACCACCCCGGGGTCGCCGCCGAAGCGTCGCCGCCAGAGGTCGTGGCCAAGCACCACCACGTAGTGGGTGAAGGGCTGGGTGTCCTCTTCCAGGGTGAAGAAGCGACCGAGGGACGGCGGCTTGCCGAGGAGGGGGAAGTAGCTGGCGGAGACCAGCTCGCCGTTCAGCCGCTCGGGGACCGCGCCGCCCACCAGGTTGTAGGCGAGGTCGCCGCCGGGGTTCCAGACCGAGAGATCGGTAAAGATCCGGTTCTCCCGGCGCCAGTCGTCGAAATCCATCTGCGAGATCTGCCAGTCGACGGTCTCGCCCTTGTCGGCGAAGCGGCCGGTGAGGACCACCAGGCGGTCCGCATCGCGGTAGGGAAGCGCGGCCAGGAGCACGGCGTGGACGACCAGGAACATGGCGCCGAGGGCGCCCAGGCCGACGGCGAGGGTCAGGAGCACCGCGGCGGCGAAGCCGGGACGGCGGGCCAGCTGACGCAGGCAATGTCGCAGGTCCAGGCGCAGGTCGAGCCAGAGGGTCTCCATGTCAGCCGGCCTCCTCGATCCGATCCGCCGCCTCGATGGCACCGCTCAGGCCTGCCGCCAGGCGGTCGACGTGCGGCGGTGCCAGCATCGAGAAATGGTCGCCCGGCACCGTGTAGACCTCGATCGGCTCCCGGGTGAGCGCCTCCCAGCCGTTGGTGGGATGAGGACGGGTCTCCTCCGGGGCAAGGAGGGGACGGAAGAGGGTGAGACGGCCGGGGTAGGGACGAGGGCGATAGGTGGCATAGGCCCGCAGGTTGGCCCGGTAGACGTCGAGCACCGCCTGCAGGGGCTTGGCGTGCAGGTCGGGCGGGCTTTCGGCGCCTCCCTGATCCGCCAGGAAGAGGCGATGCAGCTCGGCCTCGTCGACCTCGGCCGGCGGTTGGACCAGGGCCGGTGTCCAGCTGTCGAAGAGGGCGAGGAGGGCCACCTCGCGGCCGCGGGCCGCCAGCTGGCAGGCCATCTCGAAGGCGACGACGCCGCCGAATGACCAGCCGCCGAGGAGAAGCGGGCCGCTCGGCGCCGCCGCCTCGACCGCCGCGACATAGGCGGCCGCCATGGCGGGCAGATCGTCGATCGGCGTGCCGCTCTCCAGCGCCGGAGACTGCACGCCGTAGGCCGGCTGCGCGCCCAGCCGGCGGGCCAGCTCGGCATAGGAGAAGACCGCGCCTCCCATGGCGTGGGTAAGGAAGAGCGGGGACCGGCCCGGAGCGCCGGAATGGAGCTTCACCAGGAAGGCGGGCGCGGTCCGCGCCGCGGCGGGCCGGGTGGGCGCCTGGCCGCGCAGGAGCCGGTCGAGCAGCGCCTGCTTGGTCGCCGAGAGGCTCTCTCGGCGGCTCGCCAGGGCGGCCTGCTTCTGCGCCAGCGTGTCCGGCGTGACCGCCCCGGGCGCCGCCGGTCCCGCCGCTGGAGACCGTGCGGACCCCCACGCCTCCAGGGAGCCATCGGCCCGGCGCCGGAACCGGCCGCGCTCCGCCATCTCACCCCAGATGCCGATGGAAGCCGGGCGGTCGCCGGCGCGGACCCTCTCCCCGCCCTCGCCCCATTCGACCTGAACCTGGTGGCGCTCCGCGGCGCCGAGGAGCGGCAGCTCGCCCAACGGGCCGTCCGGGGTCTCGACCGCGGCGGCGAGGAGGTTGAGAAAGTGATCGCGCCAGCGCGCCGCGGTCGTGCGGTCGAAGCGCTTCGTGTTGTAGCCCAGCCATCCCGAGAGCTCCCCCGCGGATTCCAGGAAATGGAGCGAGAGGGCGGCGTCGATCCGCAGGTCCACCCCTTGGCGGTAGGGCAGGACCGTGAGCTCCACCCCGGGCAGGCTCGCGGGCCGCGCTGTGCCCTCCAGCGTGAGCATCACGTCGACGAGCGGCAGCGAGCCCTGTCGGCGGTCCGGCCGCAGGGCCTCGACCAGCCGGGCGAAGGGAAGGTCCTGGTGATCGAAGGCCGCGAGGGTGGTCTCCCGCACCCGCGCCAGCAGCGCCTGGAAGGAAGGAGGGCCTCCGGTCTTCGTGCGCAGGACCAGGGTGTTGACGAAAAAACCGATCAATCCTTCGATCTCGTGGCGATTACGATTGGCGATCGGCACCCCGACCGCGATGTCGGTCTGGCCGGTATGGCGATGGAGGAGGGCCTGGAAGGCGGCGAGCAGCACCATGAAGGGGCTCATCCCCTGGCGACGGAAGCGATCGATGTGCGCCGTGCAACGCGCCGCGAGGATAAACGAATGGTGGCCGGCCGGGAAGGCCTGGCCGGGCACGGCCGGACGGTCGGCGGGGAGGTCCAGGGGTGTCAGCCCGGCGAGCTTGCCCTGCCAGTATTCGAGCTGCCGCGCGAGGATATCCCCCCGCAGCCACTCGCGCTGCCAGAGGGCGAAATCGGCATATTGGAGGGGCAGCTCGGGGAGAGGCGAGGGCTTCCCCTGGTGGAACGCCCGATAGATCTCCGCCAGCTCATGCAGGAACACGCCGATCGACCAGCCGTCCGCCACCAGGTGGTGGAAAGTGACGAGGAGAACGAAGTCGTCGACGCAGCGAATCAATGTGATCCGTAGCAACGGCCCTTTCGCCAGATCGAAGGAGAGCGCCTCCTCCCCCGCCATCCGCCGATCCAGCTCCGCCGTGGCCGTCTCCTGCGGCAACCCTCCCAGATCCACCAGGGGCAGACCGGGCCGCCAATCGGCATCGATCACCTGCACCGGCCGGCCGCCATGGACGGCGAAGCGAGTGCGCAACGCCTCGTGCCGGCGGACGATCTCGCCCAGGCTGGCCGCCAGGACCGGGATCGCGAGGTCGCCGCGCAGGCGGAAGGCGCTGGGCATGGAGTGGAGCGAGTCGTCGCGCTCCATCTGCTCGACGAACCAGAGCCGCTCCTGGGCGTAGGAGAGCGGCAGCTCCGCCGGCCGTGGCGCCGGCCGGAGGGTCGACCCCGCGCTCCTCTCCCCCGCCGCTCCCACCTTTTGGAGCACGGCGGCGAGGCGGGCCGGGGTGGGCGCCGCGAACAACTGCCGGACGGGCAGCTCGACTCCCTCCGTCTGCCGCAGACGGGAAACCAGCCGGGTGGCGAGGAGGGAGTGGCCGCCGAGGGCGAAGAAGTCGTCGTCCGCGCCCACCCGCTCGATCCCCAGAAGCTCCGCCCAGAGCCGTGCCAGCCTCTCCTCGACCGGCCCGTGGGGCGCCCGATAGGCCCGCTCCTCCCCCATCGACTCCGGCTCCGCCAGGGCGCCGCGGTCCACCTTGCCGGTGGGGCTCGCGGGGAAGGCCGGGAGGCGCACGAAGGCGGACGGCACCAGGGGCTCCGGCAGGAGGGTGCGGAGGAAGGCGCGCAGCTCGGCGGCGTCGGGACCCACCGCCCCTTCCCGGGCGATCCAGTAGACCACCAGCCGGTGCTCGATGCCCTCGCCGCGGGCGGTCACCAGCGCCTGGGCGACCGCCGGGTGCCGGCAGAGACCGGCCTCGATCTCCCCCGGTTCCACCCGATGGCCGCGAATCTTGACCTGGTGGTCGAGGCGTCCCAGGAACTCCAGGGTGCCGTCGGACCGGTAGCGCACCCGGTCGCCCGTCCGATAGAGCCGCGCTCCCGGCTCGCCGGAGAAGGGGTCGGGCACGAACGCCGCCGCCGTCAGCTCCGGCCGGCCGAGATAGCCGCGCGCCAGGCCGGCGCCGCCGATCCACAGCTCCCCCGGCACTCCCACCGGCACCGGCGCGAGAGAGCGGTCGACGATGAAGAGGCGGACGTTGTCGAGCGGTCGCCCCATCCCGACCGGCCCCGCCCCCGGGCGGACCTCGCCGGCCGTGGTGTAAATCGCCGCCTCGGTGGGTCCATAACCGTTCCACAGCGAGACCCCGCCGGCGAGAAGCGCTTCGGCGAGATCGCGCGGCAGCGCCTCGCCGCCGGAGAGGGCGGTGAGCCCGGTCTGCCCCGGC
>DASQPA010000317.1:0-3117 GCA_035644215.1 Thermoanaerobaculia bacterium
GTGCCTCCCGGGCGCCGTCGGTGTAGCCGGGGGACGGCCGATAGAGGGACACGGGAGGGATGACGGCGCTCTTGCCCACGGACTCGGCCGGCTTCGCGACCTCCGGCTCCGGCCCTGGAATGTTGCCGACGTTCCGGCCGACGCAGACCAGGCTGCGCGCAAGGGCCTCGTCCGGGCCCTCGGGATGGCTTTCCAGGTACTCCCGCCCTGCGGCCACCAGATCGTCGTAGTGCTGGCGGTGGAAGAGGATCCAGCCCAGGGTATGGAGCCCCCAGCTCTGGAACCTCGCTTCTCCGTCGAGCTCCAGGGTCTTGCGCACGGCAGCCTCGGCCTCGGCCAGCTGATTCGGCTCGGCGTCCTTGTCGGCCAGGGCGAAACCCAGGGAGGAGTAGGCGTAGGCCAGTCGTTCCGGATCGCTCACCAGGGGAATCGCACGGCGCACCGCCATGGCGGCCTCGACCCGGTGGCCTGCCCCGCCCTGGGCCTCGGCCAAGTAGAGCAGGCAGTCGCCGCAACGCCCTCCCGCGAGCTGGTCGAGCCGCTCGAGAGCGAGGATCGCCGCCGGGTATTGTTTGTGGTCGAGGAGATCCCAGACCTGCCGCAGCTCCTCGTCATACCCCGCGGGGGCCGTCGCGTCCTTGGCCAGGACCGGCACGGTGGCGAGGAGAGAGGAGAGGCAGAGGCCGACGACGAGGCGGATCGGGTATCGCATCGTACAGAGCCCTCGGTGCGCGAGCCAAGCGCACGATGAGGTATCTAATTATACCTCTACCCTGTCTCCCCGCTCCGCCGGCGGAATGGCATAGGATGCCCCCGCCATGGCCCACCGCATCGCCCTCCTCGTCTCCGGCGCCTCCGGCATGCTCCTCCCCCGCCACTTCCTGGGGCGGCTCGCGGCACATCCGGAGGTCGAGAGGATCGAATTCGTCGTCTCCAAGGGGGCGAGCCAGGTGCTGCGCCACGAGCTGGGTCCGGAGCGGACGGGCGCCCAGGACCTGGTCGAGGCGGCGGGGCTCGCCGCCGGGGAGCGGGAGAAGGTCCGCATCCACCGGGACAACGAGCTCGACGCCCCCATCGCCTCGGGCTCCTACCGCCTGACCGGCACGGTCGTCCTCCCTTGCAGCTCCGGCACCCTGGGGGCGCTCGCCACCGGCTCGGCCCGCACCCTCGTTCACCGCGCCGGGTCGGTGGCGCTCAAGGAGGGCTGGCCGCTGGTCCTCGGCTTCCGCGAGACCCCGTTCTCCCTCGTCCACGTCGAGAACATGCGCCGCCTGCTCCTCGCCGGGGCGACGATCCTGCCCCCCCTCCCGGCCTTCTATATCGGGGGGGAGGACCTAGGGCGCTTCCTCGACCACTATGCGCTGCGCATTCTCGACCGGCTGGGGATCTCGGCGGTGGGGGAGCCGGGGCTACGGTGGGGGGAGGGGTAGGTCGACGAATTTGTTCGCCTGCATATCATCGAACGATGAAGACTCTGGAGATCCAGCTGGACGAGGAGTTACTGAAGGAAGTCGAACAGGTAGCGGCCGCACAGGGATCAGATGTTTTCCTCGATCATCGAGCATGCCCTTCGGGAGATGCCCAACAGCGGCCACAATCGTTCTACTGTGCAGCTACCGACATGGGGTCGCGGGGGGATCCGGCCTAGAGTAGATCTCCATAACTCTGCGGCTCTTCTCGATCAGGGATCATTGAAGCGATGGTTGAGGGCCTCGTGGTCCTTCTCACAGAGGCCGCCCTCGCCTTTAGGGGCATGCCTGTGTCAACTTGCTTAGGCCATCTACGAGATAGGCGACATCTGCTCGGCTGTCCTCGAAGGCAGCAAGCGAACTCAGCAGGCCAGGACAGGCGATCTCCAAGCAAGACTGGCCAGGCTCATAATCGGGCAAGGTTGCGACGGTCCCGCCAAGCGTCGGGTCTTCCTTGAAGAGGCTGAAGAGTACGGAAAGGATCTTGTCTGCCTCTTCCGCAACGAATAAATTTTTGCCGCCGTCCGATTCATAGAGATTGCTAATTTGGTTGCCAGAAATGTCTATATTCAGTCGTTTCTTGATCTCGGCACGGAGCAGCCGCTGCCCCTTGTTCTTGCCCTTTCCCCTTCCACCTGGGCCTCGCAGCTCGCCAAGTATCTCAACGGCTCTCCTGAGAGACCGGAAACGAAACGGCGTCTCAGCCATGTGGATGTACCCCATTGGTATCTCCCCTAAGTAACTTGTTTTCAGGCTCTTCCCGATTCTCCCGTTTTCAGACGGTCGAGGTTGTCAATCGCTGCTTGGAGCTTCACGCGGCGTGCTAAGTCAAGCTGTGCAGATAGCTTATCCTTACCAGGGAAGGTTGGCAAGTTATTGAAGCGCACCCTGAGTGACTCTGCAAACTGAACCGCCCAACGGACCCGATCCTCGTCAACGGCCCTCGCGACAGGAAGGCCCTCGTCCTGAGGACGAGGGAGGGGGGGGTCAAACCGTACTGCCTTCTTGGCTGCGGCTGGCGGAAAAGTCAGTTTAAGGGTGGTCTGGGCAGCGCGATCGAAGCAATAGACAGCTTCCGTAGCGAAGAAACCTCTTGCAGCGACATCAGTCTCAGGAACCGACTCGCCGCACGAGAACAACCCGTCTGCCATTAAGAACTCGTTTACTCCCACGCGGTTGAAAGCATCAGCCAACTTTTCCGCATCTCTTTCGGTCGTGATGCCGATTGGCTCGTGTCTCTTCCGGTAATCTCGCACCTTTCGTAAGAGCCAGTTGCCGCCATTGTATGCAACCAACACAACAAGCAAATATACAGATGCCACTAAAATAATAGTTGTTGGATCTTCTTTGCGATAGGCGCCAAGTGCTATGATCGCGCTAAAGAGAGTAACCGCAATAGGCGACAAAGTCGGCTTCTTACGCTCTGCCTCGCGGCGTTCGAAATCCTCCAGCGCAGCTGTTAGGTGGTGCGGCAGAAGTTCAAGAGCCCTGAAAGTCGAGTGGGCGTCACGTGCCATGGCAGGGTCCTCCCAAAGTCACGTTGGTGGCGACGCTTCGGCATCAAGCTTCAAGCTAGCGTCATCTAAGGATACCACAGGATTATGTGGTGCGAGGCGTTCTCGCCTACCAGATCTTGGGAGAGAAGGTG
>DASQPA010000318.1:0-4946 GCA_035644215.1 Thermoanaerobaculia bacterium
AGCCCGGGTCGTCCGAGAGCTGGGCCGCCTCGCGCAGGGCCTGGGCGGCGCGTTCCAGGAACGGCTTGTAGGCGACGTGGTAGGGCACCGCCTTGAAGCCGTTTCCACCCCGCACCACCACCGTGTGCTCGTCCAAGAGCGTGCCTTCTCCGCCGGGTGGGCGGCGACGTAGTCGTCGATCTCCTTCCGGATCACCCCCTCCGGATAGAGGCCGCGGCCGGGCGGCATCGGCGCGGTGCCCAGGAACGGCCGGTTCTCGTCAACCAGGTCGTAGCGGCTGCCGTGGATCCACAGCATGCGGGCGACCGTCTGGTCGCGCTCCGACTTCGACTGGCGCAGAGCGTTGTAGAGCGGGATGTCGGCGGGGTCGCCCTGGCGCCAGTAGACGTCCTCCAGGGCGCGTGAGGCCTCGACCAGCTTGTCCAGGAGCTCCCGCTCGCGGGTGGTCAGGTTGCGGTCGTCGAAGGGCATCTCGACCGGCTTCCAGCGGGCGAGGCGGGCGGCGAGGTCGGGGACGACGGTGATCCCGGCCAGCGGATCGGCGCCGGGAGGGGCCTGGGCGGTTCCCGGAAGCGCGAGCGTGGCGAGAACGAGGAGGAACAGGAGGACGAGGAGGGTCGGGCGGCTCTGTCTCATCCCCCGAGTCTATAACCTCAGAGGGCCTCCAGCCGCGCTTCGAGGGCGTTCTTGAGATCCGGCCACTCGGTGGCGATGATGCTGTACATCACCGTGTCGCGCATCGTGCCGTTGGCGCGGCGCTGGTAGCAGCGCAGCACCCCCTCGCGCCGCGCCCCCAGCTTCTCGATGGCGCGCTGGCTGTGCAGGTTGTTGAGGTCGGTCTTGAGCTGCACCCGTTCCACCTCCAGCACCTCGAAGGCGTGGCGGAGGAGGAGGTACTTGCTCTCCGGGTTGACCCGGCTCCCCTGGTGCGGCGGCGCGATCCAGGTGCGGCCGATCTCCAGGCCTTTGTGAGCCGGGCGGATCTCCAGGTAGGAGGTGGCGCCGATCGGCTCGCCGGTCGCCTTGAGGAGCATGACGAAGTTGAGGCCGTCGGGCTGCGCCAGGGTGCGGTCGACGAAGGCCTCGAAGGCGACGTAGCTCTCGTCACGCGGGAAGTCGAGGAACCAGCGGAAGACCTCGGGCCAAGCGTGGCGGAAGAGCGGCTGGGCATGCGCCACCGTCAGCGGCTCCAGGCGGATCGTCGTCCCTTCCAGGCGGACCGGCGTGACCTCTTTCATTCCGTCTCCTGGGACGCCGGCTCCCGGTCGCGCCCATAGCGCCCCGGGGGGAGGCGCTCCATCCAGCCGGAGGGATTAGCCGGGGCGGTCCAGCCGAAGCGCCGGTAGAGGGAGTGGGCATCGCGGGTGACCAGGGCCCAACGCCTTAGCCCCTGGAGCTCCGGATGGGCGATGATGGTCTCGATCAGCCAGACCCCCAGTCCCCGGCCGCGGTGCGCTTCGAGGACGAAGACGTCGGACAGGTAGGCGAAGGTGGCGCGGTCGGTGATCACCCGGGCGAGGCCCACCTGTCGTTCCCCTTCCGCCGTGACGTGATAGAGGCCGAAGGACATCGAGCCGGCGATCGAGCGCGCGATGGTCTGGCGGGTGATCCCCTCCCCCCAGTAGGAGTTGGCGAGGAATTCATGGATGACGTCGAGGTCGAGGCGCGCCGGGTCGGTGCTCAGCACATACACTCCCCGCCGTACCTCCATCGCGCCGTCTGCCGGCCCGCGCTCCGCCATGGCCGCTCTAGTCCCCATCCTCGACGGCGAGCCAACGGTAGGGGCCGCCGGCGCAGTAACGGATGGGATGACCCTCGATCTGCGCCGGCAGGCCGGCGCGGAGAGCCGGTTCGTCGCTCGCCAGGTGCAGGGTGAGGACGAAGCCCAAGGCCTCGTCCCGCTCGACGCCGACGCCGCTCACCCCCGGGCGGGCGAGGAGCGCCGCCCCGTGGCGGCGTTTCAGCTCGCGGATTTCGTCTTCGGTCGCCACACCGTCCTCCCCTCGGGCAGAAGTATAGCCGTCCCCGCCTAGGCGGGAGCCAGCTGGAGCTGGAGGGCGGCGAGGACGTCCGCGATGTGGTTGGCGGCCGAGTGGCTGGCCGAGCCGGCGAAGAGCAGCCCCACCGCCTTCCCCGTCGCCCGCTCGACGACCAGCGCCCCGGAGTCGCCGGCGTCGGAGAAGGGCTGGCCGTTGACCCCCTGGATGAGGATCTGGCCGTGGAAAGTGATGGCGCCCTGCCCGTAGTCGACCGAGAGGTCGGTGTCGACGCTGGTCACCCGGCCGACCCGGTAGCTCGTCGTGCGGCCGAACTTGTGGACCACCATGTCCATCGCCGCCGGCGTCGTCCCCCGCGGGGCGCCGACGTGGAGGACGGCGGGCGAGGCGGTCTGCCCGTCGTCCAGGAGCGCCTTGGCGCAGTCGACGGTGTTGGGCTCGGTCCGGGAGAGCGGCGTGAAGCCGGCGAGGGTGGCGATCCGGTCGGCCTTCGGATCGCCGCCGTCCAGGAGGCCGGGCTGGAGGATCGGACCGCCGATGGCGAGGCGGTTCTCGTCCGCCAGGACGTGGTTGTTGCTGACGATGTACTTCCGGGTGCCGTCCGTCGCCAGGAACCCGAAGGTGCCGGCGACGACCACGGGGTTCGCGGCGTCGACGAAACCCACCGAGCAGCCGGGCTGGAGCGGCCGCAGGCGGGCCCGCGGGTTGAGCGCGGCCGGAGCGGCGGCGGTGGTGGTAGCGGTGGCGGCGGTGGATGGCGCCGGCGGGGTCGCCAGGCTGCGGAAGGTCCCCACCTGCTCGACGTCGATGGGGATGCCGAGGACGTCGGCCGGCAGCCGGTCGCTGTCGGTGATCTGCTCCTTCGGGTACTTGATGCGCACGAAGATCTTGATCGCCAGGGTGCCGGTGGGCCGGCCGTCCACCAGCCGCTCGCCGATCCCCACCCCCACCACGTTGTGGAGCGGCGAGGGGCCGGCGGCGATGCGGCTGCCCAGCCGGCCGAGCGGCAACTTTTCCAGGCGCCCCAGGTGCAACCGGCTCATTGCCTCCTTGGCGGCGCGCAGGCGGTCGAGCCCGTCGAGCGGGGTCAGGAAGTGGAGGGGCGGGAGGAGCTTGTCGAGATCCATGGGCGCCTCGCTCTAGGGCTGGGGCAGACGGGTGGATTGCCAGGCGACGAGCAGCCAGCGCCCGTGGCGTTTGGCGTAGACGCTGGTGAAGCGGGCCGGGAAGGTGACCTCCTTGCCGTCCGAAACCACCCGCATCTCGATGCGGCCGGTGACGACCGCGGCGGCGCCGGCGTAGACCCGCGCCTCGACGCCGTCCGGCTTGAGGGCCAGGTAGCGCAGCTTGCCCGACTGGAGCGACGCGAGGAACGAGGCCTTGGTGTCGACGGCGCCGGTCGAATGCGTGTAGGTCAGGTCGTCGCCCAGCACCCGCTCGAGGACCGCCGTGTCCCCCTTGACCATGGTGGCGAAGCGCTGAAGCTCCACCGCCTTGACCCCGGCGGTCGGATCGCCGTAGCCCGCCGGCCGCGCCGGCTCGGTCTCGGGGACCGGCGGTTCTGGCGGCTGGGGCGGCTGCTGCGCCTGGGCGGTGAGCAGGCCGGGGAGGAAGAGAGCGAGCAGCAGCGCAAGGCCGAGAGGCACGCGGTGGGTCCGGCGGAAGGATCGGGCAAACATGAATTTGCTCCTCGAATGGCAGGCTCGGTAGAGTGTAGCAGAATGTTCTCCCCTCCCCCGCTCGCCGGCCTGCGCGTGCTCGATCTCTCGCGCGTCCTGGCCGGGCCGCTCTGCGGCATGATCCTGGGCGATCTGGGGGCGGAGGTGATCAAAGTCGAGCGACCGGGGAGCGGCGACGAGAGCCGGCAGTGGGGGCCGCCCTGGGTCGAGGGGCCGGCGGGCCGGGAGAGCGCCTACTTCCTGACCGTCAACCGCAACAAGCGCTCGGTCACCGCCGACCTTTCGACGCCTGAGGGCCAGGCCCTCGTCCGCCGGCTCGCCCGGACCGCCGACGTGGTGATTGAGAACTTCGCCCCCGGTACCCTGGAGCGCTGGGGGCTGGGCTACGACACCCTCGCCGCCGACAACCCCGGTCTTGTTTTCGGCTCGATCACCGGCTACGGTGGCGACGGCCCGGAGGCCGGCCGGCCCGGCTACGACTTCGCGGTCCAGGCGCGGGCCGGCTGGATGGCGGTGACCGGCGAGCCCGACGGCCCGCCGATGAAGACCGGCGTCGCCTGGGTCGACGTGCTGACCGGCCAGAACGCGGCGCTCGCCCTTCTCGCCGCCCTAAACGAGCGCTCCCACTCCGGCCGCGGGCAGCGGGTCGAGGTCGCCCTCTTCGACTCCGCCCTCTCCGGCCTCCTGAACGTCGCCCAGGCCGCCCTGGTCACCGGCCGCGAGCCGATCCGCCACGGCAACGCCCACTCCACGATCGTCCCCTACGCCGCCTTCGAGGCCGCCGACCGGCCGTTCGTCCTCGCGGTGGGCAACGACGCCCAGTGGCAACGCCTCTGTGGCGCCTTGGGCCGCCCCGACCTCGGAGCCGATCCGCGCTTCGCCACCAACCCGCTCCGGGTCGAGAACCGCGAGGCGCTCACCGCTCTCCTCGCCGCGCTCTTCGCGACCGGGAATGCCGCCGACTGGCTCACCCGACTCGACGCGGCGGGAGTCCCCTGCTCCCCCGTCCAGAGCGTGCAGGAGGCCCTGGCCGATCCGGTCCTCCGCGCCCGCGCCGGGCTCTGGGAGATGGAGGGGCCGAGCTTCGGCCGGGTGGCGACCGTCGCCTCGCCCCTCCGCCTCGCCCGCACCCCGGCCCGCCTCACCCGCTCGGCTCCGTCCCTGGGCGAGCACACGGCCGAGATCGAACGCGACGGTTGGGACTGACCTACCCCACGGGGGAGTGTGCGATCCTTACTTACCTGCGAAGATGGTCCTCCGCCATCCCGCG
>DASQPA010000319.1:0-54556 GCA_035644215.1 Thermoanaerobaculia bacterium
GCCACCCTGCTACAATCCGCCCCCGAACCCCCCCGCGAGGCACCTGTCGCGGGCGCAGCCTCCTTCTGCACTCTGCTAGAGAGCATGCGGCCGTTTCTGAGCCGTCGCCAAGAGAGGACACCATGCCCGAGACGCCCGAGAGCACCGACACCCAAGAGGTCCCCGGCTGGGGGCTTCCCGTCACGCTGGTCCTGCTGATCGCCGTCCTCCTCGTGGTCTGCGCCCGGCTGGCGCCGCCGGCGGCCAAGCCGGCGACCGCGCCGGCCGGCGAGTTCTCGGCCGGCCGCGCCCGGGCGGTGCTCGCCGAGATCGTCGGCGAGGGGAAACCCCACCCGGTGGGGAGCGCCGCCAACGCCGCGGTGCGCGAGCGGGTGGTCGCCGTCCTGCGCCGGCTGGGCTACACGCCACAGGTCGAGTCGGGCTATGCCTGTACCGCCCTCGGCAACTGCGCGGCGGTCCAGAACGTCGTCGCCGAGCTCCCCGGTCGCGAGCCGGGGACGGCGGTGGCGCTCGTCGCCCACTATGACTCGGTGGGGGCCGGCCCGGGCGTCTCGGACGACCTCGCCGGCGTCGCCTCGATCCTAGAGATCGCCCGCATCCTGAAGGCGGAGCCGCAGCCCAAGAACTCGGTGCTCCTCCTCCTCGACGAGGGAGAGGAGGCCGGCCTCCTGGGCGCGCGGGCCTTCGAGGAAAGGCCCGAGGCGAGCCGGGTCAAGGCGGTGGTCAACCTGGAGGCACGCGGCACCGAGGGGCAGAGCCTGATGTTCGAGACCGCTCCGGACAACGCCTGGCTCCTCCCCCTGTTCCATGTCCCCAACCCGGCCACCAGCTCGCTCTTCATCACCCTCTACGAGTTCCTGCCCAACGACACCGACTTCTCGGTCTTCAAGGCACATGGCATCTCGGGCTTCAACTTCGCCTATATCGGCGGCGCCGCGCGCTACCACACGCCGCTCGACGACCTGAAGCACCTCTCGTCGGCCAGCCTGCAGCATCACGGCGACAACGGCCTGGCCACCACCCGCGCCCTGGCCCAGGCCGACCTCGCTCACCCCCGCCCCGGGCGGGCCGTCTTCTTCGACCTCCTGGGTCTCGGGCTCATCTGGTGGCCGGCCGGCCGCGGCGTGCTCCTCGCCGGCCTCGCCCTCCTGCTCCTCGTCGTCCTCGCCGTCCGCCTCAAAGCCGCCCGGCGGACGACGATCGGCGCGCTCCTCCTGGGAATGGTCGCCGTGCCGCTCGCCCTGGTCGCCGCCGGGGCCGTGGCCTTCGCCGTCGCCTTCCTCCTCCGCCTGACCGGACCCGGCCTGCGCGTCCAGTGGCCCGCCCACGCCCTCCCCGCCGTCGGCACCTTCTGGCTGCTCGCCATCGCCGTGACCGCGGGCCTCGCCGGCCTCCTGCGCCGGGCCCGCTTCGCCGGCCTGTGGACGGGAATCTGGCTGGCCTGGGCGCTCGTCGGCCTGCTCCTCGCCCTCTGCCTCCCGGGGGTCTCCTATCTCTTCCTCGTCCCGGCGCTCGCCGCCGGGCTCTGCGGCCTCCTCCTCCCGGCAAAGGCCGGGGCCGCGGGGATCGCGGCGGTGGTGTCGGCGGGCGTCGCGGCGGTCGTCTGGTTCCCCATCCTCTTCCTCCTCTACGACGGGTTGGGGACGGGGGGGCTCCTGGTCGTCGCCGCCCTCCTCGCCGTCTTCCTCACCGCCATCGTCCCGCTCGTCGCCGCCGCCGGGGCCGGGTGGCGCCGCGGGCTGCCGGTCGCGGCCGCCGGGCTCGCCCTCCTGTTCGCCGTGGCGGTCGCGGTGACGCCGGTCTATTCGCTCGACGTGCCGCGGCGGATGAACCTCGTCTACCACCTGGACGGCGACGGCGGCACCGCCCGCTTCCTGCTGCTGACCCCGCCGCCCGTACCGCCGGCGATGCGCCAGGCCGCCAAGTTCGGCGCGCTTCCGGAGACGCCCTTCCCCTGGTCGATGCAGAGACAGTTCGTCGCCCCCGCTCCGGCCCTCCCGCTCGCGGCCCCGGCCCTCGTCCTGCTCGGGGAGACGAACGAGGGGGGGAAGCGCCATCTCCGCCTCCGTCTGACCTCGCCCCGCGGTGGCGCCTCGGCGGTCCTCGTCATCCCCAAGGCGGCCGACCTGCAGTCGATGACCGTGGCCGGGCACGAGGTCCCCTCCCCCGCGACCGATCGGCGCTTCGCCGGCCTGGCCAAGGCGGACTACCGCATCGTGGCGATCGACGCCCTGCCGGCCGAGGGGGTGGAGATCGAGGCGGTTCTCGGTGCGGCGGGTGCGGTGGGCGCGGCCGGCCACCAGACCTGGACGGTGCTCGACGGCTCGCCGGGCCTGCCGCCGGCCGCGGCCGCCCTGGCCGCAGCGCGGCCGGCGAATGCCTCTTCGATCCAGGATGGGGATCGGACGATGGTCAGCCACCGGGTCCAGATCTGATCCGGGAAACCGGCCCCAAAAGAGAAGAGCGCGGGGCCTTGAGCCCCGCGCTCCAATCTTTTGAACTTGACGGGCTGGACCGTCGGCTCTACTTGCTCGGCGCGGCCGCCGGCTCGATCGAGGAGACCGCGATCGCGTCGCCCTTGACCTCACCCTTGACCGTGACCTCGTGGCCGATGTGCTCCTTGGCTACGTCCTGCTTGTCGAGCTTGTAGATCTTCTTGTCGCCGTTGTTGTAGAAGACGAGCTTGGCGCCCTTGTCCATGCACCTCTTGGAGCAGGCGGCATGCTCGGCCTTGGCGCCCTTGGCGCCGCAGTTTTCGTCGGTGATCCAGCCGTTCCAGCTGCCGGCGTCGGCCAGCAGGCTGGCGAGCGGCAGGAGGGCAAGGACCACGGCGAGGACGGTGACGAGAACGGACAGTCTCTTCATTCGCGATTCCTCCCTTAGAGAGTTTGAAATTTCGGGATAAACCCGGGTTGTCGCGGGGATCATACAGCAAATCGACGAATTTGGTCCCCCCTGCTCACGGCGGGCGTCCCGGAGCGCTCCCCGCGTGACACTAAGAGGCAGAAGCAAGCCATGCAGGAAAAATGGCGCAAGTGGTGCGTGTATGCTTCAAATAGCGATGCATCCGGCGATAGCGTTGGCAGGAAACAGCTAAAGTTGAACCGACTAGAACGATTGCCGTCCTTATTCGTATAAAATTCATTGTGCCGTACCCCGGCACCGTCTTAACGTTCGAAGGGATTGGGAGTGAACCATGGACCAGCAGGACTGTAGCCAGAGCAAAAAGGACCAGCCCTCGTGGGGGTTCCAGCTGATCATCGACTGCTTCGGCTGCGACGAGGCGGCGTGCTGTGACCTCGAACGGGGATATGAGTTCCTCGACAAGATCACCCTGCACCTCCATATGACGAAGCAGACGCAGCCTTATGTCTTCAAGACCTGCGAGACGACCTTCCCGGGCAAGCCGGGCTACAGCGGCTGGATCCCGATCATCGAGAGCGGCATCCAGATCCATACTTCGGCCAACAACCGCTTCATCAGCATCGACGTCTACTCCTGCCGGCCGTTCGACGAGGCCGAGGTCGTGGAGTTCGTCAAGAAGTGGTTCGAGCCCAAGCAGATCGACACTCACTTCTTCTACCGGGGGATGGACTACCGCAAGAAGTCGTTCCCCGAGCGGGCGCTGGTCGAGGTCGCGGTCGACAGCGCGGGGGCGATCAGCTGACATAATCCCCCGCGTGCCGACCTATCGCCTGACGCTGGAGTACGAGGGGACCCGCTATCGCGGGTGGCAGGAGCAGCAGAACGCCCGGTCGGTCCTGGGAGAGCTGCGGCGGGCGATCGAGGAGGCTGCCGGGACGGCGGAGGCGATCCGGGACCTGGGCGGGGCCGGGCGGACCGACGCCGGGGTCCACGCCCTGGCCCAGACCGCCCACGTCAGGCTCGCCCGGGCGGTCGAGCCCGAGGCCTTCCGCCGCGCGGTCAACGATCAGCTGCCGCCCGACATCCACGTCCTCGCCGTCGGGCGCGCCGCGGACGACTTCCACGCCCGTCACAGCGCCGTCACCCGCTCCTATCTCTACCAGGTCTCCCGCCGCCGCACCGCCCTCGCCAAGCGCTTCGTCTGGTGGGTCAAGAGCCCGCTCGACGCCGGCCGCATGGCGGCGGCGGCGGCCCTGCTCTCCGGCCGCCACGACTTCCGGCTGTTCTGCGAACGCCCGGCCGAGCAGACGAGCACCCTGGTGGTGGTCGAGAGCGCCGAGCTCGTCGCCGCCGGCTCGCTCGTCCTGGTGCGGCTGGTGGCCTCCCATTTCCTCTGGAAGATGGTGCGCCGGGTGGTGGGGACGCTGGTCGAGGTGGGGAGCGGCCGTCTCTCCCCCGCCGCCTTCGGGGCCCTGGTCGAGGGCCAACCCCCCCGCCCGTCTCGCTCATCCCGCCCAGCACCGCGCGGGGACGGCCTGCCCGCCGAGTGGACGGCGCCCCCCTCGGGGCTCTTCCTCGAGCGGGTGCTGTATCCCGGCGATCCTCCCCTCGCCCCGCTGGCTCCCGCCGTGCCCGTCCTGGGAGAGCCCGGGAGGTAGGGTATCCTTACCCGGCCATGGACCTGCTCTACGCCGCCCACGTCCCCGAAGGCGACGGCCCCTTCCCCACCGTGATCGCGATCCACGGCTGGGGGGCCAACGCCCACGACCTCCTCGGCCTGGCCCCCCTGCTCCACGGCGGCCGCGCCCTCGTGCTCTGCCCCCAGGGGCAGGTCAAGGTGCCGGTCGGCGGCGGCAACCATGGCTACGGCTGGTTCCAGCTGACCCCCGGCGTGCCGACCGACGTCGCCGCCTTCGAGCGCGCGGCGACCACCCTCCGGGCCTTCGTGGACGGCGCCCAGGCGCGCTACCCCATCGATCCGAAACGGATCGTGCCCATCGGCTTCAGCCAGGGGGGAACGATGGCCTACGACCTCGCCCTGCGCGATCCCGAGCGCTTCGCCGGCCTGGCCGCCCTCTCTTCCTGGTTCCCCGGCATGCTCGCCGAGACACTCCCCAAGACCCCAACGCACGAGGGCTTCCCGGTGCTCGTCGTGCACGGCACCGAGGACCCCATGCTCGAAGTCGAGCGGGCGCGCGAGTCGCGCGAGCTCCTCCGCCCCTTGGGCGTCGCCCTGACCTACCGCGAGTTCGACATGGGCCACGAGATCCGCCCCGAGGCGCTCCGGGTGATCCTCAAGTGGCTCGACGAGAAGGCGTTCCAACGCTAGTGGCGGAGGAGGAGTCGGTCCAGCCGCACCGGCCGCGCCTGCCCCGCCTGCCGGTAACCGAGATCGCGAGCGACGCCGCCCTCGCCGCGGCCGTCCGCGGCTGGGAGGGAGCCTCGGCCCTCGCCCTCGATACCGAGTTCGTGCGCGAGCGCACCTTCTTCCCCCGGCTCGGCCTCATCCAGGCGGCGGACGACCGCACCGCCTACCTGGTCGATCCGCTGGCGCTCTCGACTCTCGCCCCCTTCGCCGCCGTCCTCACCGCCCCGGGGACGCTCAAGGTCCTGCACTCGGCGAGCGAGGACCTGGAGGTCTTCACCCGCTCCCTGGGGGCGGTGCCCACCCCCCTCTTCGACACCCAGATCGCCGCCACCCTGGCCGGGGTCGGCGCCTCGCTCGGCTATCAGAAGCTGGTGGCGGCGGTGCTCGGGGTCGAGCTCGGGAAGGGGGAGACGCGCACCGACTGGCTCGCCCGGCCGCTCTCCGCCGCCCAGACCGCCTACGCCGCCGAGGACGTCGCCTACCTGCTGCCGGTCTACGAGCGGTTGCGCGCCGACCTCCTGGCGCGCGGCCGCCTGGCCTGGGCGCTGGAGGACTCGGCGGCCCTCTTGACCGGCCTCACCCGCCTGGACGAGGACCCCGGCGCGGCCTACCTGCGTATCCGCGGCGCCGGGCGTCTCGACCGCCGCCAGCTCGGGGTGCTCCAGACCCTGGCCGCCTGGCGCGACCAGGAGGCACGGCGGCGCGACCTGCCGCGCAGCTTCGTGCTCCGCGAGGACCTCCTGCTCGCCCTCGCCACCCGCCGCCCGAAGACGGCGGGCGAGCTCAAGCGCCTGCCGTCGTTCGACGCCCGCCAGGCGGCCCGCGACAGCGCCACCTGGCTCAGCCTCATCGAAGAGGCCCTGGCGCGGCCGGAGTCGGCGCTGCCGCCGCCCCTGGAGCGGCTCCCCTTCACCCCCGCCGTGCGCCAGCTGGAGGACCGCCTGCGCCAGCTCGTCGCCGAGCGCGCCACGGCCCTCGAAATTCCACCCGAGGTCCTGGCCTCGCGCCGCAACCTGGGCTCCCTTCTGCGCAGCGCCCTGGTGGACCCCGAGCCACGTCTCCCCCGCGAGCTCTCCGGCTGGCGACGCGAGGTAATCGGCGAGACGCTCCTCGCCGCGGTCCGCACCGCCGCCCCGGACCTGCCGCAGAACAAATCCGCCGCCCGGCCGTAGAAACGGCTGGCCCCCCGATCGGATCGAGTGGACCCGGCCATGAAGCTACGCACCCAGCTCGTCCTCGCCTTCCTCCTCCTCTCCGTCGTCCCCCTGGCGGGGCTCGTCTCCTATTCCTATGTCTCCTCCGTCCGCGCCTTCCGCCAGGCGGTCTGGGCGGAGTCGCGGGCCATGGCGGCGGAGATGGAGCAGCGTCTGGGAGCCGCCCGGCGGCGCCTGAAGCAGCGCCTGGACTCCGCCGCGGCGCTCCCCGTCGGTTCCGGAGGCGGCGGGGAGGAGGTCGTCCGCCAGATTGCCGACCGCCTCGGAGAGGGCCTCCAGCCGTACGTCGAGTCGCTGGAGTTCATTCCCGAGCCGCCGGCCGCCCCTGCCGCCGGCGCCCTCTACTACGTGCCCCCGAGGCCGCCGGCCCGTCCCCCCTCGCGGACACCGCCCGCCGTTCCCGGCCTCGCAGAGGAGATCCGGCGCAGCCAGGAGGTGGCGGAGAAGGCGCTCCACGAAGCCCTCGCCGCGCACCAGGTGGCGCTCCAGAACGTCATCGCGCGCTCCGACCTGCCGGCCGCGGCGCGCCGCAAGCTGACGGCGGAGCAGAAAAAGACCGAGCTGGTCCTCGGCAGCCTCGGCTGCCCGGTCCGGCGCGCCAACCAGGTGATCGGCCAGCTGCAGCCGCAGATCCGCGCCCAGGACCTGCTGCGCGGCGTGCTCGCCGGGGTGCGGCGCGACCAGGGGGAGATCCCGTTCGCGCTCGACGCCGAGCGCCACCTCTACACCCCGGTGCCGGCGGACGAGGCGAAGCTCCACGAGCTGCGGCTGACCGATCCGCCGTCGGCGCGGCCGCCCGCCACCCGCCGCGACTGGGTGGTGGTCACCCGCCAGGACCCGGGAACCGGCCTGCGCTTCGGCATCGCCCGGCCGATCCGCGAGTCGACCGAGGAAATCGGCCGCACCGCGGCGCGCAACCTCGCCTGGGGGCTCGGGCTGGTGGGGCTCGCCTGCGCCGGCATCTTCCCCCTCTCCGGGCGGATGACGCGAAACCTCTCGGCCCTCACCGCCAGCGCCGAGCGACTCGCCCAGGGCGACCTCGAAGCGCGGGTGCCGGTCGCCTCGAAAGACGAGCTCGGCCGTCTCTCTCAGACCTTCAACCGGATGGCCGAGGAGCTGGTCGAGCACCAGCGGCGCCTGCTGGCGGCGGCGCGCCTGCGGGAGGAGCAGGAAATCGAACGCCGCCTCTTAGCCGCCGAGCACGCCAGGAAGAGCGCCGAGCTGGAGCAGGCCCGCGCCTTCCAGCTCTCGCTCCTGCCGCGCGAGCTGCCGCGGCGCCCGGACCTCGATTTCGCCGTCCTCACCCGCACGGCGACCGAGGTGGGGGGCGACTACTACGACTTCCTCGAAGGGCCGGACGGCACCCTCACCCTGGCGATCGGCGACGCCACCGGCCACGGCGCGGCGGCCGGCACCCTGGTGACGGCGGTCAAAGGGCTCTTCATGGCCCGCGCCGGCGCCGTCTCCCCGGCGGTCTTCCTCGCCGAGTCGAACGAGGTGATCCGGCGCATGAACTTGGGGCGGATGGCCATGGCTCTCGCTTTGGTCGAGATCGCCGGCCGGCGCCTGCGCTTCTCGGCCGCCGGCATGCCGCCGCTCCTTCTGGCGCGGGAGGGTCGCGTCGAGGAGGTCGCCCTCGACGGCACCCCCCTGGGCGCGCTCGCCGGCGCCAGCTATGGAGAAAGGGAGGTCGAGCTCGCCCCCGGCGACACCCTGCTCCTCGCCACCGACGGCTTCCCCGAGCTGCTCGGCGGCGAGGAAAACGAAACCGGGCAGGGCGAGCCGCTCGGCTACCCCCGCCTCGCCTCCCTCTTCGCCGCCGCATCCCCGCAGGAGCCCGAGCGCATCCTCGCCGACCTGACCGCCGCCGGCGAGGCCTGGCGCGGCGCGCGACCGCAGGGCGACGACATCACCTTCGTGGTGGTGAAGGTGCTCGGCGCGGCCGGGTAGGGGCCGACTCCGCCGTCCGCTCGAGCTCGTCGAGTAGCCGCAGGCCCTCCTGGGCCGAGCCCATGGCCGCGCGAGCCCGAAACCGGGTCTCGGCGTCGAACTCGGTCAGAGCCACCGTCGACAGCTCCTCGATCAGCTTGTTCATACTGATGTTCCGGCGCAGGGCGAGCTGGCGCAGACGCTCGTGTTTTTCCTCCGGCAATCGGATCGTCAAGGTCCCCATGAGGTCATCTCCTGCAGGATCTCCTCAGGTCGAACGGCGCGGAGGATCTCGGACGACTCTGGGGGGATGGGCGCGCTCGCCGGCCGGGCGGCCGGCGAGCGGGGATAGCCTGCCTACTTTTTCTCTTCGTAGGAGATTATCCCCTGGGTGCCGTTGTCGTCCATCGAGAGGATGACCGCGGCGGTGCGCTTCTTGTCGTCGCTGTGACCGGAAACGGTACCCCCGGAGGTCTTGTCGTTCGAGGACATCATTTGCTTCTCGACGGTCAGGCCGGCGGCCTTGAATTGGGCTTCGTAGTAGTTGGCGACCTTCTCGACGGAGTCCTTGGTGCTGATGGAGAAACCGCCGGAGCGCCCTTCGTTGGTGGTGGCGGTCGTCGCGACTTGCGCGGTGGCGCCGGGGTAGGTCGGCAGCCAGGAAGGCAGGTTCTGGGGCGTCCCGCCGCCGAAGGTCGCGGTCTGGCCCTTCTCGTCGGTGACCTTGACGCTGCCGCCGCTCGTCGCGCCGCTGCCGTCGATGGTCGTCGTGCCCTGGTCGGTGGTGACCTGGAACTTGCCGTTCTTGATGTCTTCGAAATTCAGCGTGGCCGTCTTGTTGGTCTTCTTGTCGCGGACCGTCATGGTGCCGGCCTTGTCGTCGGTGCTGACCATCTCGAGGTCCGGATTGGCGCGGACCATCAGCTCCGCCGCCGTCTTGGCCGGATTCTTGGCGAATTTGTCGATCCCCTTCTTGGCGAGGTAGCCGACGATCCCGAAGCCGATCAGGCCGAGGATGAGGATGACGCCGCACCCGATGGCGATCCAGCCGAGCGGGCCCATGCCCTTCTTGGGCGGTTGCGGACTCTGCACAGTCATAGAAAAACCCCCTTGTGACGAGGATGCGGTGGTTGGACGATGCGGTTCTCCGAGGGAGGACGATATCACGGGAGGAGAAGGCGCCGGTTCGGCTCCCCGGCCCGGCCGGGATAGAGTCCGGGCCATGAGCCCCCGGTCCCGGCGTCTCCTCCTGGCCCCGTTCGCCGTCTGCGTCCTCGCGGCCCTCGCCTGCCAGGGCACCCCTCCGGCCGCCCCCCATGCCGCCCCACCGCCACGGCCCCTCCCCCCCGCGCCGGCCCTCCGCGTCCTCCTGCTGAGCCTCGACGGAGCCGGGAGCGAGACCCTCCACCAGCTCGCGGCCCAGGGGGTCCTGGAAGCCGGCGGCTTCTCCCGCTTCTTCCACGAGGGGCAGGTGGCGACCGCCCTGGTGCCGGTCAACCCGACCCTCACCGCGCCCAACCACATCAGCCTGGCGACCGGCTTCTCCGCCGCCCTGACCGGCATCGTCAGCAATCGCTTCCATCCTCCCGGGACGGCCTGGGGCGTGGTGGTCTCCGGGTTCGACGCCCCGATCGCGACCGAAACCCTGTGGGAGGCCGCCCGGCGGCAGGGCAAGCGGGTGGGGAGCATCGCCTGGCCGGGGACCGACGGCCGGGACGACCGCCGGCGGGCCGACTGGGGGATGTTCTACTCCTCCCCCGACCGCAAGAGCGGTGTCGTGACCCTAAGGCGCCGGGATTGGGGGCCGGCCGAGATCCCCCCCGGGACCCGCTTCCCGGCGAGCTACGCGCCGATCCTCGCCGCCCACCTCGACCTCCCCGGCGGCCGCCCCGGCGAGGGCTTCGACCTCTCCTCCCTGGACAGCGCCGACGACGGCGTCGTCCGCTACGACCGCCTGCTCGTCCTCCCCCGGCCGCGCCCGGCCGAGACGTCGCCCACCCCGCCGATCACTCCGCTCGCCGCCGGCCAATGGGGGGCCCTGCTCTCCGCTGCCGCGCCGGAGGGCGCCACGAGCGGCCTCTGGATCAAGGTGCTGGCGATCGATCCCGGCCTCTCCACGGTGCGGCTCTACTTCGGCACCACCAACCACACCCGCGCCTACCCCGAGGCCTTCGCCGCCACGCTCGCCGAGCGCGGCCTGGTCTGGCCCGGAGCGCCGGACGAGGCGCTCCTGCGCGAATCCTGGCAGGCCCCTCCCGCCTCTCCCGCCAACGGCATCGACCTCGACACCTGGAGCGAGCAGACCGAACGCTTCGCCGAATTCTTCGGCGGCAGCCTGCGCGCCGCCGCCGCCCGCCCCGACTGGGACCTCCTCTTAGGCTACACCCCGGTGCTCGACGAGGCCGGGCACACCCTCTCGCTCGTCGATCCGCGCCAGCCCGGCTTCACCCCCGAGCGGCGCGACGCCTTCGCCGCCGCCCGCCTGCGGGTCTGGCGGGCGGTCGACCGCGAGCTCGCCCGCCTGCTCGCCGAGGTCGATCTGACGACCACCCGGGTGGTCGTCGTCAGCGACCACGGCATGTCCCCGGTGCACACGGTGATCGACCCCAACGTGCTGCTCCTCGACAAGGGCTTCCTGGCGGTCGACCCCAAGGGCACGATCCTCCCCGAGCGGAGCGCCGTCGTCGCCGTCTCCGACGGCGGCCTCTCCCACCTCTACCTCGGACCGCGCGCCGGCGCCGACCCGGCGGCGCGGGAGAAGACGGTCGCCACCCTGCGCGCCCTGTTCACCGGCTGGACGGTCGACGGCGTCCGCCCGCTCGCCCGGGTCCTCACCCGGCACGAGGCGGCGGAGGTCGGCCTCGACCACCCGGCGAGCGGCGATCTCGTCCTCTTCGCCCAGGAGGGCTACTCCTTCCAGGGCCGGGGCGACCTCCGCGAGCGCCGCGCCGCCGTCCCCACCGACGTCTACGGCATGCACGGCTACCTGA
Organism: Thermoanaerobaculia bacterium; assembly: GCA_035644215.1. Lineage (GTDB taxonomy): Bacteria > Acidobacteriota > Thermoanaerobaculia > Multivoradales > UBA5704 > DASQPA01. The sequence goes on from DASQPA010000319.1 coordinate 11,367, forward strand.
ACGGCAATGCCGACATCCACGCCATCTACATGGTCCTCGGGGCGGGAATCCAGCCCGGGACCCGATCGTCGCTCAGCTCGACCGAGGTGGCGGGGCTGGTCTCCGGGTGGCTGGGGATCGAGCGGCCGCGCCTGGTGTCCCCGCAGGCGCTGCCTGCGCCGCCGAGGCCTCCTTCCGCCGCGCCCTCGCCGGCGGGTGCTCCAGGAGAAACTGAAACGACGCCCAAAACGCCGCCAAAAGTCAGAAGGTCGTCATAAAAACTTAAATAGGTGGCTCCAAACTCGTTTTGGCCACCGTAAAAACTTAAATACACGGTCTCAAAACTCGAAATGGCGCCGTAAAAACTTAAATACATGCCCTCAAAAGTCGAAAGGACCCCGTAAAAACTTAAATGCTGGCCATAAAAATGCCAAAAAGGCACGTCAAAAAGTTTTGGCAGCGATACAACGCACTTTTACGACGTTTCACGGAGTTTTGACGGGATTTCCGCGCGCGTTGGAGGCGGTCCGCGGTCGTCCGGAGGCGTTCGAACGGTGTCCGGAGGCGTTGCGGCGACGTCCGACGGCGTTCCGGAGGCCGCCGGAGGGATCTTGACGCCCCGTAACGGCGGTCTGAGACCGCCCGGCGAGCCTCGGCGGAGTTTTGGCGACGATCGGGTCGCCGTTGGCGAGGATTGGCGGGTGCATGGGGGCGTGCTCGCGCCGTGCAGTGGGTTCTTCCCGGCCCCTTTTTGGCTGCAGGGGGGGCGGGAGGCATAGGCGCTCGGCGCGGTGTCTTCGTAGAGACGCCCAGCCGCTACCACAAAATCCCCCGGAACCACCGCCGCCAGGGCGTCTCCGCAGGCTGGGAACGCCTGGGTCCCGGCGGCGTTGGAGACGGCCTGGTGTTCGAGGTCGCGGCAACCCTCCCGATCGCAAAGTTAGCGCATATGGGGCGGGAGACCCGGGAGAGGTTCCCGACTGCCCGCGGCAAGCTCTTCACCGCAGCGGACATGAACCGTTCTGCGGCGGTGACGTTCTGATTGGCGGCGGAACCGTTCTTGTCCGGAGCAGTGCAGCTCTGATCCGCGGCGGAATGGTTCTTGGCTGGAGCGGTACAGCTCCGTTCTGCGGCGGTTGAGCTCTGCTCCGCCGCGATGCGGTTCTGTTCTCCCTCGAAACGGTTCTTCTCCGCCGCGGTCGAGCTCTCGTCCGCCCGTAAAGAGATCTCCTCCGCTCCTGTCGTGTGCACCACCGCGGCGTATCGGTGCCGGTCTGGAGCTGTTCGGTCGCGATCCGCGCCCTGCGCCGACCCTCCGGAGCCTGCCAAGAGCCGTCCCGGCCGTGGACGATTCACCCCGCGCGCGCCCTGGCGAGGAAGTACGCCAACGCGGCGGCCGAGTGGGCTGGCAGTGGGTCTTCCCGCCCCAGGCATCTTCCCCCGATCGTTTCGCTTATACGCCACCCTCTCCAATGTTGACGCTGATCCTGAACTAGGGTAGAGTGCCAGCAAGTCAAGCATGCACAGGAAGATAGCTCGATGCAAGTCGCAGTGGGCAGACGTTTCCGGCCACCAATAGGTGACGCTAAGGCAGACAGCCGAGCGATGGGCAATGTCGGTGACACCTAAGGTTAGGCCTCAAGACACACCTCTCCAGCATCATGGCGGCACTTCAACACCTCAAGCGGCAGATCTTCGGGGAAGACATCTTCGTGTCCTACTCCAGATCGGACGGCATGGACTACGCCCTCACCGTTGCAGCCGGCTTGAAGGGGCTTGTCTGCTACCTTGACCAGCTTGACACGCAACCTGGCGAGCAGATCCCCCACCGCGTCCTCCGTCGCCTCGAGTCCAGCACTGTCTTGGTTTTGCTCGCGACCCCGGCGGCTGCCAGTTCTACTGCAGTCGCACAAGAAGTGAAGACGTTCCTGAAGACTAGTCGCCCGATAATCCCCGTGAGCGTGGGAGGCGCCCTGGAAAATTCTGATCTTTGGCCCTTGCTCAAGGGAGCAGCGATCAGCCAAGTGGTGCCCGACGAGAGTGGCACACTAACACCAACGGCGCAGTTGCTCCAGCGAATATCGTCCTCGTTCATCTATACACGCCGCGCGCAGTGGCTGCGACGGATTGCCATCGGGACCGTCGTCGGCGTCGTCGGCCTGCTTGCCCTAGCAGCCGTTGTCAGTTGGCGATCTATCGAGACCGCAATCGCAAAAGCAGATGCCTTGGTTGCAGAAGCACGTGAAACGGCCAGAACCACTGTCGCCGCCGCCGAGGAGGAGGCTCGACGCACGCGGGATCGAGCTAACTATGAATCGTTTCTGCGCCACGAGGCCGAAGCGAAGAAGGGCAAACGGTGAGGCCTAACCCTTCAGTCGAGCGGACATCCAACGGCGGGGCGCACCGGTGCGCTTCGGCAAGGCCGGTAGCGCCGTTGGCCGCCGCTCACTTCAAACGTTAGGCGCCACTCGGTGCTATAGCCTGACTTTATCAGGCTGGTGCCCATAAATGCGTTACGACCTCTTCATCTGCCACGCTAGCATCGACAAGTCCGCCTTTGTCGCACCTCTTGCCGACGCGCTTCAGTCTACCGGCCTCCGAATATGGTACGACGATCAGTCCCTGACAGTCGGCGATTCCATCAGAACGGCAATCGACAATGGCATCACCGCGTCCCACTCAGGGATCGTGGTCCTGAGTTGTGCCTTCTTCGCACGCTCATGGCCACTACTGGAGTTAGACGGCCTATTTCAGCGCTTGACGCCTGGATCTCCCTTCCGAATCTTTCCGGTTTTGTACGACATCTCCGCAGCCGATGTCGCGCGACACTCGCCTCTGCTTGCCGGAATACGTGCGATCGGTCCCACGCGAGACGTGCGAGAGGTGGCCATTCTCGTTCGGCGTGCGATCGAGCGGACGGATCCCCCGACGGAAAGCAGTGTGGCGACACATTCCCCTTCTGCTCGGCGTCACGCCTACCACCGCACGCTCGGGCTGCAGGAGGCGCTTCAGGCTGCCGTATCTGGCCTCAGACGCTATCTAGTCGACCATACAGCGGCAAGGGACGTCGTCGTTTCGCTATATGTGCCCATCGATCTAAACCTGGGAGCCGACCTGGAGCTGTTGGCTCGCTCCCCAGATAGTGTGTCGCGGCTCACTGTGGTTCCGGGAGGCAACCGAATAAGCCGAGCATGGCAGGAGCATGGCGAAAGAGTCAACCCGGCACTAGCGATTATTCCTGGCGCATTCTCGGATGCGCTGCCTGAGGCGAAATACTGCAACTCGCACTACATCTATCACGCAATCGACTCCGACGGCCCTTTCCTTTTCGGAGTGGTTGTGTGTGAAGGGGCAGAGCCAATCCCAGATGATAGCGAATGGGAGGAAGTTCTGTCCTACGCGATGCCCCTGTTTGAAAGCATAGTCCTGGCAATCGACACCGGAGCAGTGCCGCGCAATGATCGACGCTGATAGGCGTTGCGCCCAGTTGGCGAGAGTTGGCCGGCAAGAGAGCGCCACTCACTCCAACGTTGACGCTGATCCTGAGCTAGGGTAGAGTGCCGGCAAGTCAAACGTGCAGAGGGAGATAGCTCGATGCAAGATTTTTCGACAGCAACGTTAGGCCGCCCTATGGCGATCGGTACTCTTACGTAATGCGAACCCTTCGGTATTCCATCAACGTCACCTTGGACGGGTGACGTCTCGAAAAGGAGCATCCGATGAGAAAGCTGATCCTACGCATGTTGCTCACGCTTGATGGCGTGGCCGCTGGCGAAAATGGGCCGATCGACGTGGTGGATTACGGCGACGAGGGCTCGTGGAGCGACATCTTTGCGACGCTCGAGACCGTGGACGCCATGCTGATCGGGGCCGGCACGCATCGGGAGTACCTCAGCTACTGGCAGTCTGCGCTGACGAGCTCCACCGCCACGCCCAGCGAGCGAAAGTTCGCCGCGATCGCGGCCCGAACGCCTCACGTCGTCCTCTCGCGTACGCTGCGCACCGTGGAGTGGCCGAACGCCAGTGTGCTCGCGGGCGGCGTCGAGGCCATCGCGAGCCTGAAGCGTCAGGGCGGCCGCGACATCCTCATGTGGGGCGGACCGACGGTCGCCGCGGCGGCCATCGAGGCCGAGCTCATCGACGAGTATCACCTCGAAACGCATCCGGTCATCGCGGGACGCGGCAAGAAGCTCTTTGCCAACGTCGCCGCCACGCACCGCGTGCGACATCTGAGCACCAAGACCTTTCCTTCCGGCGTGGTCCTGGTCAAGCATGCGCGCGCGTGAGGTCTCGCGGCGGCACGTGCTGGGAGCGCCCCAGCTGCATTCACAGCTCCAACCCCGAGGAGAAACACCATGATCGTTGAAGCACAGGTAACCATCAACGGATCCAAGGCGGCGATCTGGGCCGCAATCACCGATATCGAGAACGCCTCGGAAACCATCAGCGGAATCGAAAATATTGAGGTTCTCGAAAAACCGGCAGCGGGTGCTGTCGCTCACATAGGTTAGGTCCCACAGGTCCCCCAATCATGAACCGCTGGATCGCCATTGTCACTCTCTGCCTGCTGGCGAGTCCGGGCCAAATCCGGGCAGACGAATTACGAGTCCCTCGAAAGGCCGCGAGCGAGATTGAGAAGGACCTGTCGTCAGCTACGAAAGTGGAGCTTCTCAGCCTCTACAGCGGTGAATCCGATGGCCCACTGTCAGAGGAAGAGTCGAAGGTGCGCTTCCACGGATACCCGGTTCTCGGCGCTCTTGACATCACCAACCGGCCCGAGCGTGCTGCCATCGTTCATGAGCTCGCCAAGGACATCGGCCGAAGTCCGCTCAAACTGATGGCGTGCTTCTATCCTCGTCACGGAATCCGCGCTCGCCTCCCCGGCGGCAAGACGCTTGGGCTTGTAATCTGTTTCGAGTGTTCGTCAGTCGATCGATACAAAGGTGGCAAGATATTGCAGCTCAATATCGACGACGATAAGCCACAGGACCTCCTAAATTCAATCCTCCGAAAAGCTGGTATCCGTATAGGATCATCACCGCGAAGGCCGGGCACCTAACTCTGCGCTGCGCCGGACCTGCGGCCGCTGGGTAACTGTGTTACATTCTCGCGCGCCTTGATATGAACGCATCCTCGACATTTGTCGCCACCGACGGCGACGGCTACGAGCTCGTGATGGGCCGGTGGAGCGAGCGCCTCGCCGTGCCATTCCTCGACTTCGCCGGCACGCGAGATGGGGAGCGTGTCCTGGACGTCGGTTGCGGCACAGGTCGCCTTTCCCAGGCGGTCGTCGAGCGCTCCATGCCCGGCGAGGTCCGTGCGATTGATCTGGCTCCCGCCTACGTCAACTACGCGAAGAGCCGCAACCGCGATCCGAGGGTCCTCTTCGAGCTCGGCGACGCCTGCGCGATGAATTTTGCCGACCACACCTTCGATCGAGTTCTTTCGATGCTGGTCCTGCACTTCGTGCCGCAGTCCACCCGGGCCATCGCGGAGATGCGACGCGTCGCCAAGCCGGGCGGCGTCGTCGCGGCCTGTGTATGGGATGTGCGGGGCGGATTCGTCGCGAACCGCATGTTTTTTGACACCGCCGCGGCTCTCGACCCGAAGGCGAACGAACGTCGCGCCCGGAACTACACCCGGCCCCTGACCAGGCCAGGCGAGCTCGGGAGAGCCTGGCGAGACGCAGGCCTCCAGGAGGTCGTCGAAACCTCGCTCGGCATCCGGATGGAGTTCAACTCCTTCGCAGACTACTGGGCGCCGTATGGCGGCAAGGATGGGCCCGCCGCGGAGTACGTCGCAACCCTCGGCCAAGCGGAGCGAGCGAGGCTCGTCGAGGCGGTACGGGCGGCCTTCCTGGACGGCGAGCCCGACGGTCCCCGCTCGTATGCAGCCCTGGCCTGGGCAGTGAAGGGCAGGGCTCCTGGGTGAATGCCAGGCCGCGGTAAGGCCCTAGCGAAGTCACCGACCTCAAACCGACGGCGCTAACTTAGCCGCCAAGGGCGGGGGTAGGAGGCTGTCGAGGAGGGCCCGGCCCCGCCGGAGATGAATCTCCGGGCGGAGCTCCGGCCGAGGAGAACGCCGCCAATCTGGGCACCGGTAAGTTAGCGCCTACGGGGCCGGGGGTGAGGGGTCTCGCCGGCCCGGACCCGGGAACCTTTTTCAGAGCAGCGCTGGCGTCCTCGCCGGCTTCTTCTTCCCCCGCCCGGCCGGCGGGGACGCCAGCGCTCCCAGGGAAAAATCGGTCTCGTCGGTACAGATCTGCCCCAGGTCTGACATCTAGATAGAGGAGCTCCGGGATAAGATCCTCCTGCCAGCCGTCCCAGGAGACCGAGAGACACCATGAAGACCGCGCGCCCGATCCCGCTGCTCGTTTTCGCCGTTTTGACCGTTTTCGCCGGCCTGACCGCCGCCTGCCGCCCCGCGAGCGCCCCGGGGCGGCCGCCGGCCCCCGCGCCCGCCGCCCTGCCGCTCCCCACCGGGATGCGGCTCGACCCGGCCGGCCGCACGTTCGACGTCGGCAACATGCCGCTCGCCATCGTCGCCGTTCCCGGCGACCCGGGACGGGCGGTGGTCCTCCTCTCCGGCTGGCGCCAGCAGGGGCTCCAGGTGATCGACCTCGTGGCCGGCAAGGTGGTCCAGACCGTCGAGCAGCCCGCCGCCTTCCTGGGGCTCGCCTTCTCTCCCGACGGGCATACCCTCTACGCCTCGGGCGGCAACGAGGATGTCCTCTTCCGCTACCGCTGGGAGAACGGGACCGCCACTCTGGTCGACCGGATCGCCCTCGCCCCCAAGGACCCGCAGAAGCCGTCCACCCGCTTCCCGGCCGGGCTCGCTCTGTCGCCCGACGGGGCGACCCTCTATGTGGCCGAGAACCTGAGCGACTCCCTGGCCGTGGTCGACCTGGCGAGCGCCACGGTGGTCGAGCGGCACCCCACGGAGCGGTTCCCCTACGGAGTCACCACCGCCGCCGACGGCACCGTCTACGTCTCGGCCTGGGGGGGGACGACGGTCGCCGTCTTCACTCCCGCCGATGCCGGGAGCACCGGGAGCACCGGCGGCGAGAAGCGGCTCCACGAGGCGGGGCGCATCACGGTCGGCCGGCACCCCTCGGCGCTGCTCCTCAACGGCAGCGGCTCGCGGCTCTTCGTGGCCTCGGCCTCGACCGACCGGGTCGTGGTGGTCGATACCGGGGCGCGGAAGGTCCTGACGGAGCTCCTCGACCCGCCCCCCTCCGGCCCGGCCGAGGGGGCGACCCCCAACGCCCTCGCCCTGTCGGCCGATGGCACCCGCCTCTACGTCGCCGAGGCCGACGCCAACGCCGTCGCCGTCTTCGACCTCTCGGCGGCCACCGCCGGCCTGCCCGCGGGCGGCGCGTCGACCGGTGAGCGCAAAGATCGCGAGGACCGGCTGGCCGGCCGCATCCCGGCCGGCTGGTACCCCACGGCCCTCCTCGCCCGCGGCGGGACCGGCGGGAGCCTGGCGGTGGTCAACGGCAAGGGGAAGGGGACCCGCCCCAATCCGGACGGGGCGCAGCCCGGGATCCGCAAGGCGCCGCCGCACTCCTACACCCTGGGGCAGCTCGACGGCACGGTGACCGTCCTCCCCTCCGTCCCCACCGGCAGCGCGCTCTTCGCCCTCACCCTGCGGGTGGCCCGGGCCGACGGCTGGGACCGGCCGCGGCCGCCCCGCAAGCTGCCGCCCTTCGAGCACGTCGTCTACGTCATCAAGGAGAACCGCACCTACGACCAGGTCTTCGGCGACCTGCCGGGGGCGGACGGCGATCCCGGCCTCACCCTCTTCCCGCGCGCCGGCTCGCCCAACCACCACGCCCTGGCCGAGCGCTTCGGCCTCTTCGACCGCTTCTTCGTCAACGCCGAGGTGAGCACCCAGGGGCACTCCTGGTCGACCGCCTCCTACGTCACCGACTACGGCGAGAAGACCACCCCCTCCGGCTACTCGGACCGCCGGCCGGAGGCGGAGGAAGGCGACGCCGACGAGACCGCGGGAGGGTACCTGTGGAACCTGGCGCTCGCCAAGGGTCTCGCGGTGCGCGACTATGGAGAGGCCACGATCGAGGTGAAGCACCCTGGGGCCCCGAGCACCTGGACGTCCACGCGGCCGGGCCTCGCTCCCTTCGTCCATCCCGACTACCCGGGCTGGGACCTGGACTTCCAGGACCAGCGCCGGGCCGACGTCTGGATCGCCGAATTCGACCAGTTCGTGAAAACCGGCAAGATGCCCGCTCTGGAGATCGTCTGGCTCCCCTCCGACCACACCTCGGGGACGACCCCCGGCCGGCCCACCCCGCGCGCCTCGATGGCCGACAACGACCTCGCCCTCGGGCGGATCGTCGAGGCCTTGAGCAAGAGCCCGTACTGGAAGAACACCGTGGTCTTCGTGCTGGAGGACGACGCCCAGAACGGCCCCGACCACGTCGACTCCCATCGTTCGGTGCTCCTCGTCCTCTCGGCCTACAACCGGCCCGGGGTGGTGCACCGCTTCGTCAACACAACTGATGTCACAGCGACGATCGAGCAGATCCTCGGCCTCCCCGCCCTCTCCCACTTCGACCACTTCGGCCGCACGCTCGACGACATCTTCGCCACCAAGCCCGACCTCACCCCCTACCCGGCGCTCCCCGCCCAGGTCCCGATCAGCGAAAGGAACCCTCCGAGAAAAGAGGGGACCGCCGCCGAGAGGCTCGATTTCTCGGGCGTCGACCGGGCCGACGAGGGGGCGTTCAACCGCATTCTCTGGACCGCGCTCAAGGGTCCGGGAGTGCCGTACCCGCAGGCGGGGCGGGTGTCGGTTCTGGAGATGCAACGGGGGCGGTAGGCGCCCTGTGCATCTCTGGACTCTGCTCTTCTCTGGGCCCTCACCCCCGGCCCCTCTCCCGGCCCTCCGCCCGGACCGCCGGGAGAGGGGAGCTTCTATATAGGAGGAGATGGGCCAGCTCTGGAGACTCTGGCGCAAAGTCCGCAGATACGGGCCGTCTCCCGCTACGCTCCGACTCGTGGCATCTGGGCGCCCCTCACTCCCGGTGGAATCGGTGGAGCTTCCCGTGCGCCCACTCCCTCAGGCTCTCGACCTTCTTCCAGGCCTTGGGCCAACGCCGTAGACCCTTGCGCAGCAGCTCGTAGGCGAGCTCCGAGACCAGCGAGAGGACGGCGACGCCGACGAGCAGGGTGAGCACCCCCTGGATGCCGGGGAGCACCAGGCCGGCGATGCCGACGAGGATGAGGAGCCAGCCCAGGGCGAAGAGGGAGAGACGGAGCCAGAACGGGAGCCGCAGGTGCTTCGGCGGATCGGCGGCCGGCTCGCTCATGCTGCAGACCGTACCACGCCGCCCGGCAGGCCCCCGGTTGACAAACAGGACCGCGGGAGTCCAGAATACTTCCACGTTGTTGAGACTTACTCTCATTAACGACGGAAGCAGGCAAACGGCATGGCCGAGATCCGCGAAAAGCAGCAGTTCCTCTCCTACCTGCGCGCCCGCGGCCAGCGGGTGACGGGGGAGCGGCTCGCCCTCTTCGAGGAGATCTTCTCCCAGCACGAGCATATCGATGCCGAGGCGCTCCTGACCGCGATGCGGGGCCGGGGGTTGAAGATCTCGCGCGCCACCGTCTACCGGAATCTCGACCTGCTGGTCGAGTGCGGCCTCGCCACCCGCCAGCAGCTCGGCCGGCGGGGCTTCCTCTACGAGCACGTCCACGGCGGGCAGCGCCACGATCACCTGGTGTGCACGGTGTGCGGCCGGGTGGTCGAGTTCGTGAGCGCCGGGATCGCCGCCCTGCAGACCGAGATCTGCCGGGCGCACGGCTTCGTGCCGTCGCACCATACCTTGCAGATCTCCGGCCTGTGCAACCGCTGCTCCGAGGCAAACGCGGCGACCGCCAGCCCCGAGCGGCAGCCGGCCGCGGCCCGGGAGGCTCTGACCCATGTTTGAGTCGCTCATCGTGACGCTGCGCGAAGGGGTGGAGGCGGCCCTCATGGTGGGGATCATCGTCGCCTTCCTGCGCAAGGAGGGGTCGGAGCGCTACCTGGGGACGGTCTGGGCGGGGATCGTCACCGCGACCGCCGCCTCGCTCGCCGGCGCCTACCTCCTGCGCGGCGCGGTGTTGAACGAGGGGGTGTTCGAGGGCCTCCTCTACGTCTTTTCCGCCCTCCTCGTCGCCACCATGCTGCTCTGGATGTGGCGCCATTCGCAGGCCCTCTCGGGCGAGATGAAGGGGTCGCTCTCCCGCATCCTGGCGCGCGAGGAGACGAAGGGGGGCCGGTCGGTCGCCCTCGGGCTCTTCCTCTTCACCTTCATCATGATCTTCCGCGAGGGGATCGAGACCGTCCTCTTCCTCTCGGCCCTCTCGCTCACCACGACCGGCCTCCTCTCCTTTCTCGGAGCGACGATCGGGCTCGCCCTGGCGGTCGTCTTCGGGGTGCTTTTCGTGCGCGGCAGCGTCCGCATCGACCTCGGGCGGTTCTTCAAGATCACCGGCATCGCCCTGCTGATCTTCCTCCTCCAGCTGCTCCTGAACGGCTACCACGAGCTGTCCGAGGCCGGCTGGCTGCCGGCCAACGAGAAGACCATGGCGACCGTCGGGCCGCTGGTCAAGAACGAGTTCTTCTTCGTCATCGCGGTCCTCGCCCTGCCGCTCCTCATGCTCCTCATCCCTGGCCGGGGCCGCCTGGCGGAAGCGCCCGCGAAGGCCGATCCTGCAAGCCCCGGCAACGCCGCCGATCTGCGCCTGGCGCGGGCGGCGGGGCGGCGGCAGGGGCGGGCGCGGGCCTGGGGGGTGACTTTGGGGATCGTCATTCTTGCCATCCTCGGGCTCGGTTTCGTCTACGCCCAGCCGCCGGCCTCCCTCTCCTCGGCCACCCCGGTGACGGTGATCGGCGGCAGCAACGGGGTCGTCCGCATCCCCCTCACCTCGTTCCACGGCCAGAAGCTGGAGCGCTTCGTGGTGCAGATCGAGGGGAAGCCGGTGCGCTTCATCGCCGTGCCGGTCGATTCCCAGGGGCACATCGCCACCGCCTTCGACGCCTGCCTGATCTGCGGTCCCCGCGGCTACTACCAGGGGGGGAACGGCATTTTCTGCCTGCACTGCGGATCGGTGATCAACCCCGCCTCGATTGGCCGCGAGGGCGGCTGCAATCCCATCCCCCTCGCCTCGCGGGTCGAGGGGCGGGACCTGGTGCTCGCCGCCGCCGATCTGGCCAAGGGCGTCGCCACCTTCGCGGCCGCCCCGGCGCCCCGGATGTAAGCCCATGTACCTGCGCCTCCTCGCCGAGTCGTTGCGCCGCGGCACGCGGCGGAAACTTCTCGCCATCTCGGCGGTGGCGCTCGGCACCCTGGGGGCGACGGCGCTCTCCGAGGTGGTGCTCGCCTCGGGCGACCGCCTGGCCTCGGAGATGAGCTCCTATGGCGCCAACGTCGAGGTGGTCCCGGCGGCCGGGCGGGAGACCCTGCCGGTCGCGGGCCTGGCAAAGATCCGCACCATCTTCTGGAAGAACAACATCGCCGCCCTGGCGCCGCTCTACCCCCTGCGCGTCCGTTTCTCCCCGGGAGAAGTCGTGGCGCCGCTCGTCGGCACCTGGTTCGACCACCCACTCGAACCGGGCTACCGGACCGGCCTGCCGGCCACCCGGCCGACCCTCCGGGTGACCGGGCGGTGGCCGCACGAAGGAGCAGCGGAAGCGGTGGTCGGGGAGCGCCTGGCGCGCCGGCTGTGGATCGCTCCGGGCGGCACCCTCGCGGCCAGCCTGGGCGGCCGCGCCGCGAGCTTCCAGGTGGTGGGGCTCCTGACCAGCGGCGGCGAGGAGGACGACGAAGCCTTCGTGCCGCTCGCCGCGGTGGGCGAGCTCGCCGGCCAGCCCGGCCGCTTCACCCGGGTCGAGGTCTTCGCCCTGACCAACCCCGAGACCCAGAACGTCCGCGATCCCAAGAAGATGTCGGCCAAGGAGTACGACGCCTGGTACTGCACGGCCTACCCGTCGTCGGTCGCCTTCCAGATCCACGAGGTCCTGCCGGAGGCCGACGCGCGGATCGTCTACGGGGTGACCGGGGCGACCGCCGACGTGCTGGGCCGGCTCACCGGGGTGCTCCTCGCCCTGGCGGTGGTGGCGCTCGCCGGCGCGGCGGTGGGGGTCACCGCGGCGATGACCGCCACCGTCCTCGAGCGCCGGCTGGAGGCCGGGCTCCTGGTGGCGATCGGCGCGGCGCGCCACCGGGTGGTCCTCTTCTTCCTCTCCGAGGCGGCCCTCCTCGGGCTCCTCGGCGGCGCCGTCGGCGGCCTGGCCGGCCTCGCCGCCGGACGGCTCCTCGGCAGCCAGGTGCTGGGGCTCGCCGTTCCCTGGATGCCCATCCTCCTCCCCTTCGCCGCGCTCCTGGGGCTCGCCGTGGCCACCCTCGCGAGCCTCGCTCCGGTGCTCCGCGCTCTCGGCCGCTATCCCGCGGCGATCCTCAAGCGGGCGACCGCTTAAAGACGACGATGCTCCTCCAGCTCGTGCTCGCCAGCCTGCGCCGGCGTTTCCGGCAGCTCGCCCTGATCGCCCTCGCGGTGGGGGTCGCCGCCGGCACGGTCGCCACCCTCGCCGGGTTCTCGACCCGGGTCGAGCAGCGACTGGGAGAGAGCCTGGCCGCCTTCGGCCCCAACCTCCTGGTCCGGCCGCAGGTCGGCGGCCTGCCCCGCATCCCGGCGGCCGAGCTGGCGCGGGTGCGCGCGGTGCCCGGGGTGCGCACGGCGACCGGGATTCCTCCCGGTGGCCTTGATTTCGAGCGCATCGAGGTGCGGACCGATCCGAAACAATTGGCCGGGGTGGCCCGGGCCATCGAGGGGCGGGTCGCCGGGGTCGAGGCCCGGCCGCTTCTCCGCGCCAGCGAATCGGACGCCCGGCTCACCCGCCGGCTCACCCTCGTGCTGCTGGCGGTGAGCGCCGTCTCCCTCGGGCTCGCCCTCCTCTCGGTGGGCGCCGCGACCACCGCCCTGGTGGGGGAGCGGCGGACCGAGATCGGCCTCTTCCTGGCCCTGGGCTTTACCGCCCGCCGGGTGGGCGTCCTCTTCGCCACCGAGCTCCTGGCGACCGCCCTTCTCGCCGCCACCCTGGGCGAGGTGCTGGGGGAGGTTGCGGCGCGCGGGTTGGCCAACAGTCTTCTCGGAGCGGGCGGCGGTGGCCCCCTCTTCACCCTTTCCGGCTTCGCCGCCGCGGCCTTGGCCGCGGTGCTGGTCGTCGGCCTCTCGATGACGGTGGCGCTCTCGCGGGTCGAGCGCCTCGACCCCGCCCGGGTGCTCAAAGGTGAGTGAGCCGGTGGCCGCCCCGTTCATTGAGGTCCTGGGGCTCTGCCGCCGCTTCGGCTCGCTCCTCGCCCTGGAGGACCTGTCGCTCGGCGTCACCCAGGGGGAGTGGGTGGCAGTGACCGGCCCCTCCGGCTCGGGGAAGACCACCCTGCTCAACATCCTCTCCGGGCTCGACCGGCCGACCTCGGGCCGGGTGCGGGTGGGGGGGACCGACCTCGCCACGCTCTCGGCCCGCGACCTGGCGCGCTACCGGCAGCGGACGGTGGGGCTCATCTTCCAGCAGTTCCACCTCATCCCGTACCTGACGGCGCTCGAAAACGTCATGCTCTCCCAGTACGTCCACAGCATGACCGACCGCGGCGAGGCGGAGGAGGCCCTGCGGCGGGTGGGCCTGGGGGCGCGGCTCCAGCACCTGCCGAGCCAGCTCTCGGGGGGCGAGCAGCAGCGGGTCTGTATCGCCCGGGCGCTGATCAACCATCCGCCGGTGATCCTCGCCGACGAGCCGACCGGCAACCTCGACGCGGCGAACGAGGCGATCGTCATGACCCTCCTGGCCGACCTCCACCGCCAGGGCCACACCCTGCTGGTGGTGACCCACGACCCCTCGGTCGCCGAGCAGGCCGACCGCGAGATCCGCCTGGAGCACGGCCGGCTCGCCCTGCCCGACCGGCCGCAGGAGTCGGATCTCGACTCGGTGCTGGTCGACCTCTGGCGGCTGCTGGAGGAAGACGGCGTTGCCGTTTCGGTCGCCCGTCGCGGCGTCGCCGACCTCCTCGCCCAGGGACTCCTCGCCTTCGTCGACGGCCGCCTGGCCCTGACCGACCGGGGGCGCGAGCGGGCGGCCCCCATCGTCCGCCGGGAGCGGCTCGCCGAGGTGCTCCTGGCCCGCACCCTGGACCGCAACGCCGGGGGGGAGTGCGGGCGCGAACGGCCGCTCTCCGCCGGCTTCGAGGACCAGATCTGCGCCTTCCTCGACCACCCCACCCAATGTCCGCACGGCCGGCCGATCGCGCCGGACCCGAGCTGCTGCGGCCGGACCGAAAGGCTGGACGGGTGAGGCTCATCGGGAGGACCCTCGCGGTCCTGGCCCTGTCGACTCTCGCGTCGGCCGCCCCTGCCGCCACCGCCGCCAATGCCGCCAATCCCGCGATCGCGATCATCGAGCGCCGGCTGGCCCTCATGGGGACCACCCTCTCGCTCTCCGTCGAGGCGGCCGACCGCGCCACGGCGCTCGCCGCGAGCGAGCGGGCGGTGGCGGCCCTGGAGGCCGCCGAGGCGCGGCTCTCGACCTGGCGGGACGACAGCGAGCTGGCCCGTTTGAACCATACCCCGGTGGGGGTGCCCTTCGCCCTCTCCGCCACCCTCGCCGCCGAGCTCGGCGCCGCCCGGCAGTGCTGGCAGGCGACCGGCGGCGCCTTCGATCCCACGGTCGGCCCGCTGGTCGCCGCCTGGGGCCTGCGCACCGGGGGCCGCCGGCCGACCCCCGAAGCGTTGCGCCAGGCCCTCGCCGCCACCGGCATGGATGGCCTGGCGCTCGAATCCGGCGCCGCGGTTCGGCTTCGCCCCGGCCTCGCCGTCGAGGAAGGCGGCTTCGGCAAGGGGGCGGGGCTCCAGGCGGCGGTGGCGACGCTCGCCGGCAGCGGCGCCTCGGCCGCCACCCTGGATCTCGGCGGGCAGCTGGCGCTCTTCGGCCCCGGCCTGCGGCAGGTGGCGGTGGCCGACCCCCGCCGGCGGGACCGTCCAGTGGTCCGCCTGGCGATCGACCACGGGTCGGTCGCCACCTCGGGCAACAGCGAGCGGGGGATCGACATCGAGGGCCGGCGCTACGGCCACCTCCTCGACCCGCGGACCGGCCGTCCCGCCCCCGATTTCGGCAGCCTGACCGTATGGGCCGGCGATGCGCTCCTCGCCGACTGCCTGTCCAAGCTCTACGTCCTGGGGCCGGACCGGGCGGTCGCCTGGGCGGCGGCGCACCCGGGGGTGGAAGTCCTGGCGCTGGTGCCCGCGGGGAAGAGACTGAAGGCGCTCGCCAGCCGGGGCCTCGCCGGACGGCTCACGGCGATCGCGAAAGAGGTGGAGATCGAGATCCGTTAAACCGAGAGCGGGGGCGACGGCGGCCAACCGTGGACCGCCCACCGCTCTCACGAACTCGCGCGGCGCGCAAACGCCGCGCGTGCCCGAGAGGAGATTCTATGCTTTTCCCTGAGCGAGAGGGTGTCTTCCGCCGCGGCGGGAGCGGGTGGGTGGTGTTCTTCCTGGTGTTTTCGCTGTTTCTGGCTTCCGCCGTCCTGGGGCAGTCGGGCGACGATCGCCTCCGGCAGCTGGAGCAGGAGGTCGCGGCCTTGAAGGCCGAGGTGGCGAAGCTCGCGGCATCGCCGGCGAACCCGGCGAGCCCACCGGATTCTGCGCGCCTGGCCGAGATCGAGCGGCGGATCGACCTCCTCGCCGGCGAGATCGAGCGCCTGAAGATCGGCGAGGCGGCGGCGAGCGCCGACACGGCGCAGCACGGCTACGGCCCGGCGGCGTCCAAAATCTACCGCACCCCGAAGGGGGTCGCGATCGGCGGCTATGGCGAGTCGCTCTACACCCACTATGCCGGCCGATCCGACGACGGCACCCGGGCCGACGTGACCAACCGGCTCGACCTCCTGCGCGGGGTGGTCTACGTCGGCTACCGCTGGAACGACCGCTGGCTCCTGAACTCGGAGCTCGAATGGGAGCACGGCAATACCGACAAGGGGGGCGAGGCGGCCGTCGAGTTCGCCTACCTCGACTACCTCTACCGTCCGGCCCTCTCGTTTCGCGCCGGTTTCATGCTCATGCCGGTAGGTTTCATCAACGAGCTGCACGAGCCGACCACCTTTCTGGGGGCCAAGCGGCCGGACGTCGAGACCCTCATCATCCCCTCGACCTGGCGGGAGGGGGGGCTCGGGGTCTATGGCGAGTCCGGTCCCCTCTCCTACCGCGCCTACCTGGTGACCGCCTTGGATGCCTCCGGCTTCTCGGCCGAGGAGGGTTTGCATGAGGGGAGCGCCGAGGGCTCGAATGCCAAGGCGAACGACTTCGCGGCGGTGGCGCGGCTCGACTACACGCCGGTCCCCGGCCTCCTGCTCGGCGCCTCGGGCTACCGGGGGAACACCGGCCAGGACCTCAAAACGGAGGCGGGTCGAAGGATCGCGGTGGGGACCAGCCTCTACGAGGGCCACCTGGAATGGAAATGGCGCGGCCTGGAGCTGCGGGGCCTGGCGGTCCAGGCGAACCTGGGGGACGTGGCGGCGCTCGACCGGGCGCTCGATCTCGCAGGGGAAAGCTCGATCGGCGAGCGCCTGCGGGGTGGCTACGTACAGATCGGGTACGATCTCTTCGCCCGGGCGCCGCACGGCCAGCAGGCGCTGATCCCCTTCGCGCGCTGGGAGAGCTACAACCTCCAGGCGCGGGTGCCGGCCGGCTTCGCGGCGGACCCGGCGAACGACGTCAAGAGCCTGACCCTGGGGCTCGTCTACCGGCCCTTCGACTCGGTGGTGTTCAAGGCCGACTTGCAGAACTACGACAACCGGGCCCGCACGGGTCTGGACGAGGTCCATGTCTCGCTCGGCTACATCTTTTAGGGGCACGCTCCCGGCGATCTTCTGTCTCTTGCTCGCCGGGAGCGCCCCGCTCCTCGCCCGGGTCTTCCTCACCGTGGACGAGGCGCTGAAGCTCGCCTTCCCCGGCGCCCAGGTGGCCCGCCGCACCGCCTACCTGACCGCCGAGCAGCTGAAACGCGCCCGCGATCTCGCCGGGGTGGAGATCCCGAGCGCCCTCGTCACCTCCTACGGGGCGACGCGGGACGGCCAACCGGTGTGCGTTGCCTATTTCGACACCCACCGGGTCCGGACCCTCCCCGAGACGGTGATGGTGGTGGTCGACCCGCAGGGGAAGGTGGCGCGGGTCGAGGTGCTCTCGTTCGAGGAGCCCGAGCAGTACCTGCCGCGCGGCCCCTGGTACGGCCAGTTCGGGGGCAGAGCGCTCGGCCCCGAGCTCGACCTGAAGCGAGGCATCCACCCGGTGACCGGCGCCACCCTGACCGCCCGCGCCACCACCGAGGCGGTGCGCCGGGTCCTCGCCCTCCACCAGGTGATTGCCAATCCCTCGAAGGCGGCGCCGTGAGCCGGCTCGAGGCCTGGACGCCGCCGGCCTGATCTGGCAGCGGCACGTGTGGACGCGCTGGCAGCAGGGCCTTCCGGCGCGGCGGCGGGCCTAGACTAGGGGGCGGCCCCTTCGCCCCCGGCGTGCTACCATTTCCCTCCTTTGGCAACGGCGGCCCCCCTGCCGCCCCTGACGGCGAGGTTTTTTCCCATGTTCGATGGTCTCCAGAACAAGCTCCAGGACGTCTTCCGCAATCTGAAGGGCGAGGGGAAGATCACCCCCGAGACCCTGGAAGCGGCCCTGCGCCAGATCCGCCTCGCCCTGCTCGAGGCCGACGTCCACATCCGGGTGGTCAAGCCGTTCATCGACCGGGTGCGCGAGCGGGCGCTGGGGCAGGAGGTGATGGAGAGCCTGACCCCCGCCCAGCAGGTGGTCAAGGTGGTGCGCGACGAGCTCGCCTCCCTCCTGGGCGAGGAGGGCACGGAGCTCCACCTGGACGGCCGGCCGGCGGTCGTCCTCCTCTGCGGTCTCCAGGGCTCGGGCAAGACCACCACGGCGGGGAAGATCGCCCTGCGCCTGAAGAAGCGCGGCAGGCATCCGCTCCTCGTCGCCGGCGACCTCCAGCGCGCCGCCGCGGTCGAGCAGTTGATCCAGGTCGGCGCGCGGGTGGAGGTGCCGGTCCTGGCGCCCGAGCCGGGAGAGACGGTCCTCGACCTCGCCACCCGGGCCTTGCACGTCGCCCGCCAGCGCGGCCACGACGTGGTCTTGATGGACACCGCCGGCCGCCTGCACGTCGACGCCGCCCTGATGGAGGAGATCCGCCAGCTCGCCGACCGTCTCTCCCCCCAGGAGACGCTCTTCGTCGCCGACTCGATGACCGGCCAGGACGCGGTCAAGAGCGCCGAGCAGTTCGCCGCCGCCCTGCCGCTCACCGGGGCGATCCTGACCAAGCTCGACGGCGACTCCAGAGGCGGCGCGGCGCTCTCCATCCGCACCGTGGCACGGGTGCCGATCCGCTTCGTGGGCATGGGCGAGAAGCCCGAGGACCTGGAGCTCTTCCACGCCGAGCGCATGGCCTCGCGGATGATCGGCATGGGCGACGTGCTGTCGCTCATCGAAAAGGCCGAGCAGGGGCTCGATCACGAGGAGGCCAAGCGCCTGGCCGGCCGGATCGCGCGCCAGGAGTTCAGCCTGGAGGACCTGCGCGACCAGCTGCGCCAGCTGCGCCGGATGGGGCCGCTCGGCCAGGTCTTGGAGCTCCTCCCCAAGGTCGGGCCGCTCCGCGGTCTCGAAGGGGCGAACGTCGACGAGCGGGGCCTCGTGGTAGTCGAGGCGATCATCAACTCGATGACCCCCTTCGAGCGCCGCAAGCCGGACGTCCTGAACGGCAGCCGCAAGAAGCGGATCGCCATCGGCTCCGGCACCTCGGTCCAGGAGATCAACAAGCTCCTGAAGCAGTACAAGGGGATGAAGAAGATGATGAAAGGAGTCCAGGGCAAGTGGCTACGCCGCGCCCTGGGCGCCGGGGCGGGGATGGGGGCGTAGGGGGTTACGCTACGACCGCACTGTGTTTTCAAGGTGCCAAGGTTCGGCACTCTGAAACATCTGCCAAAAACGACGCGGCGCCTGTGGCAAGGTGCTGAAGGGCTCCACCCCGGCCTCGAGATCGGCCTCAATCTGTACCTTGAGGACCGCCTGAAGCTTACCGGGCAAATCTCTCGGGTCTTGGGACGCCGTCGCTAGATTCCGCTCGAGACATTGGGCCACCCACCAGCCTCTATCCTTAAAGTAGACGACGTGGAATCTGTGCTGGCGCTTCATGGCTCCCTCCTTTCCAAGAGACAATAACATTCAGCGAATAGCCGGGCGAAGGATACTCAGCCGATTTCGCAGAGGACCACATCGGAGACGAAGCAGGGCTCGCCGGCATACCCCTCGGGAGGGGGATCAAGATCGGTGGGCTCCGCAGCATCCTTATATGCAGGAGGACCGCCCCGAAGGGGCGTAGGCAGGTAGCCTGGGTCGCAAGCCCCCAGGTTGGGTAACCTCAAGAAAACAAAGCCCCGAAGGGGCGACGGTTCTCGTGGGCCCGGACCTCCGCCCGGAGATAAATCTCCGGGCTAGAAGTTGCGCCGGATGAATCCGGCTTCGCGCGGGAGCTGAGCTGTATCTGCTTACGCTGGTCCATTGTCTCGGGAGCTGAGCCGTATCCGCTTACGCTGGCCCATTGTCCGGGGAGCTGGGCCGTATCTGCTTACGCTGGCCCAAAATCCCGGGAGCTAAGCCGTATCTGCTTACGCTGGCCCAAAGTCCCGGGAGCTGGGCTGTATCTGCTTACGCTGGCCCATTGTCTCGGGAGCTGAGCCGTATCCGCTTACGCTGGCCCAGAGTCTCGGGAGCTGGCCTGTTGCGGAGCTCTCCTCGCTCGCCGCGGAAGGATTCGAAAGATCTGGATCACTGGAACAGCGTGGTGCTAGAGTTCCGCCATGTCTCCAACTAACGGCAAGATCTGCTATATCGAGTTCCCCGCCCTCGACATCCGTCGCTCCGCCGAGTTCTACGAACAGGTCTTCGGCTGGAAGATCCGGCAGCGGGGCGACGGCGCTGTCGCGTTCGACGATACGACGGGCCAGGTAAGCGGCACCTGGACCCTCGGCCGCCCCCCGGCGGCGTCGCCGGGATTGCTGCTCTACATCATGGTCGACAGCGTCGCCGCGGCGATCGACGCCGTGATCGCGCACGGCGGCGAGCTC
This sequence comes from Thermoanaerobaculia bacterium, assembly GCA_035644215.1. Classification (GTDB taxonomy): domain Bacteria; phylum Acidobacteriota; class Thermoanaerobaculia; order Multivoradales; family UBA5704; genus DASQPA01. The sequence continues at coordinate 31,522 of DASQPA010000319.1, forward strand.
GTGCAGCCCATCGGGGTGGATGCGCCGGAAATCACCGCGCGCTTCCGCGATCCAGCGGGGAACGTGATCGGCCTCTACCAGGAGCCCAGCCGCCCGGCACCATGACCCGCATCACGACGCCATTCGGCGCCCGCCGGAGGGTAAGGGCCGCCCCTCATAGGCGCTAACTTTGCGGCCGCGATGGCTGGGATGAACGCAGTAGGAGGGGGTAGAGACGCCCAGCCGCTACCACAGACTTTCCTTGACCCCGAACGCCAGGGCGTCTCCAGCGCTGCGGCATCGTAGGCGTTCCCGGCCTGCGGAGACGCCCTGGCGGCGGTGGTTCCGGCGAGGTTCGTGGTAGCGGCTGGGCCTATGCCGCCGCCCCCCCTACCGCCCCACCCGCTCCAACGCCCGCTGCATCAGCAGCTCCTGGCTGTTGCGCGGCGCCTCGCCGGGCGCCGGGCGGCGCTGCAGGAAGGTGCCGTCGGCGCGCATGTCCCAGGCTTTGACGTTGTCGCCCAGCTGGAGATCCAGGATCGTCCGCAGCTCGTCCTGGAGCCGCGGCTCCTCGACCGGGGTGATCGCCTCGACCCGGTAGTCTAAGTTCCGCGACATCCAGTCGGCCGAGCCGAAGAAGTACTCGGGCTTGCCGCCGTTGGCGAAGTAGAAGATCCGGGCGTGCTCCAGGAACCGGCCGATGATCGAGATCACCCGCACCGTCTCGCTCTGGCCGGGGACGCCGGGGCGCAGACGGCAGATGCCGCGCACGATGAGGTCCATCTCGACCCCCGCCGCCGAGGCGGCGTAGAGCGCCTCGATGATCTGCGGGTCTTCGAGCGAGTTCATCTTGGCGATGACGTGGCCACCCCGCCCGGCCTTCTGGTGCTCCACCTCGCGCGCGATGAGCTCCAGGAAACGCTGGCGCATGTTGATCGGGGCGACCAGGAGCTTCTTGAACTTCGGCTTGTGGACGTAGCCGGTCAGCAGGTTGAAGAGCTGGGCCACGTCGTCCCCCAGCTCCTGGTTGGTGGTCAGGAGGCCTAAGTCGGTGTAGAGCTTGGCGGTCTCGGCGTTGTAGTTGCCGGTCGCGATGTGGGTGTAGCGGCGCAGGCCCTCCTTCTCCTGGCGCACGACGAGGGCAATCTTGGCGTGGGTTTTGAGGCCCACCACGCCATAGGCGACGTGGGCGCCCACGTTCTCCAGCCGCTCGGCCCACTCGATGTTCGCCGCCTCGTCGAAGCGCGCCTTGATCTCGACCGTCACCGCCACCTGTTTCCGCGTCTCCGCCGCCCGGATGAGCGCCCGCATGATCGGCGAGTCGGCCGAGGTGCGGTAGAGGGTCTGCTTGACGGCGAGGACCGAGGGGTCGTCCGCCGCCGCCTCGATGAAGCGCTGGACGCTGCCGGCGAAGGAGTCGTAGGGGTGATGGACGAGGACGTCGCCGGCCGCGATCACGGCGAAGACGTCCAGGTCCTCGGGGTCGGCGGCCTGGAGCCGCGGCCGGATCACCGGGGTCCACGGCTTGTACTTGAGCGACGGCAGGGGGACGGAGGCGAGCTGCATCAGGTCGCGCAGGCCGAGCGGCCCCTCGGCCTCGAAGAGGTCCTCGGGACGGGTCTCCAGCTGCTCGGAGAGGAGGTCGCGCATCCACTGCGGCATGCCGGCCGCCACCTCCAGCCGCACGACGGTGGCGAAGCGCCGCTCCCGCAGCTCCTCCTGGATCGCCTCCAGGAGGTCGTCGGCCTCCTCTTCGTTCCTCTGCACGTCGCTGTTGCGGGTCACCCGGAAGGGGTGCGCCTCGACGATCTCCATCCCCGGGAAGAGCCGCTCCAGGTTGTGGACGATCACCTCCTCCAGGGGGACGAAACGCAAGGCCCCCGCCACCTGGAGCCAGCGCGGCAGGGAGGAGGGCGCCTTGACCCGGGCGAAGCGCAGCTCGTCGTCCCCCGGCTCCTTGACCGCCACGGCGAGCGAGAGCGAGAGGTTCGAGATGAAGGGGAAGGGGTGCGCGGGGTCGACCGCCAGGGGGGTGAGGATGGGGAAGAGGTTCTTCTCGAACTCCTCCGAGAGGTGGCGGCGCTCGGAGGGCTTCAGGTCCTCCCAGCGGAGGAGCTCCAGGCCGTGGGCTTTGAGGGCCGGCAGGAGCTCCCGGTGGAACAGCCGCCGCTCGCGGCCGAGCATCGGCCGCACCATGCGGTCGATTTCGGCCAGCTGCTGGCGGGGGGTCCGGTTGTCCGGCGGCAGCTCGCGGATGTTGCTCGCCAACTGTTGCTTCAGGCCGCCCACCCGCTTCATGAAGAACTCGTCCAGGTTGCTCTCGAAGATGGCGACGAACTTCAGCCGTTCGAGAAGCGGCGTCTCCGCGTCCTCCGCCTCGTGGAGCACCCGGGCGTTGAAGTCGAGCCACGAGATCTCGCGATTGAGGAAGAGGGACTCCGGTTCGAGCCGCTCCGGGGGCGGAGGGACCGGTTCGGGGCGGAAGCTTTTCTTGGGTTCGGACACAGGGATCGACCTCGCAGTGGGCCCTGCGGCGGAAGAGGCCCTCGGAACGCAGAGCTTCATTCTGCCATAGTGCCCGGGAGCGGCACCGAGGAAAGCCTGTGACGAAGCCGTGACAGCCCCGATAAACTCTGTTCGATGTTGCAGTTCCGCTACACCGTCGTCACCCTCTGGGCCTTCCTTAAGGCTACCATGCAAGAAACCGAGGGGGCGACATGGCCAAGGCCGACCTGCACGTCCACAGCAAACACTCCAACCGACCGACCGAGTGGATCCTGCGCCAGGCGCAGGCGCCGGAGAGCTTCACCGAGCCGAAAGAGATCTACCGCCTCTGCCGTGAGCGCGGCATGGACTTCGTCACCGTCTCCGACCACGACTCGGTGGCCGGCGCCCTGGAGATCGCCCACCTGCCGGGGGTCTTCCTCTCCTCGGAGGTGACGGTCGCCTTCCCGGAGGACGGGACCCACGTCCACTGCCTGGTGTCCGGCGTTACCGAGGCGCAACACAGAGAGATCCAGCGCCTCTCCGGCAACGTCTACGAGCTGCGCGACTACCTGGTGGCCGAGGCGATCGTCCACTCGGTCGCCCACCCGCTGGTGCGGGTCAACGGCCGCCTCTCGCTCGCCCAGTTCGAGAAGCTCCTCGTCCTCTTCAACCGCTTCGAGGGCCTGAACGGCATCCACGACCGGCGGGCGAACGAGCTCCTCCGGCGGATCGTCGACCGCCTCGACCGCGGGGTGATCGAGGACCTTGCGGCGCGTCACCGCCTCCGCCCGCACGGCCCGCGCCCCTGGGTCAAGAGCCTGACCGGCGGCAGCGACGACCACGGCGGCTTCTACATCGCGACCACCTGGACCGAGACGCCGCCCGCCGCGACCGTCGAGGCGTACCTCGCCCACCTCAAGGCCGACGCCCACGTCCCCGGCGGCGCCACCGGCTCGACCCTCCGCCTCACCCAGAGCCTCTACGGCATCGCCTACGAATTCTACCGGCGGCGCTTCCTCCCCCTGCTTTCCGACCGCAGCGACCCCTTCGCCCGCCTGCTCCAGCTCCTCGCCACCCCGCCCACCGTGACGGCCGAGCCCCCGGCGCGCCGCCGGCTCTTCTTCCTCTCCGCCCCCGGCCGGCGCCGGAAGCGACCGGCGGCGCCGGCGGCGGGTGCGGGCACGACCCCCGACCAGGAGACCTTCGGCTTCGCCAGCCAGGCCAGCCGGCGAGCCCTCCAGGGTCTGCTGGAGGACTTCGCCCGCGAGATACGACGCGGGCGGCTCTCCCGCTGTCTGGGAGCGGCCGCCAACCTCGCCCCCTTCGCCCTCACCCTCTCCCCCTTCCTCGTCGCCCTCCACGCCCAACACCGCGACCGCGACCTCGTCGACGGTGCCGCCGAGCGCTTCCTGGGCTTCCGCGGGGCGGGCGGGGTGGCCGATCGGGCGGCCTGGTTCACCGACGACCCGGCGGCCGACCTGCCGTGGGCCGAGACCGCCCTCGCCGCCTCGGGCCTGGCCGAAATGGCGGCCCTCACCTGTGGCGAGGGCCAGCCGCCGGGAATCCCGGTCCGCCGCTTCGCGCCCCTGGCCGAGCTCCCCCTCCCCGTCCGTGCCCGCCTCTCTTTCGCCGTGCCCCCGGTGCTCGAGGTCCTCGAACACTGCGAGCGCGAGCGCTACGCGCAGATCTTCGTCTCGACCCCCGGCCCGATGGGTCTCCTCGCCGTGGCGGCGGGGAAGATCCTGGGGTTGAAGATCACCTCCCTCCTGCCGGCCGACCTCCCCGCCCGGGTGCTCCGGGAGACCGGGAGCGAGGCCCTGGCCGATGGATGCCGGGAGTACCTGCGCTGGCTCTCGGGGCAGATGGACGAGGTGGGGGCGGTCGAAATGCCACTAGAATCGGTGGCGTGAAGGCCAACCCGGTCGTGGTCCAGGCGCTCTCCCTCCCCGGCGAACCCGGGCTCTCTCTCGTGCCGATCGAGAGGGCGGAGCCCCTGCCGCCGACACCGCGCCTCGCCGCCATCGACATCGGCTCGAACTCGATCCACATGATCGTCGTCGCCCCTGAGCCCAAGGGGGGCTACCGGGTGCTCGACCGGGAACGCGAGATGGTGCGGCTGGGCAAAAACTCTCTCTTGGAGGGAGCCCAGGGAGCGCTCTCCGAGCGGGCCATGGCCGACGGCCTGGAGGCACTGATCAAGATGACCACCCTGGCCGGCTTGAAGGGGGCACGCCGGGTGGTGGCGGTGGCGACCAGCGCCGTGCGCGAGGCGACCAATGGCGAGGAGTTCCTCGCCCAGGTCAAGGCGCAGACCGGCTTCGACGTCCAGATCCTCTCCGGCACCGACGAGGGGCTGCTGATCTACCGCGCAGTGCGCGAGGTGGTCGACCTCGGGCAGGGGCCGTCGGCGGTGGTCGACGTGGGCGGCGGCAGCACCGAATGGATCGCGAGCCAGGGGGGGAAGGTCGAACGGGTCGTCTCCTTCCGGCTGGGGTCGCTGCGCTGCGCCACGGCCTTGAAAGGCGACCCGCCGAACCCGGGCGAGATCGACCGCCTGCGCCGGCGCATCCGGGCGGCCCTCGCCGAGGAGACCCTCCTCCGGCCGGTCGCCCGGCTCGTCGCCACCTCGGGAACGGCGGTCTGCTGTGCCGATCTGGCCGACCTCTTCGCCGAACGCGGCCGGAAGGGCGGGGGGGCGGCCCTGCGCGAGGTGCGGACCCGGGAGCTGTCGCAGGTGGTGGCGCGCCTGATCGCCATGAAGCGCCGGGAGATCGCCGCCCTGCCGCCGGTCGGCGGGCCGCGCTCCGATTCGCTCGTCGCCGGCGCCGTCCTCCTGGAGGAGCTGGTCCTCCACGCCGGGGTCGACCGCTTCCAGGTCTCGGACCGCGCCCTGCGCGAAGGGCTGGTGCTCGCCGCCCTCGGCCAGCCCATCCCGCTCGCCCGCGACCCCGAGGACCTGCGGCGGCGCCAGGTGCTCCAGCTCGCCGAGCGTAGCGAGAGCGTCTTCGCCCACAACCGCCAGACCGCCCGCCTCGCCGTCCGCCTCTTCGACCTGACCGTCTCGGTTCACGGCCTCGGGGCGCGCGAGCGGGAGTGGCTGGAGTACGCCGCCCTGCTCCACGACATCGGCTACACCATCCACTACGAAGGCCACCACAAGCACAGCTACTACCTGATCACCAACGCCACCCTGGACGCCTTCGACCCGCGCGAGATCGAGATCCTCGCCCACGTCGCCCGCTACCACCGCGGCGCCCGCCCCCGGCCCCATCGCCACCCCACCTTGGCGGCGCTCAAACCCTGGCAGCAGCGGGTGATCGCGAAGCTCAGCTGCCTGCTGCGGGTGGCCGACGCCCTCGACCGCACCCATGCCTCCCGGGTGGACGAGATCTACGCCTCGATCCGACCGCAGCGGATCAAGCTCGAGGTGCTGTCGCGCTACGACGTCAGCCTGGAGCTCGAGGCGGCGCGCGAGCACCGGGAGATCTTCGCGGCGACCTTCGGCCGCCGCCTCGCGGTGCGCCAGGGGCTCGAAGCCGCGACCGCGGACTGACCTCCCCGTTGCAACTTTTACTCTCCATCCGGCAGGATTTGCCTTTTTTCAAACCCCTCCCAGGGCTTGTAATTTTCCGGTAAGTGGCTGCGTCACATGGATTTAACACAGCTCTCACCCGGCGGTCACACGCTCCTCTGTGGAAAACAGTAAATTGATCGCCAACGATCCTTCCCAGGATCTCGACCGTGAGGGATCAAGATTATGAAAACAAAAGACTTAGACTCTCTTGCACAGACTCTTGTTCAAAGCGTGGAAAGCCCCATTCCGCGGCCCTCCGGAGGGGGTTCTCCGCAGGGTTTTCCACAGGATCTGTGGAAGACCCCGTGCTACGCTTCCCTTACGATGACCCACGAACGCATCCTGCTCATCGAAGATGAGCCCGACATCGCCGAGGTCCTGCAGTACAACCTGGAGAAGGAGGGTTTCGCCGTCGAGACCGCCCGCCGGGGGGACAGCGGCCTGGAGGCGGTCCGCCGCGAGGCGCCGGACCTCATCCTGCTCGACCTCATGCTGCCGGGGATGGACGGCCTGGAGCTCACCCGTCTGCTGAAGCGGGACGGCACGACCGCCCGGGTGCCCATCGTCATGCTGACCGCCCGCGGCGAGGAGGTCGACCGCATCGTCGGCCTGGAGCTGGGGGCCGACGACTACATCAGCAAGCCGTTCAGCCCGCGCGAGGTGGTCCTGCGGGTGAAGGCGGTCCTGCGGAGGAAGAAGCCGGAGCCCACCCCGTCGGACCGCGAGCCCGACCTCGCGGTGGGGGGCATCCAGCTCGACGTCGCCGGCCACCAGCTGCGCATCCGCGGCGAGGAGATCCCGCTCACCGCGACCGAGTTCCGCCTCCTGCGCCTGCTCATGGAGCGCGCCGGCCGGGTGCAGACCCGCGGCCAGCTCCTGACCGACGTCTGGGGCTACGCCGAGGACATCGACAGCCGCACCGTCGACACCCACATCCGCCGGCTGCGCCGGAAGCTCGGCCCCGAGGCCGACCGCATCGAAACCGTCATCGGCGTCGGCTACCGGCTGAGGCCCTGAGCTGGTGGGCTTCCTCGGCTTCACGCCGAAGCTGCGCCTGGCCCCGCTGTGGCCGGCGCTCGCCGCCCTGCTCGCCGCCGCCGCCCTCCTCTGGGTCCTCCTCCCTGGGCTCCTGGAGAAGAGCGCCGCGGTCCAGCTCGAAGACACCCTGGACCTCCTGGGTCCGGTCGTCCTCGCCCGCATCGAGTCGGGCGGCCCGGACCTCCAGGGCTGGGTGCGCGCCCTGGCGGCCCCGGACGCCAATAGCGTCGCTGGCGCGGACGAGCCCGAGGCCCGGGGCCTGCGCCTCACCCTCATCGCCGCCGACGGCACGGTACTGGCGGACAGCGCGCGCACCGCTCTCGGCGTGCGGAAGATGGAGAACCACGCCACCCGGCCCGAGGTGCAGGCGGCGCTTTCGAGCGGGCACGGCTGGTCGGTGCGCAAGAGCGCCACCATCGGCCGTACCTATGTCTACGCCGCCCGCACGCTCACCGCCTCGGGCGGGCGCCTCTTCGTGCTCCGCCTCGCCCAGCCGCTCGCCCAGCTGGAAACCCTGAAGGGGAGCCTGGCGGCGGCCCTCCTCCTCGCCGTGCTCGCCGCCGGCGTGGCGGTCCTCGTCCTCTCGCTCTGGCTCGACCGCCGCCTGTTCCGGCCGCTCGCCGAGCTCATCGCCGGCGCCTCGGCGCTCGCCAGCGGACGCTACGACCACCGGGTGGCGCTCCCCGACGCCGACGAGCTGGCCGAGCTGGCGGTCGCCTTGAACCGCCTGGGGACCACCGTCCAGGAGCAGTTCGCCGCCCTGCGCCACGAGCGCGATCGCCTGAAGGCCATCCTCGCCGGCATGTCCGAGGGGGTGCTGGTGGTGGACGGCGGCGGCCGTGCGGTCCTCGCCAACCCGGCCTTCTGCCGGCTCTTCGACCTCTCCGGCGAGGCCGGCGAGGTGGCCGGCCGGCCGGTGCTCGAGCTGGTGCGGGTGCCCGAGCTCGACCGCCTGGTCGAGGCCACCCTCCGCCGTGGCGAGCCGCAGGAGGCCCAGATCGAGATCGGCAGCCCGGAGCGGCACACGCTCCAGCTCGCCAGCACGGTCCTCGCCGATCTTGGTGGCGCCGGTGGCACCGGTAGCGCCGGCCGGGCGGGGGCCGGAGCGGTGGTGGTGGCCCGCGACACCACCGAGCTCACCCGGCTGATGGAGATGCGGCGCGATTTCGTGGCCAACGTCTCGCACGAGCTCAAGACCCCGCTCGCCGCCATCCGCGGCTACGCCGAGACCCTGCGCGACGGCGCCCTGGGCGAGCCGGCCACAGCTTCCCGCTTCACCGAGCGGATCCTGCGCCAGTGCCGCCGCCTCCAGGCCCTGCTCGACGACCTCTTGACCCTCTCCCGCCTGGAGAGCCTGGAACGGACGCCGCCGCACGAGCCGGTCGACCTCGACGCGATCGTCCGCCGCGCCGTCGACCTGATGTCCTCGGCCGCCGAGGAGAAACAGGTCCGCCTGGCGCTCGCCGAGCCCGGCCCCCCGGTGCCGTTCCCGCCCCTGCCCGGCGACGCCGAGGGTCTGGAGCGGCTGGTCGTCAACCTGCTCGACAACGCGATCAAGTACAACCAGCCGGGCGGCGAGGTCGTCGTCCGCCTGGCGCAGCAGGACGGCGAGGCCCTCCTGGAGGTGAGCGACACCGGTATCGGCATCCCCCCAGAGGCCCTGCCGCGGATCTTCGAGCGCTTCTACCGGGTGGACAAGGGGCGGTCGCGCGAGGAGGGGGGAACCGGCCTGGGGCTCGCCATCGTCAAGCACGTCGCCCAGGCCCACGGCGGCCAGATCGAGGTCGAAAGCCGCCTGGGCCAGGGCTCGACGTTCCGGGTCCACCTGCCGATTGGGGGGGTGGAGGGGTAGGGTCTAGCAGGGCAGGCACGGGGGCTCTGCCCTGCCCTCCACGCCGTTCCCCCTTTTTACGACCCGCTCGGCAGCTGGCTCTCGATGGCCGACAGGTGCTCCAGGATCAGCTGCAGGCGGAAGGCGGTGGTGTCCTTGAGCTTCTGGCCGCAGGATTCGGCGGCGGCGCTGGCCAGGCGGAAGGCTTCGTTCAGATGCTCCTGGAGGTTGGAGTCGGGCGCCTGGGGGATGCGGACGCCGTCCGCGGCGTGGCGCAGGGCCGGGCAGACGTCGACCGCGGAGGGGCGCTGGGCGGCCCGGATGTTGCGCGCGAACGGCTCGATCTGCTGCCGGTAGGCGGCGGCCCAGGCGCGGAACTGCTGGCCGACCAGCGCCACCCCCTGGGCCTGGCGCTCGCGCATGGTCTTCTCCTGGCGCTCGCGCTTCATCCGGATCTCCAGCTCCTCGGCGGTCCGCCGTTCGTTGACCAGGGCCTCGCGGTCCTCCTCTTCCTTGACCTTCAACCGCTTCTTCTCGTCCTCGCGCGCCTGGTCGTCGGCGGCGAGCTGCTGGGCCTCGGCGACCTCGGCCGCTGCACGGGCGGCGCGCTGGGCGGTGAGCTGGGCCTTGGCCGCCAGCTCGCCGAGCTTCTCCTTGGCGGCGGCGCGAACGTTCAGGTTCCAGTCCTGGGTCAGGCTGGTGCGCTCGGCGGGCGTCAAGGGGACCAGGCTCGCGAGCTTCTCGCGGGCTTCGCGGACGGCCTTCTGCACCCGGTCGTGATCGGCCACGAAGCTCTTCAGGTTGTCCCCGGTGGGGCCACCGGCGGCCAGGGCGCAGAACTGCGCCTGCCGGGTCTGCCAGTCGACCAGGAGGTTGCGGATCTCCCCCTCCTCCGCCGAGGCCGGGCGGACGGCGTTCTCCGCAAAGGGAAGGCCCGTCTGGACCTCCGCCGCAGGCTCGGCCCCCGCGTTTTCGACGAAAGCGCGGACGGCGGCGTCCGGCGGCGTCCCGGCGCTCGTCGCCTGCTTGTAGGCCTCGAAAATGCCTTCGGCCAGCGGATCGCAGGCCTTCTGGTTGGCGTCGAGAATCGCGAGGGCGGTCTTGTCGGCCGGGGTGGAGCCCCCGTGACAGCCGACGAGCAGCAACAGACCGATCGGGAGGAGGATGGCTCTTTTCATGCGCAACCCTTTTGGATGCCGCACCCGGACCGTGTCGCCGGGTGCTCCGGAAGAAGCAGAAATTGGGGTGATCCTACCACGGGGGCGGGCGGGGGGCGAAGGGGGCGGTCCGGAGGCTCGGGATCGAGCTGCGCCCGGCGGAGGAGAGGTTCACGGCGGGGGCGGCGGGCCCTCCGGCCGTCATAGAGGAGCGGAAACTTAAAGACCGGGCCCAAAGCCCGGTAAAGTCCGAAAAAGTCTCTCTAAACTCCGAATGCCCCTCGATAAACTGAAGTGCGCGGCCTTAAAACTCCTTCAGGCTCTCGAGAAACTGAAACACGCGGCCTCAAAAGTCGACTTGTCGCTGGATAAACTGCAACGCGCGGCCTCAAAACTCCAACAGCCCCTCGATAAACTGAATCACGGGCGCGCTAAACCGTTGTTGCCGGGCCAGAAAGTACTTTGGCGACGTTCCGCGGAGTTTTGACGACCTCCGCGCCGACTTTATCGCGGTTCGAACCTCGTTTGGAGACCTCCGAGACCGGTTTAGCGAGGCCGTGTCGCTCCTTGGCGACCCCTGGGGAGCCCTTGGAGGCCTCCAACTCCACTTCCGGGAGAGTCCGAAGTCGTTTATCGGCCCCGCGTCGCCCGTTATCGCGGGCGGCGGGCCGCCAGCGCCGCGGTGGCCCTATGGATCGCCCTGCGCTACGAGCCCGCCGAGGGGGCCGGCTGCTGCCCCCGCTTCACCTCCGCGATCACCTGCTGCGCTGCACCTCCTGGGCCTTGAAGATCCAGACCATCTCGTCGGCGACCGTCACCACCTCGGCCGTCCGCCCCTCCTCCAGGAGGACGAGCGCGAGGTGAGGCTCACCAGGGCGTAGTCGTAGGATGCTCCTCGTCGTCTGCCAGAGCAGACTCCAGTAACCGAACGAGGGGAGGTAGGCTGTCTTGAACCGTGGCCCACAGGATGTCCAGGTTGATGTCGAAGTAGGCGTGGATCAGTCGGTTGCGCATGCCGACGACATCGGGCCAGGGGATTCCGTCGAGATCTGAGCAGGTGCCGGAGCTCACCTTGCTGGCGGCCTCGCCGATAACAGAGATCAAACGGACCAGAGCGTCTGCGAGAGGATCGTCCTCGGCATCAAGGTCTTCGCGGTCACGTCCTGCAGCCAGGCGCGCCGCCTTCCTGGCAGCGTCGAGCATGTGCTGTAGGCGGATCCTGTCATCCTCGGGCAGCACGCAACTCCACCGCCTCCTGCAAGACTTCTTGCCGGAAATACCGGCTCAGGTCGCCCGCTGTACGGAGGTCAACTTTGAATCCGGTCAGCTCGCCCAACTCCCTTTCCATGCGGGCCATGTCCAGCAGAGTGACGCGCGTCCCGGGCTCGAACTCCACCAGCAGGTCCAAGTCGCTGTCCTCGCGAAAGTCATCGATCCTGTCTCCCAGAATGGAGCCGAAGGCCTTGAGGTGGCGGATGGAATTCTGACGGCAGTAGCCGTCGATCTCCCGGAGCCGCCTCCTCAGATCCTCTTCGTCGTCAGCACGGATGACCGGGATTTGGAAATACGGCGATTCCCGCCGGAGGATTCTCCCTTCGACCTCCACGTCAAGGAGGAGAGCTTGGTCGCGCAGGATCGAGATGCGTCTGAATCGATTCACCGGCGCCTCCCTGGCATACCACTCCTGGACCTTCTGCCTCAGGATCGGTGCTCCCCGCTGCAAGGGGAGCAACAGGCCGATCCCCGTCAAGTCGTAGATGAGAATGTGGTCCAGATCGAAGCGGCCGCGCCTGAGCCCCTCAGCTTTCTGGAGGAAAGCCGAGAAGAGGATCTCCGCCCATAGCTGAGCTGCTTCCTTCTCTGGCGTGTTGATGTCGACGGGCAAGACCAGGGGGTCCTCGTCCTCGGCCCTGCTCGCCGCTGCGAGCCTCCTCTGGTACTCCTGTGTGGAGCCGTCCGTCAGCTCGAATGTCTCCCGCCGCCCATCAGGCCACTCGAGAACGAAGTCCGGAGGGTCTTGTCCCTTGGGGGGCTTTCTCAGGGTTACAGGGAGAGGTAGGAGGTCCTCTCCGGCAAGGAGACGCAGGTAACGCACCATGCAGAAGTGTTCCCGATGATCCCTGCTCCTCCCTTCGTGTCGCGCGGGAACCGGCTGGTCGAGCCGGTCGAGGGTCTCCAGCAAGTGGTCGCGATCCTCGAAGGTGACCGAGTCACCTGGTCTGAGGAGGATTTTGTCGATGTCGTGGACCATCGCTCTACCCTTCGTGGGGATATTCATCGACGAATAGGCGCAGAACCCTGCCGTGCCACCCCGATACTCCAGCAGGCCTTCCTCTGGACAGTATACCTGCCGGACCCACGCCCCACGCCGCGATCCAGCCGATCGGGTACAAAAGTGCCAGTCTTTTCAAGATCTTACGACCCGGAAACCACGAGGGAGAGGAATTGGTGGAGCAGAAGGGATTCGAACCCTCGACCCCCACGTTGCGAACGTGGTGCTCTCCCAGCTGAGCTACTGCCCCACGAGAGACCGCGTATTCTAACCGGGGACCCCCCGCTCGGCAAGCCGGGCTTCGGATTCGCCCGCACCCCCCTCCCGCAACCGGCTCAGCCCGCTTTGACCTGCGGCGCCCCTGCACATAGGCTTGGCCCATGTCCGTGACCGGCCTCTGGCCGTGGCTCGTCCTCTTCGGTCTCGGGGCGTTCCATGGCTTGAACCCGGGCATGGGCTGGCTCTTCGCCGTGGGGCTCGGTCTCCAGGAGCGGCGGCGGGGGGCGGTGCTCGCCGCGCTGCTCCCCATCGCCCTCGGCCATGCCCTCTCGATCGCCGCGGTCCTCGCCGTCCTCTGGGCCGCCCGGGAGAGCCTGCCGGCCGGGGTGCTCCGGGGGGTGGCGGCGGCGGTCCTCCTCGGTTTCGGCCTCTACCGACTGATCCGCACCCGCCATCCTGGGGAGGAGGGGATGCGGGTCAGCTTCCGCCATCTCACCGCCTGGTCCTTCCTCATGGCCTCGGCGCACGGCGCGGGGCTGATGCTGGTCCCCCTCCTCCTCGGCGGCCAGGCGCACGCCGGCCACACGATGCACATGCCGGCCGCGCCCTTCGCCACCCCCCTCGCCTGGCTGGGAGCGGTCGCCGTCCACACCTTGGGCCACCTGCTGGTCGCCGCCCTCGTGGCCCTCCTGGTCTACGAGAAGCTCGGCCTCTCCCTCCTGCGCCGCGCCGCGTTCAACCTGGATCTCCTCTGGGGGATCGCGCTGGTGGTCTGCGGGGTGGTGATCCTGGTGGTCTGAGGCGGCACAGCCCCGGTGCTTGCGCTACTATTGACGACATGACAGCCCACCCGCTGCTGCTCACCCTGGCGCTCCTCCCTGGCGCCGCCGCTCCCATCCCGGCCCACGTCTCGCCGCACCGTATCGACTTCGCCACACAGATCCAACCTATCCTCACGGCGCGCTGTCAGCCCTGCCACTTCCCCGTCGGCAAGATGTACGCCAGCCTCCCCTTCGACCGCGCCGAGACGGTTCTCCGGCTGCGGGAGAAGCTCTTCACCCGCTTGAAGGACGAGAGCGAGCGGCGGACGATCCGGCAGTTCCTGGCCGAGCATCCCGCGCCCGCCCCAGCACCGCCGTCGACAGGCCGAACAGCACCAGGTTCGCCAGGTTGAGGCCGCAGGGCAGGAGGACGAGGCGGAGGGTGAGGGAGAACCGGGTGAGGAGCAGGAAGAAGAGCGCCAGCGGGAGAGGGCTGCAGAGGGCCATCCAGCGCGGATAGAGGGTGGGCCGGAACACCACGAGCCACGAGAAGAGGAGGGAGAGCGCGGCGATGCCGGTGAGGATGACGGCGCCGAGCCCTTGGTGCGCCGGCCGGACCGCGGCGGCGACCGCGGAGAGGAGGGCGGGCGCGGCGCCGGTCTCCTGCAGAGCGTGGAGGGCGAGGCCGATCGGCGCAAACATGGCGTGAAAGGCGGTGCCGAGGGCGAACGTCCCGGCGCTCAAGAAAAAGAACGAGCGCGCGGGCACCCTACCCGCGGGACGGAGCCCCAGGGAGACCTGCCAGAACCCCGCGATCTCCAGCAGGATGCCGAAGACTCCCAGGAAATGACCGAGGAGGAGCCGGCCGGGGGCGACGTCGAGGAGATAGAGGTAGTCCCTCGAGGCCAGGTGGGACGCCTCCGGGGTGTATTGGAGGGCAAGGTCAGAAACGGCCGTCGCCAGGGCTCCGACGATGCCGATCCACCCTGCAGCACGGAAAGACCGCGGTTCGAGGGGCATGGAGGGGAAGAATATCGCAGTCGACACCCTCGCCCTATTTACGCCTGCCACTGCAATCAGGTAGAATCCCGAAACTCCGGCGCTCTCCGGCCGTATCCGTCCACTGGCCCCTTCCGGGCCTCCACCAGCGCGGGTCTCCGGAGATAAGGAACGACATGGCTGCTGAAAAGAGTAAGTTGGAAGGGCTGCGCATCGAGCGCCATCGCGACGCCGAGGAGGAGACTGGGTCCAGGCTCTGGCTCGTCCTCGTCGTCCTCGCGATCGCTTTGGGGCTCGGCCTCTGGTTCTTCCTCGGCCGCTCGCAGGGCAAACCCGTGAAGGTGGCGGCCGTCCATGCGCGGCCGGCGGGCGTCGCCGGCACGGTTCTCAATGCCTCGGGCTACGTCACCGCCCGGCGGGCCGCGACCGTCTCGTCGAAGATCACCGGCAAGGTGTCCGAGGTGCTGATCGAGGAGGGCATGGCGGTGCAGTCGGGGCAGGTGCTCGCCCGCCTGGACGACGCCACCTCCCAGCGCCAGCACGCCCTCGCCGTGGCGCAGCTCGACTCGGCCCGCCGGTCGCTGACCGAGAACGAGGTGCGCCTGAAGCAGGCGAAGCTCAGCCAGGAGCGTGCCCACCGGCTGGCCGCCCAGGGCATCTCGACCCAGGCCGACGCCGACGCCGCCGACGCCGAGGCGAGCTCCTTCGCCGCCCGGCTCGACCTCGGCCGCCAGGAGGTGGTGGTCGCCGAGCGCCAGCTCGCGGCGCGCCAGCAGGACCTCGACGACACCATCATCCGCGCCCCCTTCACCGGCGTCGCGGTGACCAAGGACGCCCAGCCGGGTGAGATGATCTCCCCGGTGTCGGCGGGCGGCGGCTTCACCCGCACCGGCATCTGCACCCTGGTCGACATGACCTCCCTGGAGATCGACGTCGACGTCAACGAGAGCTACATCGGCCGGGTCAAGCCGGGGCAGAAGGCGCAGGCGGTTCTCGACGCCTACCCGGACTGGACGATCCCGGCCCACGTCATCACCACCATCCCCACCGCCGACCGCCAGAAGGCGACGGTCAAGGTGCGGGTCGCCTTCGAGCAGCTCGACCCGCGGATCCTCCCCGACATGGGGGTCAAGGTCGCCTTCCTCTCCGACGAGCCGGCCGGAGCGCCGGGTGCGGGGGGACCGGCGGTGCCGACGGCCAAGCCGGAGATCGTCATTCCCAAGAGCGCGGTGCGCCAGGAGAACGGCAAGGACGTAGTCTTCGTCCTCGCGACCGGCGGCAACCACGTCGAGCGGCGAGCCGTGCGGCTCGGGCCGGGGCAGGGGGACCAGGCCATCGTCATCTCCGGGCTTACCGAGAGCGACCGGGTGGTGATCGAGGGACCGACCGACTTGAAGGACGGCGACCCCGTCAAGATCCAGGAATAGGACACAAGGAGAGCAGATGGCAGAGAACGGCAACGCCCTGGTCCGCGTCATGGACGTGCACAAGGTCTTCCGTCGCGGCGAGGAGCGGATCGAGATCCTGAACGGTTTGAACCTCGAAGTGGGGAAAGGCGAGTTCCTCGCCCTGATGGGCCCTTCGGGGTCCGGCAAGACGACCCTCTTGAACCTCCTGGGCGGGCTCGACCGCCCGACCTCGGGCACCATCGAGGTGGCGGGCGAGGCGATCGGCAACCTGTCCGAGGGCCGGCTCGCCGGTTGGCGCGCGCGCCACATCGGCTTCGTCTTCCAGCTCTACAACCTCCTGCCGGCGCTGACCGCGGAGAAGAACGTCGAGCTGCCGCTCCTGCTGACCGGCCTCTCGAAGGGCGAGCGCCGGAAGCACGTCGCCACCGCGCTCGACGTCGTGGGGCTCGCCCAGCGCTCCAAGCACTACCCGCGGCAGCTGTCGGGCGGCCAGGAGCAGCGGGTGGGCATCGCCCGCGCCATCGTCACCGACCCCACGCTCCTCCTCTGCGACGAGCCGACCGGCGACCTCGACCGCAAGGCCGGCGACGAGATCCTGGACCTCCTCCAGGCGCTCAACCGCGAGCACGGCAAGACCATCATCATGGTGACCCACGACCCCCACGCCGCCGCCCGTGCCGGCCGCACCGTCCACCTCGACAAGGGTCGCCTCTCTCTGGAGCCCGCGGCATGAAATTCCTCCCCA
The DNA here is from genome assembly GCA_035644215.1 of Thermoanaerobaculia bacterium. Taxonomy (GTDB): domain Bacteria; phylum Acidobacteriota; class Thermoanaerobaculia; order Multivoradales; family UBA5704; genus DASQPA01. Next base: position 47,993 of record DASQPA010000319.1, read on the forward strand.
TCGTCTGGGCCAGCCTGACCCGCCGCAAGGTGCGGACGCTCTTCACCTTGCTCTCGGTCCTCTTCGCCTTCGTGGTTTTCGGCTACCTGGGCGCCATCCGGCAGGCCTTCCGGGTCGGCGTCGACGTCTCGGGGGCCGACCGGATGCTGGTCATCCACAAGGTGTCGCTCATCCAGCCGCTGCCCATCTCCTACGGCGACCGCATCGCCTCAGTGCCGGGGGTGAAGGCGGTGACGCACGCCAACTGGTTCGGCGGCATCTACCAGGATCCCAAGAACTTCTTCGGCCAGATGGCGGTCGACACCGACACCTATCTCAACCTGTATCCGGAGCTGGTTCTCTCCCCGGCGCAGAAGGCGGCCTGGCTCGCCGACCGTACCGGCGCCATCGTCGGCAAGACGACGGCCGAGCGCTTCGGCTGGAAGGTGGGCGACCGCATCCCCATCCAGGCGACCATCTACCGGCGGAAGGACGGCGCGAAGACCTGGGAGTTCACCCTGGACGGCATCTACACCGGCAAGGAGAAGGGGAACGACACCAGCAACATGTTCTTCCACTACGACTACCTGAAGGAGGCGAGCGTCAACCTAAGGGACAACGTCGGCTGGTACATCATCCGCATCGCCGACCCCAAAACCACCACCCAGATGGCGACGAAGATCGACTCGCTGTTCGCCAACTCGCCGGCCGAGACCAAGACCTCGACCGAGCAGGCGTTCGCCCAGGGCTTCGCCGACCAGGTCGGCGACATCGGGACGATCATCGGCGGCGTCGTCTCGGCGGTCTTCTTCACCCTCCTCCTGGTCGCCGGCAACACCATGGCCCAGTCGGTCCGCGAGCGCACGAGTGAGCTCGCGGTGCTCAAAACCCTGGGCTTCACCGACCGCCGGATCCTCGTGCTCGTGCTCACCGAGTCGCTCCTCTTGGCCATCGTCGGCGGCGGGCTCGGGCTGCTCCTCGCCTGGACGGCGGTGACCGTGCTCGGCGATCCGACCCACCAGTTCCTGCCCGTCTTCTTCCTGCCCGGCCGGGACATCGTCCTCGGGGTGGTGTTCGTGCTGCTCTTAGGCCTCGTGACCGGTATCATTCCAGCGTATCAAGCCATGCGTCTCAAGATCGTCGACGCGCTCCGGAGGCTTTAGATCATGGGCAAATGGTGGCAACAGACGACCGCGGTCACGCTCCTCAACCTGCGCATGCTCAAGGAGCGCAAGGGCTCCTCGATCGCGGCGTCCTTCGGCATCGCCGGGGTGGTGTCGGTCTTCGTCGCCATCCTGTCGATCGGCGTCGGTTTCAGTCGCACCATGGCCAACTCGGGCGCGCCGGATACCGCCATCATCCTGCGCTCGGGGAGCGATTCGGAGATGATGAGCGGCCTGCGGCACGACGACACGCGGGTGATCGCCGACGCCCCCGGCATCAAGCGCTCGCCGGAGGGTGGCCCGATCGCCTCGGCCGAGCTCTACGTCATCGTCGATCTGCCCAAGCGCTCGACCGGTACCGCGGCCAACGTGCCTCTGCGCGGCGTACAGCCGGCCGCGTTCGAGGTCCGCGAGAAGGTGAAGATCATCGCCGGGCGGGCTTTCGCGCCGGGCAAGAACGAGATCCTCGCCGGCAAGGGGGCGACGGCGCAGTACTCGGGGCTCGACCTGGGCTCGACCCTGCGCTGGGGAGAGAACACCTGGACGGTGGTGGGAATCTTCTCCGCCGAGGGCACGCTCGCCGACTCCGAGCTCTGGTGCGACGCCGCGGTCCTCCAGCCCGCCTACCGGCGTGGTGACACCTTCCAGTCGGTCCACGCCAAGCTCACCTCGCCGGCGGCGTTCACCGCCTTCAAGGACACCCTGACGACCGATCCGCGCCTCGACGTCAAGGTGGTGCGCGAGAGCGACTTCTATGCCCAGCAGTCGCAGGCGATCTCCTCCATCGTCACCTTCCTGGGCGGCTTCATCGCCATCCTGATGGCCATTGGGGCGACTTTCGGGGCGCTCAACACCATGTACACGGCGGTCGCCTCCCGCAAGCGCGAGATCGCGACTCTGCGCGCCCTGGGCTTCTCTGCCGGGCCGGTGGTGGTCTCGGTGCTCGTCGAATCGCTCGCCCTGGCGACGGCCGGCGGGCTGGTGGGCGCTTTCCTCGCCTACGTCGTCTTCAACGGCTACCGGGCCTCGACGATCAACTTCCAGAGTTTCAGCCAGGTCGGCTTCACCTTTGCCGTCACCCCGCCGCTCGTCGTCGGCGGGATGTTCATCGCCCTGTTCATGGGCTTTCTGGGCGGCCTCTTCCCGGCCATCCGGGCCGCCCGCCAGCCGGTCGTCACCGCCCTGCGCGAGCTGTGAGGGAGGTGGGGGTAGAATAGGGGGCATGTCACAGACGAAAGAGCTCGCCGAGGAAGCCCCTGCCCCCGCCGCCCCGACGGCGCCCCAGCCTGACAGCGCCCGCCTGACCCTGGACGGCAAGAGCTACGACCTGCCGGTCGTCGTCGGCTCCGAGGGCGAAAAGGGGATCGACATCACCTCGCTCCGCGCCAAGAGCGGGGCCATCACCTTGGACCAGGGCTACGCCAACACCGGCGCCTGCGAGAGCGCCATCACCTTCATCGACGGCGAGAAGGGGATCCTGCGCTACCGCGGCTATCCCATCGAGGAGATCGCCGGCCGGGCCCAGTTCACCGAGATCTGCTACCTCCTGGTCTATGGCCACCTGCCGAATCCGGCCGAGCTCGCCGAGTTCCGCGACCGCCTGACCCGGCACAGCCTGCTCCACGAGGACATGAAGAAGTTTTTCGAGAGCTACCCCCCGAACGCCCATCCGATGGCGATCCTCTCCTCCATGGTGGCGTCGCTCTCGACCTACTATCCGGAGACCGGAACCGCCGACAACGTCGACCTGAACGTCATCCGGCTGCTCGCCAAGGCGAAGACGATCGCCGCCTTCTCCTACAAGAAGAACATCGGCCAGCCGTTCATCTATCCGCAGAACGACCTCTCCTACTGCGCCAACTTCCTGCGCATGATGTTCGCCGTGCCGGCCGAGCCCTACCAGGTCTCGCCGGTCCTCGAGCGGGCCCTGAACCTCCTCTTGATCCTCCACGCCGACCACGAGCAGAACTGCAGCACCTCGACGGTGCGCATGGTGGGAAGCAGCCAGGCCAACCTCTTCGCCTCGATCTCGGCCGGCATCTGCGCCCTCTGGGGACCGCTCCACGGCGGCGCCAACCAGAAGGTCATCGAGATGCTGGAGCGGATCAAGAACGACGGCGGCGACTACCGGAAGTACGTCGCCATGGCGAAGGACAAGAGCTCGGATTTCCGCCTCATGGGCTTCGGCCACCGGGTGTACAAGAACTTCGACCCGCGGGCGAAGATCCTGAAGTCGACCTGCGACGAGATCCTGGGCGATCTCGGCCTCTCCGATCCGCTCCTCGAAATCGCCAAGCACTTAGAGGAGGTCGCCCTCTCGGACGAGTTCTTCATCGAAAGGAAGCTCTATCCGAACGTCGACTTCTACAGCGGCATCATCTACCGCGCCATGGGCATCCCGACGAACATGTTCACGGTGATGTTCGCCTTAGGCCGCCTGCCGGGCTGGATCGCCCACTGGCAGGAGATGCGCGAGGACGCCAAGACCAAGATCAACCGGCCGCGGCAGGTCTACACCGGGGCGACCCAGCGGGCGTTCGTACCGCTGGCGGAGCGGTAGGGCGGGCGGGGGAACCTTCCGGAGTCGCCTGGCGGCGTTCCCGTATCATGATGACCCTGCGCCGCTTCACCGCCGAGCCACCGGACGTGCCGATGTCCGCAGTGTGGTACCTCGCCGATCTCGGAGAGGCCAAAGGTAGACAGGAGCTCTTCACCCGCCAGTCGCCGCAGCGCCTGAGGGCACTGCGCGAGCATGCGACGATCGAGAGCGCCGTCTCTTCCAATCGCATCGAGGGCGTGGAAATCGACGCCTCGCGCGTCCGCGCCGTCGTTCTCGGTAAACCGGTACTGCGCGACCGCAACGAAGAGGAGGTGCGCGGCTACCGCGATGCGCTCAAGCTGATTCACGCATCCGCCGGACGGCTCGTCGTCTCGGAGCCGACCCTCCTCGACCTGCATCGCCTCTCGCGAGGCCGCATCGGAGATGCAGGGCAGTACAAACGGAAGGATATCGACATCATCGAGACCTATCCCGACGGCCGTTCGCGCGTGCGGTTCAAGACGGTACCCGCCAAGCGCACGAGCGCGGCCATGGGCGAGCTCCTTTCCCTCGGGGCTGACGCCACGGAGGAGCGGCGCCTGCACCCGCTCCTGGCCGTCGCCGCCTTCAACCTCGACTTCCTGTGCATCCATCCGTTCCGCGACGGCAACGGCCGAGTCTCCCGACTGCTCCTGCTCCTCCAGTGGTATCACCTCGGTTTCGAGGTCGGACGCTACATCAGCATCGAACGCATCATCGAGCAGAACAAGGACCGGTACTACGAGACCCTGGAGCAATCCTCCCAGGGCTGGCACGAGGGCCAGCACGATCCCTGGCCGTACCTGAACTACCTGCTCTACATCCTCAAGGAGGCCTACCGAGAGCTCGAGGATCGACTCGGACAGGTCAAGACGCCACGCGGAGAGAAGAGTGAGGTCGTCCTCGACGCCATCCATCGAGCGGAAGGTGACTTCAGCGTCGCCGATCTTCAGCGCAAATGCCCAGGCGTCAGCATCGACAGGATCCGCCACATGCTCAAGCGCCTGCGGGAGGAGGGCGAGTTGGAATACCTCGGCCGTGGCCGCAGTGCCCGGTGGCGCCGTCCCGAGGGGGAAATGGGTAATCGGGGCGGAATTGGGTAAGGAATTGGGTAAGGAATTGGGTAAGGAAGGTATGAGGCCCTCGACATCGAGGTGGCGGCTCTCCAGGATGGCGTCGCCCAGGTGCCAGATGAGATGAGTCGGTCCCCCTGCTGTGGCAGACTGCCCGGTAGGGAAGGACACTACCAAGAAAGGAGACCGACCGTGGAACATTTTGGCATCGATTTGCACCAAAAGCACAGCGAGATTTGTGGCCTGGACGCAAGCGGGAAGGGGAAGGTCCAAGAACGAGTGGCGACGAGCGAAACGGGGCTGCGGAAAGTGTTCGGGAAGCGGAAGAGCTGCCGGGTGGTGCTGGAGAGTGGCGGTCAGTCCTCTTGGGCGGCTCGCTTGCTGGGCGAGATGGGCCACGAGGTGGTGGTGGTCAATCCGCGGCGGATCCGGCTGATCGCGGAGTCCTCCCTGAAGACCGACCGGATCGACGCCGAGATCTTGGCTCGCTTGGCCCGGCAGGAGGATAGCCAGTTGCGGCCGGTCTACCAGCGCAGCGAGGGAGCCCAGGAGCTGCGCACCCGGCTGCGGGTCCGTACGAGCCTGGTCCGGGTGCGGACAGCGCTGATCAACAGCGTGCGGGGCACCCTGCGGGCCCACGGCTACCGGATGAGCTCGTGCCTGGCAGCGCGGTTTGCGGCGCGCTTCGTGGACCTGAAGATGGAGGCCGAGTTGCGCCAGGTGCTGGACCCTTTGGTGGCGACGATCGCCGAGGTGAGCACCCGCATCGAACACCTCGAGAAGGACCTGGTCGAAGAGTCGGGTTCCGACGAGCTCTTGGTTCGCTTCCAGGAGGTTCCGGGCGTTGGGCCTCTGGTGAGCTTGGGGTACATCGGCTGGATGGACAAGCCGGAGCGCTTCCAGCGTAGCCGTGATGTGGGCGCCTGTTTGGGCATGCGGCCCAAGGTGCGCGATTCGGGAGACCGCCAATGGCGAGGACCGATCACCCGAGAGGGTGACGGCGAGATGCGTCGCCTGCTGGTGCAGGCAGCGCACGCCGCCCTGCATTGCCGCCGCGACAGTGCCCTGAAACGATGGCCCTGCAGCTCGCGACCCGAGTAGGCAAGCGCAAGGCGGTGGTGGCGCTGGCTCGCAAGATCGCGGTGCTCTTGCATCACTTGTGGGTGACCGGCAGCTCTTACCAAGCCTTCCCCAAAGCAGCTTGATCGGACCGAGAAGCCCTGTAACTGAGGTTCCGTAGACGAAAGGACGAAGCTGAGGCAGGTGACTCCGTGAAACGCCTTGGAGCTAAGACTTCGCGTGCCAGATGGGAGCGCCTCAGAAACGACTCGACGCATAGCTCACCCTGCACCGGTCCCCTGAGGGAGACCTCGAAGAGTGCGAATAGAAGCTAGTCCCTAAGTCGGAACAGAACGTCCTATCGTCATTATCGCGCAGCTGGTGAATCGCAAGTCCCTGGTAGAGGAACTCTTCCCCCACCCACCCCGGAGGAGAAGAACCCCCCCGCCCGGAGCGTTGTACTTGACACAACCGTCCGACTCATAGAGGCGATTCCTCGCCTGCGCTTCAACATTTCTGCTCCTACCGTGTCTTATACCATTGGCTGCTCCAACAAAGCCACTTCTCATGTCTAGCCCAACTTCCACGGCCCCCGGTCTGAGAGGGGCGAAATCTCGGGTTGGGTCGGCGTAAGTGACTGAGTTCATGTGAGATTTTGCGCTCGACAGCCGAAAATAGTGACGAAACGGCAGGATCGGAGTTTCTGATATAT